>NZ_JBQHTP010000047.1:0-404 GCF_052065655.1 Bittarella sp. HCP28S3_D9 | reverse complement strand
CTTCGCCCTGCCCACCGAGGGGGCGGAGAAGGGCAACGGCAAGGCCAGCGAGAGGGTCTCCGTCGACCAAAACGGGCTCTACCGGGCGGTGGACGCGGCGGGGAACGCGGGGGAGGCCACGCCGGTCTCCTTCAACGCCCCGCCCAGCGCCACCCCGACCGACCCGGAGGCCCCGGCGCTGGAGCCGGAGGAGGAGACCGACGAGGGGGGCCTGCGCCACGCCGTCATCCGCGACAGCATGAGCGAGTACATCGACAAGGCGGTTCCCCTGTACGGCGGGCGGTTCACCCTGGAGGACGCGGCGGAGCTGATGGCCCAGAGATACGGCTTTGCCTCCAACGTGGGGCGGGACGAGGCCCTCACTTACACCTATGCCATCACCCAGAAGGGGGCGGACGTGAGCG
>NZ_JBQHTP010000046.1:0-468 GCF_052065655.1 Bittarella sp. HCP28S3_D9 | reverse complement strand
GTGGACACCACCCAGCCGGGCAGCTTTGTGGTGGTCTGCACCGCCACCGACGCGGACGGGAACACCACCACCCTCTACCTGACCGACACCCTCATCGACCCGGACGCGCCGCCGGCGGTGGAGCGGCAGGAGGAGGGGACCCCGCCGGTGGGCCCGCCCTTTGACCCCCTGAAGCCGGTGCCCCAGCCGGTGATCAAGGAGGACCCGGAGACCGGGCGCTACCACGCCTATATCTACGAGCAGATCGCCGAGGGGGTCAGGGAGTCCGGGGCCTACGGCGGGAGCCTGACGGGGGAGGTGGCCCAGCAGATCTTCGCCGGGCGGTACGGGTTTGTGAGCCAGCAGGGGGACGGGGAGCTGACCCTCTCGCCCATCCGCGTGACCCAGGACGGCAAGGACGTGACGGCGGCGGGGTACGACACCGCCAAGCCGGGGAGCTGCGTCATCAGCCAGACGGCCACCGACAGC
>NZ_JBQHTP010000045.1:0-1425 GCF_052065655.1 Bittarella sp. HCP28S3_D9 | reverse complement strand
TTTTAAGCAGAGGGACACTCTGAAAGGGCATGACCCGGGCGATGGTAGACCCGGGCGTAAGGGACTGAAATTTAGTAGGGAAGCATGCTTGGACGGAGGCGAGAAAAGCTCTGGGGACAACTAAGGTGCCCGTACCGCAAACCGACACAGGTAGGTAGGAAGAAGATTCTAAGGCCAACGGGAGAAGGGTTGTTAAGGAACTCGGCAAATTGACCCCGTAACTTAGGGATAAGGGGTGCTCATGGAAACATGAGCCGCAGAGAATAGAGCCAGGCGACTGTTTAGCAAAAACACAGGTCTCTGCTAAATCGAAAGATGAAGTATAGGGGCTGACACCTGCCCGGTGCTGGAAGGTTAAGGAGATGAGTGCAAGCTTTGACCCGAAGCCCCAGTGAACGGCGGCCGTAACTATAACGGTCCTAAGGTAGCGAAATTCCTTGTCGGGTAAGTTCCGACCCGCACGAATGGTGTAACGATCTGGTTACTGTCTCAACAACCCACCCGGCGAAATTGTAGTACCGGTGAAGATGCCGGTTACCCGCGACAAGACGGAAAGACCCCATGGAGCTTTACTGCAGCCTGATATTGGATTTCGGTATTACATGTACAGGATAGGTGGGAGACAGGGAAGCCAAGGCGTCAGCTTTGGTGGAGTCGACCTTGGGATACCACTCTTGTAGTGCTGGAATTCTAACTTGCGGCCGTGAAACCGGCCGGAGGACATTGTCAGGTGGGCAGTTTGACTGGGGCGGTCGCCTCCTAAAAGGTATCGGAGGCGCTCAAAGGTTGGCTCAGCATGGACGGAAACCATGCCAGAGAGTGTAAACGCACAAGCCAGCCTGACTGCGAGACTGACAAGTCGAGCAGGAACGAAAGTTGGAGTTAGTGATCCGGCGGTATGTGAGTGGAAATGCCGTCGCTCAACGGATAAAAGCTACCCTGGGGATAACAGGCTGATCTCCCCCAAGAGTCCACATCGACGGGGAGGTTTGGCACCTCGATGTCGGCTCATCGCATCCTGGGGCTGAATTCGGTCCCAAGGGTTTGGCTGTTCGCCAATTAAAGCGGTACGCGAGCTGGGTTCAGAACGTCGTGAGACAGTTCGGTCCCTATCTGTCGTGGGCGCAGGATATTTGAGAGGAGCTGTCCCTAGTACGAGAGGACCGGGATGGACGCACCTCTGGTGCACCAGTTGTCACGCCAGTGGCACAGCTGGGCAGCTAAGTGCGGAACGGATAAACGCTGAAAGCATCTAAGCGTGAAGCCGACCTCAAGATAAGATATCCCACTGAGTCAATCAGGTAAGACCCCTTGAAGACTACGAGGTAGATAGGCTGCAGGTGTACGCACGGTGACGTGTTGAGCTGGGCAGTACTAATCGGTCGAGGGCTTGACCTTGTGAAGCGGTTCTCATTCAGTCTATTC
>NZ_JBQHTP010000043.1:0-4610 GCF_052065655.1 Bittarella sp. HCP28S3_D9 | reverse complement strand
GCGGGGCCCGCGCCGCCCGACTGCCGGCTCAGATCCCCCTGTACCCTGGGCAGCAGCAACAGGCAGCCGGCCAGCAGCAGCGCCGCCAGCGCGAGGAGGAGCAGCCGGATCCGCCTGGACCGCCGCCGCTGGGCAAACGAGGTGTACACAGCAAAGCCCCCCTTTAGCCGATGGCGCCCATGATGCCGATGAGGGGCAGCATGACCGCCAGGAGGATGACCCCCACCGAGAGGGTGAGGAAGGCCGCCAGCCCCGGCTCGACCGTCGAGAGGGCCCCGTCGATCTGGCGGTCGGACTCCTCCGCAAAGAGGCGGGTGAGGCGGGCCAGCGACTCCTCGCCGCTCCCGCTCTGAAAGCCGCTGACGAGCATCCGGGCGTAGAGGGAGGGGAAGACCTTTTCGGCGTAGATGGCCTGGGCCAACCCCTCGCCGGTCTCCATCCGCTCCCGGCAGCGGGCCAGTTTGGCGCGCAAGAGGGGGTGGTCCACCATCTCGCTGGAGACGGCCATGGCCCGGTCGGTGTCCACCCCGCTGGCCAAAAAGGTGCTCAGGGCCGAGGTGAAGCGGGCCAGGGACACCTGGTAGGCGACCCCCTTTGTCAGGGGAAGGCGCTGGGCCAAGGCAGCCAGCCGCTGCAGCCCCCGGGGGCGCTTCATCATCTGCAGCCCCACCAAGAGGAGGACCGCCAGCACCAGGGTGATGACCAGCACCGCCCAGGCGACCCCCTTGGCCACCGACATGTACCCGACGGAGGAGCCGGTCAGGTCCCCCGCCAGCTGGGCGTAGACGCCGGAAAAGACCGGCAGCACCTCAAAGACCAAAAAGAGCATCACCGCGGTCATCAAAACCAGCATCACCGTGGGGTAGACCACGGCGCTGCGCAGCTTTTTCTGCAGGGCGTCCTGCCCCTCGTAGTAGGCGGCCAGCCGTTTGAGCACCTGCTCGGTGCGCCCGGCGATCTCGCCCACCTCCACCATGTCGCTCAAATAGCTGGGGAAACAGCCCGCCGCCCGCAGGGCGCCGGGGAGGGAGTGGGTCTCTTCCAGGCAGTCCAAGACCCGCCGGACCCCCTCCTGAAAGGGGCCGGGCTCCATGTCCTCGCAAAAGAGCTCCAGCGCCTCGCTGGACGGGATGCCGGCCCCCAGCATCATGGATAGATTTTCACAAAACAGGCTAAGCTCCAGGTCGTTCAACAGCGTCTGTTTCATCTGCCGCCTCCTCTTTTTCTCTCGCCCATATCAGTACACATAGCGGTCGACATAGTTTTTGCCGTCGCCCACAAAATCCTTTAGGTCCGCCCCGCCGGCGGCGAAGGTGGTGTCGATGCGCACCCAGTTGCCGGCCTCCACCTGAAACTCCACCGCGATCCAGCCCGACTCCTCCAAATAGATCAAATTCCAGGCGTGGTAGAGGTCGTTCGGGGCCACGTAGCCGGTGACGAGTTTGGTGGGGATGCCCTGGCTGCGGAGCATGGCGGCCGCCAGGGCCGCGTAGTCGTAGCAGATGCCGGTGCCACTTTTCAGGGTCTCGTCGGGGTCGGGGGTGTAGCCCTTGGGGACGGTCTCCGCCTTCCCCACGTCGTAGCGGATGTTTTTTACGATGTAGTCGTAGACGCTGTTGACCACCCCGATCTGGCTGGTGTCCTCCGCCGACAGCTGGGCGGCCTTGGCCACGCAGGCGGACTGGGGGGTGTAGTTGACCTGGATGCTGGGGCGGAGGAAGGGGGCGAACTCGCTTGTGAGCTGCACCTGCCGGGCGGTGGAGAGGAGCTGGGCATACCGGTCGCCGGTGGTGTTTCGCATCACCCGAAAGGTGTATTCGCCGTCCCCCATCTGCAGGGGGTAAAAGCAGGGGGTGCCGTCGTTTGCCAGGTCGTAGTTGTAGGTCTCCTCCCCCTTGAGCACCTGAAATTTTAGGCGGGCGCTGTGCTGGGCGCGCACCGCCACATAGCCCTCGCCCAGGTTGGTCAGGTCGATGTCGGCCCCCCCGCCCGAGACCGCGTCGCTGCCGTCAAAGACCGCCTCGGCCACCGGGGGGCGCTGGTAGTTGCCGGCGGGGTGACCCTCCCGCTGGGGGCTGTCCTTGGCACAGCCGCTCAGGAGGGTGAGGGCGGCCAGCGCGGCGGCAAACAGTCGTCTGTACTTCAAAGCGGCCCCCCACCTCCTCCCGGCGTATATAAATTCAGTATAGCACAGTTGTGCGGCCAATGCCACGCCCTTTTTGGGGGGTAAAACAGAGAGAGGGCGCCCTCTTTCGGGCGCCCTCTCAAGGCCGTGTGGCGGGCCTTATTTGGCGTAGTTGTCGAAGTAGTTTTGCACCAGCACCACCGGGGTGCCCTTGTCGCCACTGCCGGAAGTCAGGTCGCACAGGGAGCCGATGAGGTCGGTCAACCGGCGGGGGGTGGTGCCCTGGGCGGCCATGTCGCCCACCAGCTTGTCCTTCTTGTGGGCGATGCGCTCGCGGATGGCGGCCTGCAGTTCCTCGCCGCTGAGGTCGGCAAAGTCGTTGTCGGCCAGGTATTTCAGCTTGACCTCGTTGGGGGTGCCGTCGAGCCCGGCGGTGTGGGCGGGGGAGACCACCGGGTCCGCCAGCTCCCAGATCTGGCCCACCGGGTCTTTGAAGGCGCCGTCGCCGTAGACCATGACCTCGATCTGCTTGCCGCTGCCCTCGCGCAGCAGGTCGGCCACCCGCTGGACAAAGGCGTCGCAGTCCCGGGGGAAGAGCTTCACCGAGGTCTCGGTGGCCTTGTTGGAGCCCAGCAGGCCGTACTGCTCGTTGTAGCCGCAGCCGCCGGCGCTCTGGTTGAGGATGTCGCTGAGGGAGCAGACCGCCTCGGCCCCGGCCTCCTTCAGCTGGCGGCAGGTGCGCTGCCGGGTGTGGATGTCGCAGGCCAGCACCCGCTTGGTGTACTGCAGGATGGCGGCGGGCTTGTTGGCCAGCACGATCTGGGGCTCGGCCCCGCACTCGCGGATGACCTGGGCGTAGTAGTCCAGGTAGTCCACCCCGGTGAAGGGGTGCAGCACGGTGCCGAACGTCTCGTGAAATTCCTCGGCGGTGAGGACGTCGCTCCAGGGGTTGATGCCGGCCTCTTCCAGCCGGTCGATGTCGATCAGGTGGTTGCCCACCTCGTCGGAGGGGTAGCTGAGCAGCACCGTCACCTTTTTGGCGGCCTTGGCGATCCCCTTGAGGCAGACCGAGAAGCGGTTGCGGCTGAGGATGGGGAAGACCACCCCGATGTGCTCGCCCCCCAGCTTGGCCCGCACGTCGGCGGCGATGTCGTCGACGGTGGCGTAGTTGCCCTGGGTGCGGGCCACCACCGACTCGGTGATGGCCACCACGTCCCGGTCGTGCAGGGCGAAGGGCTCGCCCGCGGCGGCGTCCAGCACCGACTTAGCCACGATGGCGGCCAGGTCGTCCCCCTCTTTGACGATGGGAAGTTTGATCCCTCTGGATACGGTGCCTACGAAGTTACTCATCTTGCCTCTCCTTTTTTGGCGGGCCCAAAAGCCCGGTTTACAAACAACTGCTCTACCAGTATAATGCAATTGTATATATAAGTAAAATATCTTTTCATAATATGATTTATAAGGTGGTCTAATAGTATGGAGGTCAAGCTGGAACACTATCGGGTCTTTCGCGAGGTGGCGCGGCAGGGGGGCTTCTCGGCGGCGGCGGGGAAGCTCTTTGTCTCCCAGTCGGCGGTGAGCCAGACGGTCAAACACCTGGAGAGCCAGTTGGGGGTCCCCCTCTTTGACCGGCGGGGGAAGCGGCTCTCCCTCACCAGCGAGGGGGAACTGCTCTACGGCTATGTGGACGCCGCCCTCAAAACCCTGGAACAGGGGCAGCAGAGCCTGCGGGAGCAGCAGAACCTGGAGCAGGGCCAGCTGCGGGTGGGGGTGTCGGACACCATCTCCCGCTTTGTGATCCTGGGCCAGTTGGAGCGCTTTCACCGGGAGTACCCCCACATCCGGCTGGTCATCCAAAACGGCACCTCCATCGAGGCGGTGGAGATGCTGGCCGAGCACAGTGTGGACCTGGCCTTTGTCAACTCCCCGGTGCGGGACCAGCGGGTGGAGGAGCACCGCTTTTTCCGGGTGCACGACGCCTTTCTGGCCGGGCCGCGCTACCCCCTGCCCCAGCGGCCCCTCACCGCCGCCGAGGTGGCGGACCTGCCGCTGATCTTGCTGGAGCGCAAGTCCAACGCCCGGCGGCTGGTGGACGACTGGTTTGCCGCGCAGGGGCTGCCCATCTCTCCGGAAATCGAGCTGGGCTCCCACGACCTGCTGCTGGACTTCGCCCGCATCGGCCTGGGGGTCTGCTGCGCCATCGAGGAGTTTGCCGAGGACTATCTGCGCCGGGGGCTGGTGGTGAAGCTGCCGGTGGATTTCTCCCTGCCGCCCCGGCACATCAGCTGGTGCAAGCTGCGGGACGTCTCCCTCTCCCCCAGCGCCAAGCGCTTTGTCGACTTCATCGGCGGCCGCTACGGCTGGTGATAGAGAAGCGGGGGGGGGGGGGGGGGGGGGGGGGGGGGGGGGGGGGGGGGGGGGGGGGGGGGGGGGGGGGGGGGGGGGGGGGGGGGGGGGGGGGGGGGGGGGGGGGGGGGGGGGGGGG
>NZ_JBQHTP010000042.1:0-4966 GCF_052065655.1 Bittarella sp. HCP28S3_D9 | reverse complement strand
CAAGGAAGCGGAGGACGAGTTCCACGTCGCTGGCCCGGAGCTGCTGGCGATCCTGGTCGCGGCTATCGCGCACCACCGGGCAGAGGACGAGCGGAATGGGGGCGAGGATGACTAGCCCGCACCCCGCGGAGTCCCGCGCCCGCGACGAGCTCCGCACCGTCCTGATGAACCCGCCAGATGACCCTGGCGTGCTGCGGAGCCGCATGGTGGATGTGTTGAGCGAGTTGTGCCACGCGCCATTCGAGCGGTGGCCGCAGTGCGCCGTCGAGCTCCGACACATCATGCTCGCGCACCCGGAGACGGACAAGACGCAGCGCCCCGCCCGCGAATGGATGTGGAGCCGCTTGTCCACGATCGAGAAGATGCAATACAGGAAGACCAACAAGTTCTAGGAAGGACTGATCACAATGAAACTGCCGAAACTGCCCTATATAACGACCCTCGCGACGATGACGAGCGATAAGCGCGACGAGGACGAGCTGGTTCGGTGGCACGCCGAGCATATCGCCGATGGAATGGCGGTCGGGACCATCGACATGCTGGGTGACGTGTATGCCCGCCTACTGCTGGAGTCGCTGATTTCCACCGGGGTCTACTGGTCGTGGTGGGAGCTGGTGACAATGGAGGACGAGAACACGGTGCGGTTCGAGCTTGTGGACCGGACTGTCGTGGTGACTTTCGAGCGGCTATTTGAGCGGCTCAACGAGATTAGTCTGCCGGGTGAGGGGCGGTTCGTGGACGAGTTTAACCAGCGGTTGACTGACCGGGACTACGAGGGTCTGTATGGGATGTGTTCGGACTCGGCGCAGGCGGATGATGTGCTGCAAATGCTGCTGTTCGGTCGGGAGGTGTTTGCATAATTGTGTGCGTGACCTGCGTGTTTGATGGTCGCGAAAAAATGTCAAAGTTTTTTAAAAAAAGTTGCAAAATAACTTGTACGACATGACTAGATGGTATATACTATAGTTACAGGTTAAGGAAACACCTTAACCACCACCACAGAAAGGACAGCCCACAATGATCACCATGGTTACCAAGACCGGAACCTACCGAGGACACACCCCCTGGACCATCGCCCGCCGACTCCACGGCACCAAAGCACAAATCAAGTGGAGCACCGACCCAAACAACCCAGAACGCGGAACCATCGTTGAGAAGAACGGGGTGAATACCTACACCGTACTCGGAACCATCCTCGACATCACCAACGCCGACGGCACCGATTGGACCATCAACGACCGCATGGCCGAGTTGAAGCTCGACCCAGAAATCGACGATGCGTTCTTCGACACCGCAACCGGCGAAGAAATCATCATCCACTAACCCAAAGCCCCATCCGGGGCGGGCCACCCACAGAAAGGCACCACCATGAAACAAGTCATCGACGGGCTTGTTCAATTCAACCAAGCAATCAAGAAAGCACGGCTCACCGATGGGACCTTCACCCTCCAGGGCTACACCATCACCGACGTGAACCTCGGAGACATCACCATCACCGGCGGCGAGTTTGTCGACTGCACCTTCTACGGAAACGACCTAGCCGACGGCGGGTTCACCCGCACCGCCTTCACCGAATGCCGATTCGAGTTCCTCGGAGCCACCGACGCGGAGATGCGCGAGAACGATTTCAAGGACTGCTACTTCCGGGGGCTCGACGCGCTCCGCGCGGACTTCACCGGAAGTCAGTTTGAGGGCTGCACCCTCCAAACCACCGTGTTCATCAACACGAATCTGGAGAACACCATGTTCTTCGACTGCGAGCTGTACGGCGCGACCATGACCCTCGCGAACCTCAAAAAGGCAGGATTTATCAAGTGCAACTTCCGCAACTCCAGCGCGACGTATGCGAACTTCACGATGACGAACCTCACGGACTCGAACCTGTCCGGACTGTCGTGGTGCGGCTCGGTGCTTTCCAACACGCCCCTGGGCACGGTGTACCTGATGCCGACGGGCCGCGGTCTGGTGGTAGACGCGCTCGGGAAGCACCTCACACTGGACGAGTTCGCGGAACTGACGTTCAAGGAGGAACCGGCGAAAACTGCCGCGGTTGAGGGTATTCACCAGCTCGCCGCAGCACACCACCTGTCGTACGCGGATGATCTCGAAACAACAGTGTCCAAATGGAAGGAGCAGTGATTATGGAAGCCAAGAAGGCCACTCCCGAACAGCCGCCCCATGCCGACATTTGCGCATCACCCAAGTGCCCGAACCACGCCCTACGCGAAGTCGGGTACTGCAAGAAGCACGCCTACCTCCACGGCGCGGTTCACCACAAAGTCTCGCCCGTCATGGCCTGCAACCATATCAACTGGCTACTACAGACCGGCTCGACCCGGACGGGAGTCGCGACCGCATCCGGTCTATCCACCGAGACCGTGGACCGCATCCTCAACGAGAACACCACGGCGATCCAGCAGCGCACACACAACGCGGTCCTGGGAACCCCGCCGAGCCGGTCCATTCAGAAGATCAGCACGTGGCAGCTCCCCCGGCGTATCCGCGCCCTCCGCGCCGCCGGGTGGACGGTCAGCGACATCGCCACCGACAGCGGCCTATCGCTCCCCACGATCCTCCACATCCAGCATGAGAGGTGGCCCACGGTCCAGCGACGCACGGCGATCAGCCTGCGCGACACCTACAGCCGTCTATCGTCCCTCCCGGTGAAGAAACCGCACTACCGCGTCGCGAGACAGGGCTGGGCGCTCCCGATGGAGTGGGACAACATCGACGACCCCAACGAGCACCGCGACCGCCCGCCCCTGGGCGACGACAACCCGGGAAACATCGACAAGACCCGCATCCCGGTGGATGACCAGCTGCTCGCGAAGCTCCGAGAACTCGTCGCACACTACGGCAGCATGGCCGAAGCGGCGCGGCATCTCGGGTGGGACGGGAGCCGGGTCCGTACATACCTTACCGGGCGGGTGAAGTCCATCCAGGAGCGCACGTACATCCGAATCATGAATCACCAACCAGAACAGGAAGACAAGCAATGAGCATCAACCGACACCGAATGGCCACCTACATCACCATCGCTACTACGGCGGCGATTATCGCCGTGAAGGCACAGCCCGGGACCAAGACTCACACAGCATCCGCCGAGCTCGCCACCGCGATGCTCGCGAACGTCATCGCCCGCGCCGTGAAGGCCAGGTGTGGAAAGTGACGTACCTCGACCCTCGCAAACTCCGCGTGCGGTACCGCTCCAGGTTCGCGGTGCACCTCGTGTTCACCATTGCCTTGGCGATCATCGCCGAGACAGTATGCAGCGGTGCCGACCTCCACGATGACCTCAACTTACTAACCATGTTTTCCGCTGGGATGGCTCTCACATCCTGGATAACCCTGAAAGATTTCTCATGAGACCCACAATCCGCCGAGGAGGCTTCGGCCGCTGGACCGTCCACGAACCAGACGGCACCGCCACCAACTTCCGCACCCACGCCCAAGCCATTCACCACGCCGACGAAATCGCCCGCACCATCACCATCACACTCCCGCCGTACCGACCACAGCGCAAGGTCGAAGAGGTCATCGTCACGAGCACCGAATACGGCGGGACCTTCTACGGCCCACGGGAAATAGAACAAATAGACATCACTCCCAGCTCGGTAAAGACCATCGCCCTCGCCCTACTTGCTACTGCTCACCACCAGGAGAGGAACCAGAAATGAATCGTGAAGAAGTGCTTGACATTGTGAAAAGCGCACGAGAGGACAATAAGCTCCCGGACCTGCGCGGCGCTGACCTGCACTACGCTGACCTGCGCGGCGCTGACCTGCGCGGCGCTGACCTGTACGGCGCTGACCTGCACTACGCTAGCCTGCGCGGCGCTAACCTGCGCGGCGCTAGCCTGTACTACGCTGACCTGTACGGCGCTGACCTGCGCGGCGCTGACCTGTACGGCGCTGACCTGAGCGGCGCTAACCTGTACGGCGCTGACCTGTACGGCGCTAACCTGCACTACGCTAGATGGGGCGGACTAGAAATCAACCACCTACCCAGCGGCACCCTCCACCTCACCCCCACCCCCGAAGGCTGGCGAATAACCCTCGGCTGCTGGAACGGCACCCCCGACCAACTACGCGACCTCATCGCAAAGGACCAAGGCTGGCCAGAAGCCGAAGGCGACGAAATCACCCGCCGCCGACCCTACATCGAAGCCGCGCTTACCCTATGCGACCTCCACATGCAAGACCACGAAGACATTATCCCCACACTCGCCGAAAAGTGGACAGACAAGGAGAACAACCAATGACCGACAAACAACCCCGCACGCTTGCGGACATGACATCCGAAGAGCTCGAACAATGCCGGGGTATGTGGTGCGACTTATCCATAGAAGCCTGGATCGTGGTTAGTGCCTATTACTCCGAGCAATACAAGCAGACACTGGTGGTGCTGCTTGACCCCGTAGACGGCGAATTGCTAGAAGGCGTGCCCGCAACAGCAGTAACCCCCCGTTTCGATCTGCCCCGTGCTTGGACCCCGGACGGCACGCCCGTGGTGGCCGACCCGGAGGAATACACCGCCGACGGGCGTAGTCGAGTCTATTTCGAGGGCATTGAGAAAGTCGCCTTCCCGCCCGGCACCCGAGTCCGCCGCTGGGTGAGCGACTGGGAGGAAATCGAGTGACTATCTACACCGAGTATCGAGCCACGACGGCGCTTGGTGTCGACCAGGACGGGAACCTCCAGTGGCAGTCGCCGGAGTACTGGCATTGGTACACAGACGGGCAGGAAGCCCGCGAAATCTACGCCGACATCGTAGGCGGACCGTCCGATCGGCTCACGGCGCTCATGTCCCGCCAAGTGACCCCATGGGAGCCAGTAGATGGCCCCATCGCCCCGGACGGCGACCTCATGCCCGCGTACCGCGCCGAGCTGTGGTTGCCCCGCACCCGGGGTGGTCAACCAGAACGCAGCCGGGTAACCATCCCCAAATCCACATACGAAGCCGCCGA
>NZ_JBQHTP010000041.1:0-7000 GCF_052065655.1 Bittarella sp. HCP28S3_D9 | reverse complement strand
GCCGGAGATCGTGGAGGACTGGCAGAGCGGGACCAAGTACGCCACGGTGACGGACCGGCTGGTGCAGACCATCACCGACCCGCCGCTGTCGGGCGGCTGGCTGGACGGGGAAGAGCTGCGGGCCTTTCTGGGCAGCCGGTACCAGTTTACCTCCGCCCAGCCGGACGGGGTGTTGAAAGAGGTGCGCTTTGCCGTGAGCCGGGACGGGAAGGCGGTGGAGGGCATCGACACCACCCGGCCGGGGGAATACCTGATCGCCTACACCCTGGAGGACTCCGCCGGGAATCGCACCTCCCTCTTTTTGCGGTATCTGCTAAAACCCGGCGCGGCCGGTGACCTGGCCCCCGACGGCAATTCGTCGGGCGGCGCCACCCCCTACACCGGGATGGACGGCGGCAGCGGCCGCGGGGCGGACGGGCACTGCCCCATCCACTGGCTGGCCCTGCTGGGGGCCCTCTGCACCCTGCTCTACTGGCTGGGGCGCAAGACCTTCCTGGGCCGGGGGAGACGCGGCCTCACCCTCGGGGACGTGGCGCTGTTGGCCCTGGCGGGTGGCTGCGCCGTCTCCCTGGCCTTCCTCGCCCGCTGTGGGCTGGATGTGCCCACCATCCTCTGCTGGGGCGGGGTGATCTTCATGGCCCTGTGGAACCTCTCCACCGAGAAAGGTGAAGAGGAGAGGGAGAGGGAAGCCCTCTGATCCCGCCGTTCGGGCCAACCGCTGTCAGCGGATAAAGGGCCCCTTCAACGCCCTTTTCAAAGAGGTCGCTGCTTTTTGGCAGCGGCCTCTTTGGCGCAAAAAGAGTTGGCTGCGCCCCCATTCTTCCCCGTCGCCACGGCATGCCTCTCGGCGGGGATGGTGGCCGAGTGCCACTGCCCGGCCATCGCCCAATGGCCGACCCTGGTCTGCGCCATCCGGGCGGAAACCCGACATCCCGCCCCTGTCCCCGTCGCCGAAAGGGCACATCCCCCTGCGGTCTCCTCCTCCGGCACCAGCGCCGGGGCCTGGGGGGATGACGCTGGGCAAGGTGAGGGTGTTGGCGGAGAACGGCGCGGGCTTCCCCGCACGCCCCATCGCCTTCACGGAGGGGGGAGAGGAGTCCTTTATCCAAAAAGAGAAGCGCCGCCGGACAACCTGTCACAGGCTGCCCGGCGGCGCTTTTGGTTTCTTTGCCTCGTGCGACTCTCCCCCTTCCGCACAGGGGCAGACCCCCGCCATGCCATCTGCCCCGGAGGGCCAAACGCCCCTCACCCCCTTGCCCAAAAGGCCGCCGTCAGAGGGCAGCGGCCTTTTTGGGGGCGCGGGAAAAGCTGACCCGCCGCCCCCTCCTCATACCTCCCGCTCCCGGGAAAAGACCTCCACAAACCCCTGTGCCGGGGGGGAGAGGGGGCGGTTTTTGGCCCAGACGGCGGCGATTTGGGTGGTGAGGGCTGGGTCGTCGATTTCCCGGCAGCTCACCTGCAATCCCTGCATGATTTTGAGGGCTGAGCGGGGCACCAGGGCGACCCCTAGCCCCGCCCCCACCCACATGAGGGTGGTGCGGGCGTCGTCGTTTTTGCAGAGGACGGTGGGGGCAAAGCCCGCCGCTGCGCACTGGCGGGCGATCAGGTCCTCAAACCGGCGGTAGAGGATGAGGGGCTGCCCCTTTAAATAGGTGAGGGGGAGCGCCCCCTCCCCCGGCCAGGGGTGAGCGGGCCCGGCCACCGCCACCATGGGCTCGGGGGACAGGTAGCTGCAGTGAAACCCCTCGGACTGAAAGGGGGTGCGGGCCACCGCCACCTCGATGATGCCGGCGCGCAGCAGTTCCAGCAGCTGGTAGGTGTTTCCCTCGTGGAGGGAGAAGTCCACGTCGAGGTAGAGGGCGTGAAATTCGCGGATGCGGCTGGAGAGCAGGGCGCTGCCCGAGGAGGAGACGGTGCCCAGCCGCAGGGTGCCCCGCTTGCCCACCGCCAGGTCGGAGAGCTCCTTGCGGGCCACCCGCGCCATCTCCAGGATGTTGGCGGCCCGGGGGTAGAACAGCTCGCCCGCGGGGGTGAGGGTCACCTTGCGCGCCCCCCTTTCAAAGAGGGTGAGGGAGAGCTCCTCCTCCAGCAGCTTGAGCTGGTGGCTCAAGGGGAGCTGGGTCATGTGCAGCCGCCGGGCAGCGGCGGAGATGGTGCCCTCCTCCGCCACGGCGACAAAGGCGGCTAGCTGTTTTAACTCCAACGAAACGACCTCCTCATCCCCGCCATTCCAGCGGGGCAAACTATATGGGATTTGAATGGAAAATATACAAATAAAATCCTTTTCATATAGCTGCGCATTTGTTATTATAATAACAGTTTGCCGGGGATTTGCAACAAATGGCCCGGCAAAACCCGAAAAAAGTGGGGGAAAACATCTTGCTGAAATTGGTTCGCTATCTAAAGGAATTTCGGAAACAGGTCATCATCGGCCCGCTCTTCAAGCTGACCGAGGCCATCTTCGAGCTGATCGTGCCGCTGCTGATGGCCAAGATCATCGACGACGGGGTGGCCCGGGGCGACCTGCCCTACGTGCTCAAGACCGGCGCGGTGATCGTGCTGCTGGGGCTGGTGGGGCTGGGCTGCGCCCTCATCTGCCAGTACTCGGCCGCCCGGGCCTCCCAGGGGGTGGGCACCCGGCTGCGCCACGACCTCTTTGCCCATGTGGGCACCCTGTCCCACGCCGAGATCGACAAGCTGGGCACCTCGACCCTCATCAACCGCATCATCAGCGACGTCAACCAGCTGCAGGTGGCGGTGGCAATGCTCATCCGCCTGGTGATCCGGGCCCCCTTTCTGGTCATCGGCTCCACCGTCATGGCCATCTGGCTGGACTGGAAGCTGTCGCTCATCTTCCTGGTGGCGGGGCCCCTGGTGGCCCTGGTCCTCTACCAGGTGATGAAGCGGACCATCCCCTTTTACCGCACCATCCAGAAAAAGCTGGACCGCATCGGCCTCATCACCCGCGAGAATTTGGAGGGCGCCCGGGTCATCAAGGCCTTCTCTAAGCAGGAGCACGAGAACCAGCGCTTCTACGCGGCCAGCGACGACCTGGCCCAGTCCTCGGTGCGGGTGGGGAAGGTGTCCGCCCTTTTAAACCCCCTCACCTCCATCATCGTCAACTTCGCCATCATCGCCATCCTCTGGTTTGGCGGCTTCCGGGTGGACAGCGGCGCTTTGACCCAAGGGCAGATCATCGCCCTGGTCAACTACATGACCCAGATCCTGCTGGCCCTGGTGGTGGTGGCCAATTTGGTGGTCATCTTCACCAAGGCCTCGGCCTCGGCCAGCCGGATCAACGAGATTTTCGAGACCGAGCCCTCCATCCTCCCCGGCGGGGAGGAGAGCGGCCTCTCGGGGGCCGCCAAGGTGGCCTTTGAGGGGGTGTCCTTTGCCTACAGCACCGGTGAAAACGCCCTGGAGGGGATCGATTTGGCGGTGCAGCCGGGGCAGACGGTGGGGATCATCGGCGGCACCGGGGCGGGCAAGTCCACCCTGGTCAACCTGATCCCCCGCTTCTACGACGCCACCGCCGGGCGGGTGCTCATCGACGGGGTGGACGTGCGGGCCTACGACACCGCCGCCCTGCGCAAAAAAATCGGCATCGTCCCCCAGAAATCGGTCCTCTTCACCGGAACGGTGCGGGAAAACCTGCGCTGGGGAAAGCCCGACGCCAGCGACGAGGAGATCGCCCGGGCGCTGGACATCGCCCAGGCGGCCGAATTTGTGGCAAAGCTGCCCCAGGGGTATGACACCCCCATCTTGCAGGGAGGCAAGAACCTCTCGGGCGGGCAGCGGCAGCGGCTGGCCATCGCCCGCGCCCTGGTGGGGCGGCCGGACATCCTGATTTTGGACGACTCCTCCTCGGCCCTGGACTACCGCACCGACGCGGCCCTGCGCGCCGCCCTGGCGGCCCAGGCGGGGGAGAGCACCGTCTTTGTGGTCTCCCAGCGGGCCAGCGCCATCCGCCATGCCGACGTGATCGCGGTCCTCGACGACGGCCGCCTGGCCGGGGTGGGGAGCCACGAACAGCTGTTGGAGAGCTGCTCGGTCTACCGGGAGATCTGTCTCTCCCAGCTCAGCGAAGAGGAGGTGAGCCGCTGATGGCGAAAATCAGGCAGGAGGACCGCACCCCGGTGCTGGGGCGGATCCTCAAATACCTAAAACCCTACTGGTGGCTGCTGACCCTGGCCCTTCTCTGCGCGGTGGCCACCGTCACCTGTACCCTCACCGGCCCGGTGCTGGTGGGGCGGACGGTGGACATGATCGTCGGCCCCGGGCAGGTGGATTTCACCGGCATCCTGGGGATGGCCGGCTGGCTGGCCGGGGTCTACGCCCTGGGGGCCCTGACCCAGTGGCTGATGACCTACTGCACCAACAAAATCACCTACCACACCGTCAAGGACATTCGGGTGCAGGCCTTTTCCAAGCTCTCCACCGTCCCCCTGCGCTACATCGACGGCCACTCCCACGGCGACCTCATCACCCGGGTGGTGTCGGACATCGACGTGATCTCCGACGGGATGCTCCAGGGCTTTTCCCAGCTCTTCACCGGGGTCATCACCATCCTCGGCACCCTGGCGTTCATGCTCTCCATCAATGTGAAGATCGCCTTAGTGGTGGTGCTCATCACCCCCCTCTCCCTCTTTGTGGCCAGCTTCATCGCCAAGCGCTCCCACAACATGTTCCGGGAGCAGTCAGCGGTGCGGGGCGAGATGGGCGGCTACGTGGAGGAGATGCTGGGCAACCAGAAGATCGTCAAGGCCTTTGGCCGGGAGGCCGCCTCGCAGGAGCGATTTGACGAGATCAACAGCCGCCTCTACGACTGCGGGGTGAAGGCGCAGTTCTACTCCTCCCTCACCAACCCCTGCACCCGGTTTGTCAACGGGGTGGTCTACGCCGGGGTGGGGATCATCGGCGCGGTGGCGGCCATCAACGGGGCCATCACTGTGGGCCAGATCAGCAGCTTTTTGGCCTACGCCAACCAGTACACCAAGCCCTTCAACGAGATTTCCGGGGTGGTGACCGAGCTGCAGTCGGCCCTCGCCTCGGCCCGCCGGGTCTTCGCGGTGCTCGACGAGCCCAGCGAGTCCCCCGACGCGCTGGAATCCGCCCGCCCCGCGGCCTGTGAGGGCCGGGTGGCGGTGGAGGGGGTCTCCTTTGCCTACGAGGCGAAAAAGCCCCTGATCGAGGACTTCAACTTGCGGGTGGAGCCGGGCCAGCGCATCGCCATCGTCGGCCCCACCGGCTGCGGCAAGACCACCCTCATCAACCTGCTCATGCGCTTTTACGACGTGGACAAGGGCGCCATCTCGGTGGACGGCAAGGACATCCGCGACTACGCCCGGGGCTCCCTGCGGGCCTGCTACGGGATGGTGCTGCAGGACACCTGGCTCTTCACCGGCACGGTGCGGGAAAACATCGCCTACGCCCGCCCCGACGCCAGCGAGGAAGAGGTGATCGCGGCGGCCAAAGCGGCCCACGCCCACAGCTTCATCAAGCGGCTGCCCCAGGGGTATGACACCGTCATCTCCGAGGAGGGGGGGAGCATCTCCCAGGGGCAAAAGCAGCTGCTCTGCATCGCCCGGGTGATGCTGACCTCGCCCCCGATGCTGATTTTGGACGAGGCCACCTCCAACATCGACACCCGCACCGAGATCCGCATCCAAAAGGCCTTTGACGAGATGATGCGGGGGAAGACCAGCTTCATCGTGGCCCACCGGCTCTCCACCATCAAAGAGGCCGACCGCATCCTGGTGATGCGCGACGGCAGGATCGTGGAGCAGGGCAACCACCAGTCCCTGCTGGAAAAGGGCGGCTTTTACGCCGAGCTCTACAACAGCCAGTTCGCCCGCACAGGGGAGTAAAATAGAAGATCGCCCGAGGGGGGCGCAGCCGAACAGGGGCTGCGCCCCCTTTTGCCGCCCTGGAAAAAATCGGCCCTTGCCCGGGGAGGGGGGCGGGTGTTACACTGGCCCAAAAGGGGTTGTCCAACCAGGTCAAGCGCCGCGGGGCGCGCTCTGGTATTCTGTGAGAGGGGGGAAGAGAGATGGAGATGACCGAACAGACCGCTGCCATCCAGCGGATGCAGGACTACATCCGCCGCTGGGCGGGGAGCGACGAGTTTTCCCTGGAGGGGATGTACGCCGCCGCCGGCTATTCCCGCCGGCACGCAGACCGCCTCTTTAAAGAGCTGCTGGGGCAGACCCCGCGGGAGTACCTGCAGGCCGTGTTGCTGACCCAGGGGGCCGCCCGGCTGCGGGACACCCGGGATCCGCTGCTCGACATCGCCCTGGACAGCCGGTTTGCCAGCCACGAGGGGTTTACCCGGGCCTTTGAGAGCCGCTTTTCGGTCGCCCCGTCGCGCTACCGGCGCTCGCCGTCCCCCATCCCCCTGTTCGTACAGTACCCGATCAGGGACTATCAGGCCCTGATCCGCCGCAAGGAGGAATGCCAGATGAGCGAAGAAATCAAGATGTGTACCGTCACCGTCCAGGAGAGACCCCGCAGAAAGCTGCTCTACCTCTGCTCCAAAAAGGGAGAGGACTACCTCTCCTTCTGCGAGGAGATGGGCTGCGAGTGGGAGGGGCTGCTCAACAGCATCCCCGAGAAGATGGACACCGCCGCCCTGTTGGAGCTGCCGCCCCAGCTGGTGAAGGAGGGCTGCTCCAACATCGCCGTCGGGGTGGAACTGCCCCTGGATTACTGCGGCGAGGTGCCGGCGGGGTATGCACTGGCCCAGTTGCCGGCCGGGTCCCTCTTCTACTTCCAGAGCGAGCCCTACGAGCGGGAGGAGGACTTCTGCCTGGCCATCGAGTCGGTGCAGCGGGCGGTGGAGCGCTACCGCCCCGAGCCCTTCGGCTACCGCTTTGCCCCGGAGAGCGGCCCGTCCTTCAACTTCGGCGCCGAGCAGGAGACCGGCGCCCGGGTGGCAGTGCCGGCGGTAAAACTGTAAAACGCGCATCCAAAAAGGGGTGGGGGGGGGGGTTTTTTTCGCGGC
>NZ_JBQHTP010000040.1:0-8236 GCF_052065655.1 Bittarella sp. HCP28S3_D9 | reverse complement strand
CCCCCGGCGAAACCCCCCCCCGGGCCCCGTTTCCGTCCCCTTTTGGGGGGCGAGGGATACAAAAAGGGCCTGCGCAATTTTGCGCAGGCCCTTTGTCGCACGAAAGGGGAAGGTTACTTGTTCAGGTTCTCCTCCAGGATCTCCAGCTGGTGAGCCAGCTCCTTGGGCAGGTGATCGCCGAACTTGCCGTAGAACTCGTGAATGCCCTTGGCCTCCTCTTTCCAGAGGTCCACATCCACGCTCAGCAGGCCCTTCAGGGTCTCCAGGTCGATGTCCAGGCCCTCGAGATTGATGTCCTCGGGCTTGGGCTCGTAGCCGATGGGGGTCTCAACGGCGTCGGCCTTGCCGTCGCAGCGGTTGATGATCCACTCCAGCACCCGCATGTTGTCGCCGAACCCGGGCCAGATAAAGTGGCCTTCGTCGTCGGTGCGGAACCAGTTGACGTTGAAGATCTTGGGGGCCTTGTCGCCCAGCTTCTTGCCCATCTCCAGCCAGTGGGCAAAGTAGTCGCCCATGTGGTAGCCGCAGAAGGGGAGCATGGCCATGGGGTCGCGGCGGACCACGCCGACAGCGCCGGTGGCGGCGGCAGTGGTCTCAGAGGCCATGATGGAGCCGACGAAGACGCCGTGCTCCCAATCTCTGGCCTGGTAGACCAGGGGAGCGGTCTTGGCGCGGCGGCCGCCGAAGACGATGGCGGTCACCGGCACGCCCTCGGGGTTGTCGAACTCAGGGCTGATGCAGGGGCAGTTGATGGCGGGGGCGGTGAAACGGCTGTTGGGGTGTGCGCCCTTGACGCCGCTCTCGGGATCCCACTTGTTGCCCTTCCAATCCAGGGCGTTTTTCGGCGGGTTCTTGTCCAGGCCCTCCCACCAGACGGTGTTCTCGTCCAGGTTGTGTACCACGTTGGTGAAGATGGTGTCTTTCTGGGTGGAGATCAGGGCGTTGGGGTTGGACTTCATGTTGGTGCCGGGGGCGACGCCGAAGAAGCCGTTCTCCGGGTTGATGGCCCACAGGCGACCGTCGTCGCCGATGCGCATCCAGGCGATGTCGTCGCCGACGGTCCAGACTTTGTAGCCCTTCTGCTGGTAGAGCTCGGGGGGGATGAGCATGGCCAGGTTGGTCTTGCCGCAGGCAGAGGGGAAGGCGGCGGTCACGTACTTGACCTCGCCCTGGGGGTTCTCAAGACCCAAAATGAGCATGTGCTCGGCCATCCAGCCCTCGTTTTTGCCCTGGAAGGAGGCGATGCGCAGGGCAAAGCACTTTTTGCCCAGCAGCACGTTTCCGCCGTAGCCGGAGTTGATGGACCAGATGGTGTTGTCCTCGGGGAAGTGGACGATGTAGCGCTTCTCCTCGTCGATGTCGGCTTTGGAGTGCAGGCCGCGGACAAAGTCGTTGGACTCGTCGCCCAGGTGATCCCAGGCGGCCTGGCCCATGCGGGTCATGATGGCCATATTCAGCACCACGTAGGTGGAGTCGGTCAGCTCGACGCCGACTTTGGACAGCTTGGAGCCGACGGGGCCCATGCAGTAGGGGATGACATACATGGTGCGGCCCTTCATGACGCCGTCAAACATGGCGCCCAGCTTCTCGTACATGACCTTCGGGTCCTCCCAGTTGTTGGTCGGACCGGCATCCTCTTTGTTGCGGGTGCAGATGAAGGTGCGGCCCTCGACACGGGCCACGTCGTTTTCAGCGGTGCGGTGAATATAGCAACCGGGGAGTTTTTCCTCGTTGAGCTTGACCATCTCGCCGGTGGAGACGCTCAGCGCGCGGATCTCTTCGAGCTGCTCCTTGCTGCCGTCGATCCAGACAACCTTGTCCGGCTTGCACAGCGCAACCATCTCGTCGACCCAGTTCAAGACATTCTTGTTGTTCGTCATAGGTGATATGCCCCTTTCTAAAGTGCGGTTTCGGTTGTAAAAAAACAACTTTTCCTGTTTACCATTATAGCGAAGAAAAAGCGAGATTTCAACTTGAAAACGCCGTTTTATTAGGTGAATTTGCATAATTATAGGAATTGCACATTGTGGTAAACGACGAATATGACGGTCATTGACAGAAAATTAACAGCATTCAAAAAATGCTTCTGGCTTTTTGGGGGCGTCTGTGATAAACTAAAAGTTATCGAAAAAACACAGGCGGCCAGGCCCGCCCTGCAAGGAGGACAACCCGTGCTACCCATTTTGTTGGCCGTTGCCATGGCCGCCCTGGGCTATCTCACCCAGACGGGCAAACTCACCCTGTTTGTCACCTACTACAACCCCGACCTGAGCGAAGAAGAGATGCAGGAGATGGAAGGAAAGCGAAAGGCCAGCGCCGTGCGCAGCCTCTACCTCATGGGGGCGGCCGCCGCCGTCTCGGGGGTGCTCTCCCTGTGCAACCTCTACTTTTATAAAGAGCTGTTCATGGGCATCTACCTGGGGCTGTTTGTCCGCTTTCTCTGCAAGACCTTTGTCAGCGCCGGCACAAAGACCATGAAGCTGGTCTTTGTGCTGGCGGGCATCCTCACCGGGTTTCTCTACTTCTCGGTCAGCTTTACCTTTGCCTTTTCCCCCAACAGCTACGCCGTGCAGGACGGCACCTTGGTGATCGCCGGGGGCGAAAAGGGGGAGGTGCCCCTCTCTGGGGCCAAAATCACCCTGCAGAGCGAGCTGCCCCAGCGCCAAAAGGCCGAGAGCCAGGTGAAGGAGTTCAACGGCACCTTCCGCGGCCAGTACCTGCTGGCAAACGGCGAGAGCGCCCACCTCTACCTCAACGGCGGCAGCGGCTGCGCCGTGCGGCTGGAGGGGGAGAGCGGCATCTACTACTTCACCGGCGCCAGCGACGAGGAGACCAAGGAACTCTACGCCCTCCTGGGGGGCACCATCGTAGAATAGACGCCCAGTGCGTGGGGGAGGCCGGCCGCAAGGCCGGCCTCTCTTTTTGTAAAATGGGCAGCGGCAGGGAAAATAGGCGGAGTAAGAGAAAAAATAGCAGGCGCCCCTTTCGGAACAGGCGGCCCAGTTGTGGGATGGGGCCGTCGGGTGCGCCCGCTGAAGCGGGTTTGGGCGGCGCGCTGGCCACCGTGAGCGCGGCGGCACAGGGCAAGGCCTCCAGAAAAGAGCCTGGGGCGGGCCTTTGCCGCCTCGGGAGCGAGCATCGAGCGCCGGCCGCCGGGGGAGGACTGCCCCCTGTCGGTGGGCATGCCCTGTCCCCTTTACCGCTGGGGGGCCGAGTGGGGCTGGCGACAGCTGATTAGAAAAAACGGAGAGACCGCCAAGGCCCCGGACAGCAGACCGTGAGCAGAGCGGGGCCACCCCGGCCCCGGCGCGGGGCGGCTGTAGACAGCGCCTCATCCCCCGCCCTGGTCGCCTTCTCCCCTGCCACAAACGGGAGGGGCCCAGGGGCGTGCCGGCCGGCAGGGGAGGGAGCTTGCAGACAGCGCTTCTCCCCCCGCCCTGGTCGCCGTCTCTCCTGCCGCAAACGGGGGGCTGGGGCGTGCCGGCCGGCAAGGGAGGCTTGCAGATAGTGCTTCTCCCCCTGTTCTGACAGCCATCTCTCCTGCTGCAAACGAGGGAATCAGGGACGCGCCGGCTGGCAGGGGAGGGAGCTTGCAGACAGTGCCTCTCCCCCTACCCTGATCGCCGTCTCCCCTGCCACAAACGGGAGGGGCCCAGGGGCGCGCTGACCGGCAGGCGAGGGGACTTACAGGGCCTGGGGTCGCCATCTAAATTCCCGATGGGAAAAGCGATTGCTTCTCCGCCCGGGTCGGGGTATCATGGGGGAGAGGGCCCGCAAGACCGCCGGCCCGCAGAGAGGAGAGATATTGTGTACTACACCTGTGGAAGTTGCACCGTTCACGGCTGCCAGTCCGGCGACTTTGAAAAGCTGCCCAAAAACTGTCCCATCCGCAACACCCCGCTGATGGAGGCCGCCTTCGCCGAGTACAGCGAAGAGGAAAACCACAAGTTCTACCTGGAGAGCTCCAAGATCGAGGCCACCGGCTACGGCCGCTGGCCCCGGGTGCGGGAGATCACCGAGTTTTGCAAGGCCATGGGCTACCAGAAGCTGGGGGTGGCCTTCTGCGGCGGCCTGAAGGAAGAGGGGCGGATCGCCTGCGAGATCTTTCGCGCCCATGGATTCACAGTGGTGTCGGCCATCTGCAAGGCCGGCGGGGTGCCTAAGGAACAGGTGGGCCTGGGAGAGGAGGACAAGGTCCACCCCGGTCAGTTCGAGCCCATGTGCAACCCCATCGCCCAGGCCATGCTCTTAAATGAGCAGCAGACCGAGTTCAACATCGTCATCGGCCTCTGTGTGGGGCACGATTCCCTCTTTTACAAATACGCCCAGGCGCCCACCACCACCCTGGTCACCAAGGACCGGGCCCTGGCCCACAACCCGGCGGGCGCCCTCTACTGCGCCCACTCCTATTTTAAAGACAAGGTCTAGCGCCGTTCCCAAGCCGCTGCCCCCCTGGGCGGCGGCTTTCTTTGTTCTGATTTTGATAAATTGCATATAAAATTGATATTGACTGATTGAAATATATAAAATATAATGGTGATAACATAAGTGAAGAGTGGAGGGATCGGTTTGCGTTATTACCAGAGCAAACCCGACTGGGACGAGACGGTGCGGCTGCGCCACATCGGCCTTGCGCGGGGAGAGGTGGCGCCGGCGGTGCTGATGCCGGGGGACCCGGGCCGGTGCGAGGCGATGCAGAGGTTGTTTGCTGCGCCCCATTTTGTGGGGCAGCGCGGCGCCTTTGCCACCTATACGGGGGAGACTTCGGGGGGCGCGCCCATCTCGGTCATGTCCTCGGGGATGGGTTGCATGAACGTCTCCCTGGTACTGGAGGAGCTCTCGCATCTGGGGGTGGACACGGTGATCCGGGTGGGGACCGGCGGGGCGGTACAGCTCCCCTTCTCCCCGGGGACGCTGGTCATCGCCACCGGCTGTGTCCGGGGAGAGGGGGCCTCGCAGGAGTACCTGCCCCCCGAGTTCCCCGCTGTGGCCGACTACCGGGTGGTGAGCGCCCTGCGCCGGGCCTGCCGGGAGCTGGAGGAGGAGCCGGTGGTGGGCCTCTACCGCTCGCACGACTGCTTTTATATGGAGTCCCCCGGGGCACACCCCGGCCTTTTTGAGCGCATTCAAATCTGGCGGGACACCAATGTGCAGCTGCTCGAGAACGAGAGCGGCACCCTGTTTTCCCTGGGGCACCTGCTGGGGATCAAGACCGGCTCCATCTGCATCGCCATGGGCAGTCTCTTTGACGAGCACCGGGAAGAGGCGCTGGCGGCCGCCGCCCAAAAAGACCCCCAGTGGCTGCAACGGCGGGTGGAGGTCGCCACCAGGGCGTCGATGCGGGCCGTCGAACTGCTGCGAGAGGGAGAGGGGGAGTAGACCGTGCCGTTTGCCAGCAAAAAATTGATGGACGAGAGGGGCAAGATCCACCATCTGGGCCTGGGGGTGGGAGAGGTGGCCCCGTCGGTGATCCTGACTGCGGAGATGGAGCAGGTCCCGGTGATCGCTGGGCTGTTGGAGGGCGCCGTGGAGACCGGCCGCAACCGGGAATACCTGACCTACACGGGGACGGCGGGCGGGGTGCCCGTCAGCGTCATGTCCACCGGGAACGGGTGCATGCCCATGGCCATTGCCGCGGAGGAGCTTTTTCACCTCGGCTGTACCGCCCTGCTCAAGGTGGGGGCAGGCTTTGCCCTGCAGCCCGGCTGTGCCCCGGGCGCGCTGCTGACGGCCACCGCGAGCGTGCGGGGAGAGGGGACCGTCAGGGAGTATGTGGGCCCCGAATATCCCGCCGTCAGTGACCCGGAGCTGTGGGAGGAGATCTTGGCCGCGGCGGGGGAGCGGGGGGAGCGCCTTCGCTCGGGCATCTTCCGCAGCCACGACGCCTACTACCTGGAAAGCCCCTTTGCCCCGGATGGCGGGGAGCGAGCGGCTCGGTGGCGCGCCCTCGGGGTGGAGCTGATCGAGCACGAGACCTCCGCCCTGTTTGTGTTGGGCACCATTTTGGGGATGCGGACGGGGGCCCTCTACGTGGCAAAGGGCAACCTGTCGGGGGGCGACGCCCTTTCACCGGCGCAGTTGGAGGGGCGGCTGCACACCTGTTACGAGATCGCCGTGCGGGCGATAGAGAGGATGGCGAAGAGAGATGGATAGGGGAACACTGCTCATAAAAAACTGCAAGCTGGCTCGGTTCGACGACCTGACGGCGGCGGATGCGGACATCCGCATCGCGGACGGAAAAATCGCCGCGATCGGCCCCCTGACCCCGGGGGAGGGGGAGACGGTGCTGGAGGCGGGGGGGATGCTCTGCATGCCGGCCTTTGTGGACACCCACACCCACCTGGTGCAGTCCCTGCAAAAGGGGCACATGGACGGGCTGGCCATCACCAACTGGCTGGTGAAGATGCTCACCACCGAGCAGAGCTTGAGCGAGGAGGAGTACTTTTACGGCACCCTTCTGGGCCTTTTGCAGGGGCTGCGCTTTGGGGTGACCACCTTTCACGACATGATCCAATACCCCTGGGTGGATGCCGCCGCCGAGGCGTACAACAGGGCGGGGCTGCGGGTGGTGATGGGGCTGGGCGCCACCGATGTCGCCGAGAACGAAAAGACCTACATGGTGGGGCTGGACAACTCCTTGCGGCAGGCGGAGGACATCTACACTCGCTTTCACAACACGAACGGCGGCCTGATCCGGACCGATGTGGCACCGCTGGGGCTACCCGCCTGCAGCAAGGAGCTGATGCAGGCCCTCAAGGCCTTCTCCCGGGATCGGGGACTCACCTTCCACACCCACCTGGCGGAGGGGCGGATGGAGACGGAGCAGATCCGCGCCCGCACCGGCTGGGGCGAGGGGGAGGCCCTCTACCGCTACGGCATCCTGGACGAAAAGACCATCCTCGCCCACAGCATCTGGCTGGAGGAGCGGGAGCTGGACATGATTGCCGAGAGCGGGGCCACCGTCGCCCACTGCCCCTGCACCAACATGAAGATCAGTGACGGCATCCCCCCCATCGACCGGATGGCGGCCAAGGGGGTGCACCTCGCCCTGGGGTGCGACGGCGAGGCGTCCAGCTCCAACCGGGACATGGTGCGGGAGATGCACGCCGGGGCGCTGCTGCAAAAGGTGGTCACCGGCCGGCCGCAGGCCCTGCCGGAATCCCTGTGCTACCGGATGATGACCGAAAACGGCGCCCGCGCCCTTGGCTTTGACGACCTGGGCCGGGTGGCGGTGGGCAACCGGGCAGATTTGATTTTGGTGGACATGCAGGAGGTCTCCCTGGTGGGGGAGGAGACACAGCTCTCCAACTTCCTGCACGCGGGCACCGGTTTTCAGGTGGACACGGTGCTGGTGGAAGGGGCGGTCCGCCTACGGGGCAAGCAGTTTGTGGACATCGACGCCGAGGCGATCATGGCCAGGTGCGAACAGGTGATCAGGGGGATCTATGAGAGACAGTGAACTGCAGAGACTGCGTCTGGACGAGGTGGACCGCACCCCCCTCTACCTGTTGGCCTACCGCAGGCTGCGGGAGCTGATCGCCTCCGGCGCGTTTGCCCCGGGCGAAAAGCTGATGAGCGAGGCGAAGCTGGCCGAGGCGATGGGGGTGGGGCGGACCTCCCTGCGCACAGCGCTGGTGCTCCTGCAAGAGGACGGCTATGTCAGCACCCGCCACGGCAGCGGCACCTTTGTCACCCAGCGGCTGCCCAGCCCGGAGGACGCGGCCCCCGCCGCCTGCCTGACGGTGCGCGAGCGGCTGGAGCGGTTACACCTCCCTCTGCAGGTGCAGCCCGGCCCGGTCCGGCTCGGCCAGCGGGACGACTTTTTGGACAGCCAGTTGGAGGCGGGCGGCGAGAGCCTTGCCATGGTGCCGGCTGCCTACTTTTTGGACGGCCAACTGGCTGTGGAGAGCCAGCTCTACGCCTGTGAGCGGGTGGCCCGCTCCCTCGCGGAGCTGGAACTGCTCTTTCACACCCGGGTGGATCACCTGACCAGCAGCTTTTCGGTCACCCATTTAAAGGGGGTGGAGTTTCACCACTCGCCCCTGTGGGGGGAGAAGCCGGCGCTGCTGATCTCCTCTCTGTGGTTGAGCGCGGACAACCGGCCGATCTGCTTTGAAAAGGACTATGTGGACACCGACGTCTTTCGCTACAAGATCCGCCTCGGCAGACAGTCCCCGTAGACAAAAAAGAGAGAGGGGGGGGGGGGGGGGGGGGGGGGGGGGGGGGGGGGGGGGGG
>NZ_JBQHTP010000039.1:0-9086 GCF_052065655.1 Bittarella sp. HCP28S3_D9 | reverse complement strand
CCCCCCCCCCCCCCCCCCCCCCCCCCCCCCCCCCCCCCCCCTTTCTCTGTGGGCGATCACTTCGCCAGCTTGTCAAAGAGGGTCATCAGCTCCTCCACCTTTTCCCCGGCGTCGGGGCCGCCCACCGCGCCCTTGACGCAGCTCTGCATGTGGGCGTGGACGATTTCCCGGTTGACCTTTTTGAGGATGGATTCGGTGGCCAGGATCTGGTTGGAGATGTCCAGGCAGTACCGGTCCTCCTCCACCATCTTGAGGATCCCGTCCAACTGTCCGCGAGCGGTTTTCAGCAGCCGGGTGACGGACGCTTTGTCGGCCTTCATCGCCCTAGCGGATTTCGACGACTTCGTAGCCGGCGTCCTCCACGGCGGCCTTCAGGGCGCTGTCGGGCACCTCTTTGGCCAGCTCGATGAAGGCGGTCTTTTTGTCCAGGTCAACGGTGGCGGTGACCCCGTCGATGGCGTTCAGGGCCTTTTCCACCCGGGCGGAGCAGTGTCCGCAGCTCATTCCCTCTACCAGCATCTCTTTTTTCACAGTGTTTCCTCCTGTCTGTCTCGTGTTTGTGGTCGTTTCAGGGGCTTTATCGTCAGCCGCCGGCTGGGCCGGCAGAGCTTTCGCAGCGGGGGCGGCGGGCTGCGCATCGTGCATATCGCCGCGGTATTTGGGCTTAAAGAACCGCAGCCGCAGGGCGTTGGTCACCACGCAGACCGAGGAGAGGCTCATGGCGAAGGCGCCGAACATGGGGTTGAGTTTCCACCCCAGCAGGGGGATGAAGAGCCCCGCCGCCAAGGGGATGCCGATGGAGTTGTAGATCAGCGCCCAGAAGAGGTTCTCCTTGATGTTTTTCAGGGTGGCCTTGGAGAGCTGAATGGCCCCCACCACGTCCAGCAGGTCGCTGCGCATCAGCACGATGTCGGCCGATTCAATGGCCACGTCGGTGCCGGCGCCGATGGCGACCCCCACGTCGGCCCGGGCCAGGGCGGGGGCGTCGTTGATGCCGTCGCCCACCATGGCGACCTTCCTCCCCTGCTCCTGCAGGGCGCGCACCTGGGCCTCCTTGTCCTGGGGCAGCACCTCGGCGATCACCTGGGAGACCCCCACCTGCCGCCCCATGGCGGCGGCGGTCTTGCGGTTGTCCCCGGTGAGCATCACCACGTCCACCCCCATCTGCCGCAGTTCCGAGACGGCGGCGGCGCTGGTGGGTTTGATGACGTCGGCCACGGCGATGGCCCCCAGCAGCTTCCCTGCTTTGGCAAAGTAGAGGGGGGTCTTGCCGTCTTCGGCCAGGGCCTCGCCGGCCTCGGCCAGGGCGCTGTCGTCCACCCCGGCTTCGGCCATCATCGCCCGGTTGCCCGCCAGGCAGCTCTCCCCCCCCAGGGTGGCCCGCAGCCCCCGGCCGGAGACCGCTTCAAACCGCTCGGCGGGGGTGAGCTCCAACTCCTCCTCGGCGGCCCGCTGCACGATGGCGTCGGCCAGCGGGTGCTCCGAGGGCTTTTCCATTGAGGCGGCCAACTGCAACAACTCCCTCTCGGAGATGCCGGCGGCGGGGAGGATGTCGGTCACCTGGGGCTTGCCCTCGGTGACGGTGCCGGTCTTGTCGAGCACCACCGTGTCGATGGAGTGGGCCGTCTCCAGCGCCTCGGCCGACTTGATGAGAATGCCGTTTTCCGCCCCCTTGCCGGTGCCCACCATGATGGCGGTGGGGGTGGCCAGCCCCAGGGCGCAGGGGCAGGAGATGACCAGCACGGCGATGCCGATGGACATGGCGTACTCAAAGGTGTGGCCGGTGAGCAGCCAGACGGCGGTGGCCAGCAGGGCGATGCCGATGACCACCGGCACAAAGACCCCGCTGACCTTGTCGGCCAGCTTGGAGATGGGGGCCTTGGAGGCGCTGGCCTCCTCCACCAGGTGGATGATCTGGGCCAGGGCGGTGTCGTCGCCCACCTTGGTGGCGCGGAAGATAAAGGCGCCGGTCTTGTTGACCGAGGCGCCAGTCACCTTGTCGCCGGGGCCCTTCTCCACCGGGATCGACTCGCCGGTGAGGGCGCTCTCGTCCACGGCGGTGGCGCCGGATTCCACCACCCCGTCCACCGGGATGGAGGCGCCGGGCTTGACGGCGATCAGGTCGCCGATCTGCACCTCCTCCACCGGGATCTCCCGCTCCTCCCCGTCGCGGATGACCAGGGCGGTCTTGGGGGCCAGGTCCATCAGCTTGGTGATGGCCTGGCTGGTCTTCCCCTTGGAGCGGGCCTCCAGGAACTTGCCCAGGGTGATGAGGGCCAGGATCATCCCTGAGGTCTCAAAGTAGAGGTCCATGGAGTACTGGTGCACCAGGTGCATGTCGCCGTGGCCCAGCCCCCAGCCGATCTTGTAGATGGCGAAGATGCCGTAGACGATGGCCGCCGTCGAGCCGATGGCGATCAGGGAGTCCATGTTGGGGGAGCGGCGAAAGAGGGTCTTGAAGCCGTTTGTGAAGTAGTGCTGGTTGACCCAGACGATGGGCAGGGAGAGCAGCAGTTGGGTAAAGGCAAAGGTGATGGCGTTTTCGTTGCCCAGAAAGATGCCCGGCAGGGGCCAGCCCATCATGTGGCCCATGGAGAGGTAGAAGAGGGGGATCATAAAGGCAAAGGAGACGATGAGCCGGCGCTTCATGGCGCGCATCTCCTCCTGCGCCCGGTCCACCGCCGAATTGCCGGCGGCGGCCTTGGCCGAGCGGCCGTTGCCCGCGGCGGGGAAGGCGCCATAGCCGGCGTCGGCCACCGCCTTGGAGATGGTGTCGGGGCCGATCTGTTTTTCGTCGTACTCCACCACCATGCTGTTGGCCAGCAGGTTGACTGCCACCGCGGAGACCCCCTCCACCTTGGCGACGCTCTTTTCCACGTGGGCCGAGCAGGCCGAGCAGGTCATGCCGGTGACATCGAATTTCTGTTTCATGGCAGCCTTCCTTTCTATGGTACCCCACCCCCGGGGGGGTGTCAATTTCCAAGCCCAGCATACACCTTCACCGGGCAAATGTCAACCGATTTGGTGTAGTTTTGTTCTGCCTTTTTCCTCTAAAAGGTTCGGCCATTTGGGGCCCCGCTATGCGGGGAATGGGGCCGGGCGGGGAAAAAGGCGCAAAAAGCGGGCCCGCCCGAAGGGGCGGACCCGCTTTGTCAGTGTGTGGGGCTAGTTTTCAAACCGGCCACAGCACTTTTTGTACTTTTTGCCGCTGCCGCAGGGGCAGGGGTCGTTGCGGCCGATCTTCTTTTTGCGCACCGGCTCCTTGGCGGCCGAGCCGTCGCCGGACTGGTTGGTGGCGGGCTTCATCACCGCCTCGCGCTTGGGCTCCTCCTGGGTCTTGATCTGCACGGTGAGGAGCATCTTGACGGTGTCCTCCTTGATGGATTCGACCATGGCGTCGAACATGTCGAAGCCCTCGATCTTGTACTCCACCACCGGGTCTTTCTGGGCGTAGGAGCGCAGGTAGATGCCCTTTTTCAGCTCGTCCATGGCGTCGATGTGGTCCATCCACTTGGTGTCCACCACCCGCAGCAGGACCACCCGCTCCAGTTCCCGCATGATGGGGGAGCCGTACTTCTCTTCCTTCTCGAAGTAGATGTTTTTGGCCTGCTCGATGAGCTGGGCGGCGACGTCCTCGGGGGTCAGGCCCGCCAGCTCCTCGGGGGTGTAGTCCAGGTCGTCCTCCCCGGTGATCCAGCCCAGGTAGTGGTCTTTGAGGCCCTTGAGGTTCCAGTCGGCCGGGTCGCTGTCGGCGGCCAGGTAGGTGGAGACCACGTCCTTGATCCCCTCCTCGAGCATGGTGAGGACATACTGCTTCAGGTCCTCGCCGTTGAGGACCTTGTCCCGCTGGGCGTAGATGATCTCGCGCTGCTTGTTCATCACGTCGTCGTACTGGAGGACGTTTTTGCGGATGCCGAAGTTGCGTCCCTCCACCTTGCGCTGGGCGCTCTCGATGGCGTTGGTCAGCATTTTGGTCTCGATGGGCTGGTCCTCCTCGAGGCCGAGGGAGTTCATCAGTGCCTGGACCCGCTCGCCGCCGAAGAGGCGCATCAGGTCGTCTTCCAGCGACATGTAGAAGATGGTCTCGCCCGGGTCGCCCTGGCGGCCGGCGCGGCCCCGCAGCTGGTTGTCGATGCGGCGGGACTCGTGGCGCTCGGTGCCGATGATGAAGAGCCCGCCCGCGGCCTTGACCTCTTCGGCCTCGGCGGCGATCTGCTCTTTGTACTTCTGCTCCAGCTCGGCAAAGGTCTTGCGGCACTCGATGATCTCTTCGTCGTCGGTGTCGGAATAGCCAGTGGCCTCCACCAGCAGCTCCTCGTAGTAGCCCTTTTTGCGCATCTCGTCCTTGGCCATCATCTCGGCGTTGCCGCCGAGGATGATGTCGGTGCCGCGGCCGGCCATGTTGGTGGCGATGGTGACGGCGCCCTTCTTGCCGGCCTGGGCCACGATCTGGGCCTCTTTTTCGTGGTATTTGGCGTTGAGGACCTGGTGGGGGACCCCCCGGTGTTTGAGCATCTTGCTGAGCAGCTCCGACTTTTCGATGGAGATGGTGCCCACCAGCACCGGCTGGCCCTTGGCGTGGCTCTCCACCACCTGGTCGATGACGGCGTTGAATTTGGCCTGCTCGGTCTTGTAGACCTGGTCGTCGTGGTCCTTGCGGACATTGGGCTTGTTGGTGGGGATCTCGATGACGTCCAGCTTGTAGATCTCGTTGAACTCGTTTTGCTCGGTCATGGCGGTACCGGTCATGCCCGAGAGCTTTTGGTAGAGGCGGAAGAAGTTCTGGAAGGTGATGGTGGCCAGGGTCTTGGACTCCCGCATCACCTTGACGCCCTCTTTGGCCTCGATGGCCTGGTGCAGCCCCTCGTTGAAGCGGCGGCCGATCATCAGGCGGCCGGTGAACTCGTCGACGATGATGACCTCGCCGTCCTTGACCACGTAGTCCACGTCCCGCACCATGATGCCGTGGGCGCGGATGGCCTGGTTGATGTGGTGGGCGATGGTCATGTTGTCGGCGTCGTTGAGGTTTTCGAGGCCAAAATAGGCCTCGGCCTTTTTGATGCCGGCCTTGGTGAGGGTGGCGGTCTTGGCCTTCTCGTCGACGATGTAGTCGCCCTCCAGCTCGTCGTTGTCCTCTTTGGCGTTGAGCTCGGTCACCTTGGTGACCTTGAGGGTGCGGGCAAACTTGTCGGCGGTCTGGTAGAGGTCGGTGGACTTGTCGCCCTGGCCGGAGATGATGAGGGGGGTGCGGGCCTCGTCGATGAGGATGGAGTCCACCTCGTCGACGATGGCGAAGTTGAAGCCCCGCTGCACCTTGTTCTCCTTGTAGATGACCATGTTGTCGCGCAGGTAGTCAAACCCCAGCTCGTTGTTGGTGCCGTAGGTGATGTCGCAGTTGTAGGCGCGGCGCCGGGCCTCGTTGTCCATCCCGTTGACGATCAGCCCCACCGAGAGCCCGAGGAAGCGGTAGATCTTGCCCATCCACTCGCTGTCGCGTTTGGCCAGGTAGTCGTTGACGGTGACGATGTGCACCCCCTTGCCCGAGAGGGCGTTGAGATAGGCGGGGAGGGTGGCCACCAGGGTTTTTCCCTCGCCGGTCTTCATCTCGGCGATGCGGCCCTGGTGGAGGACGATGCCGCCCACCACCTGCACCGGGAAGTGGCGCATCCCCAGCACCCGGTCGCCCGCCTCGCGGCAGGCGGCGAAGGCGTCGGGGAGGATGTCGTCCAAAGTGGCGCCGCCCGCCAGCTTCTCCCGCAGGGAGACGGTGGTCTGGCGCAGTTCTTCGTCGGTCTTTTTCCTGTACTCGTCCTCCAGCGCGTAGACCTGCTGCGCGATGGGGTCAATGCGCTTGAGCTCCTTTTTGCTGTAAGAGCCAAACAGCAAATCCTTTAATCCCATTTCATCACCTCAAAAGATACAGCCCTGGTGTGGCGGGCCGTTTTGCAATTCGACGTTAGACAATAAACCAACCTATATTATAAGGGGCCGCGCCGGCAAAGTCAACGCGGCGGGCAGAACTTCCCCTGTCCGGGAGGGGGGAAGTTCTGCCCCTACCGGGTTTGCCCGCAATTTCTGTTGCGGGCAGCCGGACCGCGCGGGGAAATGGGGCGCTCCATTGGGGGCAGAGGAGTTTGCCGCGGCCGGACGGGAGAGGGCGTTGGAGAAGGGGCGCTGCGCTGATGTGGGGTTGACGGCCCGGCGACCCAGGACAGGGGCGGAGGCATGGGCAAACGGCTTGGTGTGGGATGCCGACCGCGCCGATTTGGCAGCGGGGCGGGAAAAGGGAGCGAGTTTTGCACGGGCCGCCGGGGGGCGGGGACAGGTCTCTGCATCGCCCCCCTTTTTTGCCGATTGCCACAGCCATTGCTCCTTGAAGGACAACTGCGAGGGGAATAGGGCCCGCCTCTTTTTCGGCGGCAATGCGGCCTTTACTGGCGGCAACCCGCTTCGCACCCCCAACGCGCAGACCGATACACTTTTTTGCCCGCCGAGCGCGACCGCCCGGCCCGATGAACCGCGGGAGGACAGACCCTTTTGGTTTGCACGGCGTGGACCGCGCCGGGCGTCGCTGGGGGAATGCGCGGATAGGGGGCGTCGCCATCCCCCAGCCGGGCATCGCCGTTGGCAGCAGTGGAGATAGCGAGGCGGGCCGCAGCAGGCGATATGGCGGGTGCCTGCCGTATAGAACCCCCCTGCCGCGCCGCGTGGGAGAGCGGCTGGCGCCCGGTCGGCCCAGCAGTTGGCCGGGCGCGGCGGCCGGCTTTTTTGTGGGGTCTACTTGCGGGACAACGCCGTGCCGGGAATGCGGCGGCGGGATGGGGCCATCCGTTGTGAATTTTTTGACACGCCCTTGCGAAACCGGGACAGGCATACTATAATGTATTATAGATTGGACTGCGCGCAGGGCGCAGCTCCATCTGCGGTTTCTGTCCCCAAAAAACCGAAAGGAGTTTTGATATGAACTATTCTCATGAAGTCGAGAAAATGTGCGTCGTGGCCAAGGGCCCGCACCACGGTCCCGCTCCCATCCCCGAGGAGGGCAAATGGGTAAAGGCCTACCAGATCCCCGACATCTCCGGCCTGACCCACGGCGTGGGCTGGTGTGCCCCCCAGCAGGGCACCTGCAAGCTGACCCTCAACGTGAAAGAGGGGGTCATCCAGGAGGCCCTGGTGGAGACCATCGGCTGCTCGGGCATGACCCACTCCGCCGCCATGGCCGCTGAGATCCTGCCCGGCAAGACCATCCTCGAGGCGCTCAACACCGACCTGGTGTGCGACGCCATCAACGTGGCCATGAGAGAGCTGTTCCTGCAGATCGTCTACGGCCGCACCCAGACCGCCTTCTCGGAGGACGGGCTGCCGGTGGGCGCCGGGCTGGAAGACCTGGGCAAGGGCCTGCGCAGCCAGGTGGGCACCATGTACTCCACCGCCGCCAAGGGTGTTCGCTACCTGGAGATGGCCGAGGGCTACGTCCTCTCCACCGCCCTGGACGAAAACGACGAGGTCATCGGCTACAAGTTCTGCCGCCTGGGCAAGATGATGGAAGATATTCGCCGTGGAGCAGACCCCAAAGAGGCCTTCGAGAAGAACGTCGGCACCTACGGGCGCTACGACGGCGCGGCCAAGTACATCGATCCCCGCGAAGAGTAAGGGAATACGGACAGAAGGAGGTTTGCGAATATGGCACAATTTGAAGGTAAAGAGAGAAGAATGGCGAAGATCGACGCCTGCCTGGCCGAGTACGGCTTCAAGACCCTGGAGGAGGCCGACGAGCTCTGCAAGAGCAAGGGCATCGACGTGGGCGAGATCGTGAAGGGCGTACAGCCCATCGCCTTTGACAACGCCGTGTGGGCCTACACCCTGGGCACCGCCATCGCCATCAAGAAGGGCATCAAAAAAGCCGCCGAGGCCGCCGAGGCCATTGGCATCGGCCTGCAGGCGTTCTGCATCCCCGGCTCGGTCGCCGAGCAGCGGGATGTGGGCCAGGGCCACGGCAACCTGGGCGCCATGCTGCTGAGAGAGGAGACCGACTGCTTCTGCTTCCTGGCTGGGCACGAGTCCTTCGCCGCGGCCGAGGGCGCCATCGGCATTGCCCGCACCGCCAACAAGGCCCGCAAGAAACCCCTGCGGGTCATCCTCAACGGGCTGGGCAAAGACGCCGCCTACATCATCTCCCGCATCAACGGCTTCACCTACGTGGAGACCGAGTACGACTTCAAGACCGGCGATCTGAAGGTCGTGCGGGAGATCCCCTACTCCGAGGGCGAGCGGGCTGCCGTTCGCGTCTACGGCGCCAACGACGTGCTCGAGGGCGTTGCCATCATGAAGTCGGAGAAGGTCGACGTCTCCATCACCGGCAACTCCACCAACCCCGCCCGCTTCCAGCACCTGGTGGCCGGCACCTACAAAAAGTGGGCCATCGAGAACGGCAAGAAGTACTTCTCCGTCGCCTCCGGCGGCGGCACCGGCCGCACCCTGCACCCGGACAACGTGGCTGCCGGCCCGGCCTCTTACGGCCTGACCGACTCCCTGGGCCGGATGCACGGCGATGCCCAGTTCGCCGGTTCCTCCTCTGTGCCGGCGCACGTGGAGATGATGGGTCTGATCGGCATGGGCAACAACCCCATGGTCGGCGCCACCGTCGCTTGCGCGGTTGCCGTGGAAGAGCACAACAACTAAGCGAGAGAGTTCATATCATCAAAAAGGGCCCCCGGCTGGTAAAAGCCGGGGGCCCTTTTGCGCGCTGGGGCGGGGTTGCAATCGCCCCGGGGCTGTGATAGACTTTGAAGAGAAAAAGAGAATAGTCCGGGAGTCCGCAAACGGGCTGAGAGGACACTGGCGAAAAAGGGAGCAGTCGCTGCTGTGCTGCCCGGCTTTCAAAAAACTTTTTTGAAAGCCGGATGAGAATGCGCTGGCGACTACTCGTCTCACGGAAGCAGAGGCCAAGGTGAAAAGCAGAGGATGGTTGTTATCGTGCCATTTGTAGGTTTTGCCCAACGGGCAAAATTGAAAACTTTAGTTTTCAAAAACAAATGGGGACACGATGGCGACTATTCGTCTCACGGAAGCAGAAGCCAAGGTGA
>NZ_JBQHTP010000038.1:0-10246 GCF_052065655.1 Bittarella sp. HCP28S3_D9 | reverse complement strand
CACCCCGCGCGGCCCCCCCCGCCACCCCCCCCCCCCCCCCCCCCTCTCTCTGCCTTTGCCGCGGGTGCCAAGGAGAAGGGGGCGGACCGCTCTCTGGCCCCCTGGGGGTGTTTGGGCCGCCCCCCCTGTGCTGTTGGCGGGGGAAGGGCGGCCAGAGGGCCGCACCGGGCAGGCCGCTTTGCGTGGGGATCAGTGCTCTCGGACGGCGGTCTCGCACCAGCGGGCCATGGCCTCCCGCACGGCGGGGATGTCCGACTCGTCGCAGAGGAGGGAGAGCTGGTCCCCCTGCAAGAGGAGGGTGGCCCCGCCGGGCACCAGCTCCCGCTCCCCCCGGCGGACCGAGACCACCAGGCTGCCTGTGGGCCAGTCGATCTGGCTGAGGGTCCGGCCGCAGGCGGGGGAGCCCATGCAGACCGGCGCCTCCACCAGCACCTTTTCGCCGGTGGGCTCCAGGGGGCGGCCCCGGCCTTTGAGCAGCCGCTCCAACAGCTCGTCGTAGACCGGCTTGCACCCCAACAAGTCGGCGGTGGCGTAGGCTACCAGGGAGACCAGCGAGAGGGTGAGCATGTGGGTGAAGCTGCCGGTCATCTCGCTGATGAGGAGGATGCCGGTCACCGGCGCGCGGACGATGGCGGCAAAGTACCCGGCCATCCCCAGGATGACGAAGTTGTCGATCATCTCGGGGGCCAGCCCCAGCGAGGGGGCCAACCCGGCGAAGAAGCCCGCCCCCACCAGGGAGCCCAGCACCAGCAGCGGCAGGAAGATGCCCCCCGGCACCCCCGCGCCGAAGCTGGCCATGGAGAAGAGAAATTTGCAGCCGAAGAGGAGGGCCACCGCCCCCAGGGTGGCGGCGGGATCGATCCCCTCCACCAGGGCGTGGCCGCCCCCCAGCAGCTGAGGGGCGACAAAGGCCAGCACTCCGGCCAGCAAAAAGGGGACCAGGGTGCGCAGATAGGCGGGGCGGACGCGGGCGTAGAGGTCCTGCGCCAGGGAGGTGCAGCGGTTGTAGAGCACCCCCAACAGCCCCAGGGCGACGCCCAGCAGGGCCACCGCCCAGTAGTGGCGGATGGGGAGCATCTGCCGCACCGACAGGTCAAAGACCGGCTTCAGGCCGAAGATGTTTTTGGACAGGAAGTCGGCGGTGATGGAGGCGGACATGGCCGGCAGCAGCACGTCCAGCGAGAAGTTCTTGTGCACCTCCTCCAGGGAGAAGAGGACCCCGGCAAAGGGGGCGTTGAAGGCCGCGGCCAGACCGGCCGAAGCGCCGCAGGTCATCAGCAGCTTCTCCTCGGTGCGGATGCGGGCGGTCAGCCGGGAAAAGCCCTTGCCCGCCATGGCCCCCAACTGGATGGAGGGGCCCTCCCGCCCCAGGGAGAGGCCGGCCCCCAGGCTGAGTAGCCCGCCGGCGAATTTGCACAGCAGCACCCGCCACCAGCGCTGGTGCACCTGGCCCACCATCTCCCCCTCCACCTGGGGGATGCCCGAGCCGGAGATGTAGGGCTCCCACCGCAGAAGGAGGGTCACCAGCCCCGCCGCCCCGGCCAGGGCCAAAAACCAGAGGGCCACCGCCCAGCCGCCCCGCTCTCTGCAAAAGGCGATGACCTGGCCCCGCAGGCCGTCGGCCCCCTGGATGGCCAGCCGGAAGAGAACGGCCACCAGCCCGGCGGCCGCGCCCACGGCGATCCCCTCCAGCACCAAGGAGTACCGGTACCCCCGCACCCGCTTGACCGTCTTGGCGACGGCGCTTTCCCCTTGTTCTGACATCGCAGTTTCCCCCTCTGTTCTTCTTTTGCCGCAAAAAGGCCGCGTTCCCCGGCGGGGCGCTCCCCACCGGCTCGCGGCCGGACGATTTCCGCTTTTTAGTATACTGCGTCGCCGCGCCAAAGAAAAGGGAAAGGGGCGGTCAAAACGACGAAATATCGACAGAATTTGAACCCATTCTCGGGCAGTTCAACCGCCCCCTTCTCCCGCGCTTGTGTGGGGGGAGAAAATCCCGTATAATGGGAGCGAGAAAGAGGACGCCCCGCGAGCGGGGGAAAGGGAGGGACCGACATTGTCAAAATACCGCTTTGTCCTGCTGGATGCCGACAACACCCTGCTGGATTTCGACCGGGCCGAGGAGATCGCCCTGCAGACCGCCTTTGCGCGGTGGGAGGTGCCCCTGACAGAGGCCGTTCGGGCGCGCTATCAGGTCATCAACAGCCGGCTGTGGGAGCAATTTGAGCGGGGGGAGGTCAGCAAGGGGAAACTCCAGTCCCAGCGCTTTGACGAGCTCTTCGCCGAGCTGGGGCTGCCCCACTCGGGGGCGGATTTCAACCGCACCTATATGGACGCCCTGGGGGAGCAGGGCTGCTCGATCCCCGGGGCGGCCGACGTCTGCCGCCGGCTGGCCCAGCACTGCCCCCTCTACCTGGTGACCAACGGGGTCAGCCGCACCCAGCACCGCCGATTGCAGGGCAGCGACATCACCCCCTACATCGCCGACGTCTTCGTCTCCGAGGACACCGGCTACCAAAAGCCCCAGAAAGAGTACTTTGACTACGTGGCCGCCCACATCCCCGGCTTTGACCGGGCGGCGGCCCTGCTGGTGGGGGACTCCCTCACCTCCGACATGATGGGGGGGCAGAACGCCGGCATCGACACCTGCTGGTACAACCCCGGGGGCAAGCCCAACGCCCTGGGGGTGCCCATCACCTACGAGATCGCCCGCCTCGAGGAGCTGCCCGCCCTTGTGGTCGGGGCGTGAGCGGCGGGATGGAGACGCCGGTCGAAGAGGGGCGCTACGCCCTGTTCTTGCAGCTTTTGGACGCCCTGGACGAGGGCTGCCGGCTGATGGAGGTGTACGACGCCATGCCCCACCGCTACGGCGGCGAGACCCTCTACCAGGCCGAGAGCCACACCATCGCCCTCATCGGCCGCAGCCCGGGCATCACCGTCACCGACCTGGCGGCAAAACTGCAAAAGACCCCCAGCGCCTGCTCGCAGATGGTGCGCCGGTTGCGGGAGAAGGGCTGGGTGACCCAGGCCAAGAACGCCCGCAACAACCGGGAACAGAACCTGGGCCTCACCGAGCACGGCTGGGTCATCTTTGAAAACCACGAGCGCTTTGACAGGGAGTGCTACCAGCGCAGCTGCCGTAACCTGGCGGGCTTTAGCGACGAGGAGCTGCGGACCTATCTGGCAGTGCAGGAGCATCTCAACGCCTCCTTCCGTCAGGATGTGGAAAGAAGCCGCCGGGATTTTAGCGAAATCCCCGAAAAATGAGTTTTGCCCCCGCGCCGATTGACAAACACCCCTCTGGGGCGATAGGATGGAATGAGAGAATACTTAAGCAGCTTAAATGTTGCCGGCGCCGGGCCTCTCCCCACTCGGGATGGGGGCGGGCCCGGCCCGGCGGCCAAAAAAGGAGACGTGTGCGATGAGACAGTACGATCTGGACCAGCTCGTTGACCGCAAGGGCACCTTTAGCTCCAAGTGGGAGTTTATGCCCGGCGACGACCAGTCCGCCCTCCCCCTCTGGGTGGCGGACATGGACTTCCCCTGCGCCGACCCCATCATCGACGCGCTGCACAAGCGCATCGACCGCAAGATTTTCGGCTACACTGTGTACAACAACCCCACCTATAAAGAGGCGGTCACCGGCTGGTACAAGCGCCGCCACGGGTGGGACGTCAAGGCCGAGGACATCTTCTTCTCCCCCGGCGTGGTGCCCGCCATCTGCTACCTGATCCAGGCCCTGTCGGAGGAGGGGGACGGCATCGTCATCCAGCGCCCGGTCTACTACCCCTTCACCAACAGCATCCTCGGCAACGGCCGCAAGGTGGTCAACAACCCCCTGATTTACCAGGACGGCCGCTACACCATGGACTACGAGGACCTGGACAAGAAGATGGCCGACCCCGGCGTCAAGGGGATGATCCTCTGCAGCCCCCACAACCCGGTGGGCCGGGTCTGGACCCTGGACGAGCTGAAAAAGGTGGTGGAGATCGCCAAGAAGTACGACAAGTGGATCATCTCCGACGAGATCCACTTTGACCTGGTGCGGGAGGGGGTCACCCACATCCCCCTGCTCAAGGCTTGCCCTGAGTACAAGGACCGGATCATCGTCTGCACCGCCCCCAGCAAGACCTTCAACCTGGCGGGGATGCAGCTGTCCAACATCGTCATCGAAAACCCTGAGTACCAGGAGAAGTGGCTGCACACCATCGGCGACAAGAACTCGGTGGGCTTTGCCAACCCCTTCGGCATCACCGCCATGATCGCCGCCTACAATGAGAGCGAGGACTGGCTCAACCAGGTCAACGCCTACATCGACGGCAACATCGCCTTCTGCAAAGAGTTTGTGGCCGAGCGGCTGCCCAAGGCCACCATGGTCGACTGCGAGGGCACCTACCTGGTCTGGCTGGACCTGCGGGAGTACTGCAAGGACAAGGAGGAGCTGGAGGAGATGATGCTCCGCCGGGCCAAGGTCGCCCTGGACGAGGGCTACATGTTCGGCGAAGAGGGCATCGGCTTTGAGCGCATCAACGTGGCCTGCCCCCGCTCCATCGTCAAGGAGTGCATGGAGAGGATGGCCCAGGTACTGGAAGGCAAATAGAAAGAGCGAGCGCCTCTGCGCGACGAGAGCCGGGCGGCCGGAAGTTTTCGGCCCCCGGCTCTCTTTGCGCCCTTTTTTGCGGCGCGAGCGGTGGACGGGGGAGAAACCAGTGCCCCGCCCGCCGCCCGCCCCGGCTGCATTGACAAAGGCTGCCCGCCGGGGGATAATGGAAAAAAATGAGAGAGGAGGGGCCCTTTGTGGAGAAGCCGCCCTTTGCGCTAAATCGCTGGCAGCACCGGGACTATCGGGCCTTTGTGGCCTACCTGCGGGAGCGGGCCGAGCCGGGCTACCGGACCTTTAACGCCCGCATCGTAAACGACCCCCAGTGCCCCCTGCTGGGGGTGCGGATGCCGGTGCTGCAGGCCTGTGCCCGCGCCATCGCGCGGGGGGACTGGCGGGGGTTTCTCGCCCTCTCCCGAGACGACAGCCACGAGGAGGGGATGGTGGCCGCCCTGGTGGCGGGCCGCGCCTCCTCCCTGCCCTGGCCCGAGGGGGTGTCGGCGGTGGAGGGGTACATCCCCCGGGTGCACAACTGGTCCCTCTGCGACAGCTTCTGCACCGCCTGCAAGGGGTTGGCCGGCCAGCCGGCGTACACCTGGTCCCTCTGCCAGAGGCTGGTGCAGGGCGGCAGCGCCCCCTGGGAGAAGCGGGTGGGGCTGGTGTTGGCCATGACCTACCTGCTGTGGGGGGACTGGGCCCCGTTGGCGGTGGAGCTGGCGGCCGCGGCCCCCGCGGGGGAATACTATGTGGACATGGCCCGGGCCTGGCTCCTCTGCACCGCCTGGCCCCGCTTCCCCGCGCTGGTAGAAGCCCTGCTCGCCGAGGGGCGGCTGGACGACTTCACCCACAACAAAACCCTCTCCAAGTTGCGCGACTCCCGCCTGGTGGCGCCGGAGGAGAAGGTGCGGCTGTGCGCCCTGCGGCGGGGGAAGGGGGCGGGGAGATGAGGGAGATCACCCGGGCCGAGGCGGTGGCCCGGCGGCTGGCCGCCCACCACCTGACCGCGCCCCTTTATGGTGAAGGGGCGGTGGAGCGGGCCCTCCCCCTGGGGGTGCAGGACAGCCCGCCGGGGATGGGGGAGGCCGCCCTCTTCTGCCGGGTGGGGGATCTGGCCCCCGGCTGGGTGGAGGAGGCGGTGGCCTCCGGCACACTCTGCCGCTGCTGGAGTTTTCGCGGCGCGCCCTACCTCTTCCCTGCGGCCCAGCGGGGCCTCTTTCTTGGCGCGCTCTGCGCCCAGGAGGGGGAGGAGTGGATCTACGCCTACCCCGGCTTTGCCCCGGTGGCCGCGCGGCTGGGGCTGGGGGCGGACCGGCTGTTGCCCCTGCTCTGCCGGGCGGCGGAGGAGCTGCCCGCCCCGGTGACCGGCAAGGCCGAGCTGGACCGGCAGCTGGCGGACCGAATGGCCCCCCGCCTGCCCGCATGGGTGAGGGAGGGGTGGGAGGGCCCCTCCCTCTACGGGCCGGACCAGCGGCTGGGGGAGGCGGCGGTCTCCTTTTTGCTGCGGGCCTGCGCCCTGGAGGGGCACCTGGTGCTGGGGCCCCGCCAGGGGCGCTCCCCCCTCTTCTGGCCGGGGGACTGGGGGCGGGAGCGACTGGCCCCCACCGACCCCGCCCTCTCGGGCGAGCCGGGCCGGCGGGAGTTGGCGCGCCGCTTTCTCGCCCTCTACGGTCCGGCCACCGAGGGGGAGTTTGCCACCTTTTTGGGCTGCTGCCCCCGGCAGGGCAGGCGGCTTTGGGCCCTGGCCGAAGAGGTGGGGGAGCCGGTCACCTTTTTGGGACACCGGGCCCTGGCCCTGGCGGAGGGGGACTGCCCCTCCGCCCCGCGGGGGGTGCAGCTGCTGCCCCCCTATGACCCCTACCTCTACGGGGGGCGCCGCTGGCTCTGCGAAGAGGGGCTGGCGGGGCAGCTCTGGAAGACGGTGGGCAACCCCGGGGCCCTGCTGCGGGACGGCGTTGCCGTGGGCTGGTGGCGGGGCAAGACGTCGGGCAGGAACTGGTCGGTCCAGCTGATGGGGTCGCCCCTCTCCCCCGGGGAGAGGGAGGCGGCCGTCGCCTGGCTGGAGCGGTACGCCGCCTTTCGCGATCTGCGGCTGAAGGCGGTGGCGTGGCCCGAGTAGGGCAAAGAGAAAATCCGGTGCGGGGAACGGCCGTTTGCCCCCCCGGCTTTGTTGTTTTGGGGGGGAGGGGCGCTCACTCCTCCCGCTGTTCCCGCCGCCGTTCGATCCCCCGCCGGACGAGGCTGAGCCCGGCGATGTAGCAGAAGAAGACCCCCATCACCAGCGGCTGGATCGAGATGGAGAGGAGGCCGCCTTCGACAAAGACGACCCGCCCGGCGGCCCAGGAGAAGAGAAATTCCCCCAAAAAGAGGGCGCCGAGGGCCAGGTAGACCCAGGAGAGCCAGCTGCCGCTGCGCCCGAAATAGGCGTTTTTGCAGATGGCCAGGGTGAGGAAGTAGAGGGTCGGCAGCACGATGAGGAGGAGGGCCTCCATCATCGGCTCGGCCCACTCGCCCCAGCCGGTGCGGACGATGCCGTCGGCCAGGATGAGGAGGAGGGTCAACAGGAGGGTCCGCATGGCGATTTTTTGCCGCTGTTGCAGCTGGTACTCGTCGTACTCCCGCTCACTCACTGCTCTTCCCCCTCTTCTTCGGCCTGGGCCCGCTTCCACTGGATGCGGTAGATCAGGGCCTGCGCCCCCAAAAACAGGACCATCAGCAGGGCGGCGCCGCCGTCGAGCTGGCCGTTCTCGGTGAGGGTGAAGTTGCCCCAGATGGCGTCGCAGGCGAAGAAGGCCAGCGCCCCCAGCACAAAGACGGGGACGACATAGTAAAACAGGCGGTGGTAGCCGGGGTGCTTGGGCAGCACCTGGCGCAGGGCGCAGAGGCAGCCGAAGAGGGACTGGCCCCCCACCACGATCAAAAAGGCAGAGTGCTGGGGGCTGGCCCAGTCAAAGCCCGCCTCCCGCACCAGGCCGTCGGCCAGCACGGCGGCAAAGACGGCAATCAGCGTCTGCAGGCCGGTGCGGTCCCGCTCCCGCAGCTGCCGCTCGTCGTACTGCCCTTCGCAGTGAAATGTCTTGTTCATTGTCCTTCCTCCCAAAACAGTTGATCCAGTGTCTGCCCCAGCGCCCGGCAGATGGCGCGGCAGAGGTTGATGGTGGGGTTGTAGTCCCCCTTTTCAATGGCGACGATGGTCTGCCGGGTGACCCCCACCTTTTCCGCCAGGTCCTTTTGCGACAGCCCCAGCATGGCGCGTGCCGCCTTGAGCTTCACGTTTTTCCCCATCTGCTCACCTCTTTTCTCTGCCACCAATATATAACTTACCAGACATAAAGTCAAGTATATTTTACTAAAAGAAAACTATTTTATGCTTGGCAAAGAAAAAAGGCCGTTCCAGCGCACAGCGCGGCGGCCTTTTTGAAAAGGGGAGGAGATATTTGGTGAACCGAGTGGGGGCTGCTGGGAGCCTTGGATACGGGGCGCTAGGCGATTCGGGCGCAGGGCGCTAGGCGACCCGGGTGCGGGGCGCTTGGCGACTCGGGTGCGGGGCGCTAGGCGATTCGGGCGCAGGGCGCTAGGCGACTCGGTCGCAGGGCGCTAGGCGATTCGGGCGCAGGGCGCTAGGCGACTCGGTCGCGGGGCGCTTGACGACTCGGGTGCAGGGCGCTAGGCGACTCAGGTGCGGGGTGCTAGGCGACTCGGTCGCGGGGCGCTAGGCGACTCGGGTGCAGGGCGCTAGGCGACTCGGTCGCGGGACGCTAGGCGACTCGGGTGCAGGGCGCTAGGCGACTCGGGTGCGGGGCGCTAGGCGACTCGGGTGCAGGGCGCTAGGCGACTCAGGTGCGGGGTGCTTGGCGACTCGGGCGCAGGGTGCTTGACGACTCGGGTGCAGGGCGCTTGGCGACCCGGATGCAGGGCGCTAGGCGACTCGGGTGCAGGGCGCTAGGCGATTCGGGCGCAGGGCGCTTGACGACTCGGTCACAGGGCGCTTGACGACTCGGGTGTGGGGTGCTTGGCCAACGGGGGATAAGCTGGTCGGCAAATCGAGCGCTGACCGTTCAATGGCTCGGGCGGGTGCAGGACGGTGCTGCTTCTCCCCCTGCCGCACGGCCCAGAGGGCAGCCCCTGGGCTTGTGCGGCGGGGCCTTGTCAGAACGCAAGGCGGACACAGAGGGGGAACAGGTCCCCGGAGCGCCGCGGGACAGCCTACCCAGAGGACTTTTGCTTCTTAAGGGCGCGCAGGGTCTTTCCCACGGCGGTGACAGCCCAAAAGAGACTGGCCACCGCCCCAGCCGCCACCGTTACAGAGCCGAAGGAGACCTGCCCCAAGAGCAGGTTGAGCTGGGAAAACAGCGGGTTTCGAAAGGAGAAGGGGAAAAAGACCGGGATACAGAGAAGGGGAAAAGACAGGTAGAGGAGCAGCCGCAGCCAAAGGGGGTCGACGGCCCGGCGCTCGCAGTACCCGCCGGCGAGCAGGAAGGAAAAGAGCGCCAGGGCGGGCGGCAGCAGGAGCAGCAGGGGGATGACAGGGATGAGAGCGGGGTCGTCGACAGGCTTGCCGAAAAAGACATAGGTGAAAAAGTGGCCCATGTTGACGCGGACCTCCTGCAAAAAGGCGGCGTAGGGGAGTAGCAGGACCGGGGCGGCCAGCAGGATCGACCGGCAGAGGTGGGGCAGCAGCCGGCTGGGTTTGCGCCCCGGGCGGGGCCGGGCAAACCGCTTTTTGAGGGCCGTGCCGAGGAGGAAGAGACCGCCCAGCGCCGCCGGCAGCCCAGCGGAGAAACCGGCGGCGCTGCTGTGCACCAACTGGGAGAGACCCGTTGGAAGGAGGGGCGGGGAGAGAAAGAGCAGGGTCAGGGGAAAGGGCAGGTAGAGGGCACAGCGCAGCCAGAGGGGGTCGCGCCCCTCCTGCTCGTAGGACCGGCCCACCGCCCAGAACAGCAGGGGGAAGAGGACGGCGAGGAGGGAGAGAAGCAGGGGAAAGAGCTGAAAGGCAAAGACCCCTTCCAGCCGGTGGCCCAAGAGAACCCAGCCGTAGTTTCGGGAAAAGGACTCGCCCGCCAAATAGCGCAGGAGAAGTGCCCCGCAGTAGAGGGGCGGCGAGAGGAGCAGGCAGAGGCGCTGCAGATGGATTTTCACAAAAAGGCCCCCTTTCTGATTTTATTATACCAGCGACAGGGCGGAGAGAGAAGGGGGAGAAGCCCCTGTACAGGCAATTTGGAGAAGGGGCCAATGGATGAGAAAAAATTTGTGCGCCTTTCTCAAATTTTGGCGTTTTTTGTCGAATTTGCGAAGACAAAGGGGGATAGAGCCGGTCAAACAGCCAATGGACAAGCCCTTTCCAATGTAGGAAAATAGATTCAGACGGGAGGGAATGCCGATGGAAAAGAGAAAGAACGCAAATTTAGAGGCAATCGAGCCCGAAATCATCGCCATGCGCAAGGAGGGGATGTCCCGGCGGGAGATCGCCGCCTTTTTCGGCCTGGATCTGGACCAGATCCGCTGGTGGGTGACCCGGTACAACCGCAAGCAGGCGCGGCTGGCGGCCGGCGAGGTGCTTCGCCCCAAGGGGCGGCCGCGAAAGAAAAAGAACCCCTAGAGAGCGGATCTTGACGACAGGAGAGCGGGGGGGGGCCCCGAGAGCGGGGGGGC
>NZ_JBQHTP010000037.1:0-13051 GCF_052065655.1 Bittarella sp. HCP28S3_D9 | reverse complement strand
AGGGGCGGATTGACAGAGATGACCTCGGTCACCGTCTCCTCGATGGTGCGGTGGAGAAGGCCGGTCTCCGGGTCGAGGGCGGGCTCCTCCCCCTCCGGCACCGGCTCCCCGTCCGGGTCAAGGGGCGGGCCCACCGGCGGGGTGTCCGGATTTTCGGGCCGCTCCACCACCGGCGGCTCGCTCACCTGCACCGCCAGCGGCTGGCTGCGGTTGCCCGCCGCGTCCTCCGCCAGGTAGATGCCGTTTTGGGTGGCAGTGTAGGTCTGGCTGCCGGCGCCCGACTGGTTCCCCGCGGTCCCGGTCAGGGAGAAGGTCTTTACCGGGGCAAACTGGCCGTCCGTCCCCTTTCGGTACAGCCGCCACACCCCTGAGAGGCCGTCTGTGGCGGTGAGGACCCCCGTGTCCTGGTCAAACGCCAGGGTGGGGGCGGTCTTGTCGACCTTCACCAGGTCGTTTACCTTGGTGGAGACGGCGCCAGTTGCGGTGTCTTTGGCCTGGTAGGTGGTGGGGCTGTAAATTTGCTCCTGGTCGTAGAGCTGGCTCTCCCGGTCCGCCAGGGTGACGGCGGAGCCGGTCTGGGGGGTGATGGTGAACTGGTCGAAGTCCCCGGCGAAGAACTGCACCGTCACGTCGTCTTTGTTCCAGCCGTTTTCGTTGGCTTTGGGCAGCCGGGTGTAGTGGTAGTCGCTGCCGGGGACCTGGGTATTCGAGGCGGGGTCGTCCGGGTCCAGCGGCTCCAGGGGCCGCTCGTTGAGGAGGGTGGTACCGATGTAGTCGCGGTTGGCGAGGACGTCGTCCTCCAACATCTGGCCCAGTTTTACCGCCTGGCCGCTACTCTCGGTGACCTTGACATAGTAAACCACCTTGTATTCGGTGTTCCCCACCATGGTGATGGGGATGCCGTACTGCCCATCAATGGTGTAGCCGTTTTTCGAGGTGGTCACCGATGTCCCGCCCACCGAGGTGGGGTGTTTGTTGTCGGCAATGAACTGCAGTCCCTGGGTGGGGTAGTTTTTGGTGTCGTCCGATGTCTTGAGGTGCAGGTCAAAGGTCTGGCTGCCCGCTCCGGACGCCTTGTTTTTCACCGTGGACTCCACCCGCAGCACAGTGCCCGGGGTGACCACGTCGTTGGCCCCCACCACCTGGTTGGTGCCGTCTTTGTACAGGGTGATGTTCTGGATGGCGGGGTCAAAATCGGGGTAGCCAAAGCTGTCGAAATGGCAGTCGATCTGCATGTTGGGGATCTGGGCATTCCAATCCCACTCGATCTGTCCCCACACCGAAAGATAGACCTTTCCTCCCGGAAAGGCCGCCTGCCGAATGTATCCCTGGGTGCCGGTGACACTGCCCAGTTTGATGGTGAGCTCGTCCTTTTGACAGTCGTAGGAGAGGGTCAACTGGTGGCTGGCATTGTTGTAGGCCCCTACAGGTCCACCTGTATAGGTGGGTTCTTGGTGTGCACCGTCTTTCTGCCAGACTGTGCGAAAGGTGCCGTTTTCAGTGTTGGTGGCGTCTGCCCCTGTGGCACTGTAAACGCCCCGTCCCCGGCTATACCACATCCAATAGGTGTCGCCCTGGTCAAAGGGGACGGGGTCTTTGTTCAGGGCAAAACCAAAGTCACTGTTGGTGTAGTAGTTGTTGGGGTCTTTCACCGGGGGCGGGCTGCGAAAGGTGGCGGTCACTGCCCAATCGCAGTTCAGGCTCAAGGCGTTGATGGTCTGAAAGCCGCCCCAGCTGTCGCTCGTCTTACCAGCAGGATTATTGTAGGCGTTTTTCCGCCAGTATAGTGGGGAATCTGTGCGGGCAAGGGTAAAATTCCCGTTTCCGTTGTATGAGGTGGGCGCGCCGCCGGTGTTGCGGATGGTGAATACCTTTTCGTAGTCGGTGGTCGCCACCGACGCCTGGGCGGTGCGCTGTACGGGAGGAATGCAGGCCAGCGCAAAGGCGGCGGCCAGCACCAGGGCGCACAGCCGGCCCCACAGGGGCTTGCCCCTCGCCGCTCGCTGCGGGCGCCCGGGCTTTCGCCCCTCTCTCTGTACCAATTTCATGTTTTTTCCCTCCTCTATTGGGTTTACACTTACGATAACTCATTAATAGGGCGTCGGTCAGAGGGCAAAAAGCTCACAAAAATGCAGGGAATTTTTCCCTGTTAAATTGGTGGCGAAATCGGTCGAATCTGTGCTATACTGTCTGCGGAAAGAGCGCAGAGGAGAGGGTGTTTGATTTGACGGTGAGCCACAAGCAGCTGGGCCGGTGGCTGGAACAGGCCCAGCAGGGGGACGAGGGGGCCTTTGCCAAGCTGTACGCCGCCACGGTGGAGGCGCAGTACTACCAGGCCATGGCCCTGCTGGGAAACCCTCACCTGGCCGACGACGCGGTGCAGGACAGCTACGCCTCCCTCTACAAAAATGCCGCCAATATCCGCGACCCACAGGCGGTGGTGGCCTACCTCAACCGGGCCACCCGCTCCTGCTGCCAGACCATCCTCCGCCGGGAGCGGCGGGCCCCGCTGGCGGAGGGAGCAGCCCTCTCCTCCCACCCCGACGCCGCCCCCGGCGAGGGGGCGCTGGACCGGCGGGAGACTTCCATCGTCCTGGCGCAGGCCCTACAGCGGCTGCCCGAGCGGGAGAAGATCGCCGTCATCCGCTTTTACTGCCAGCAAGTCCCCCTGCGCCAAATCGCGCAGGAACTGGGCTGTTCTCTGGCCACCGTCAAGCGGGCCCTGGCCAGCGCCAAGGCCAAACTCCTCCTCTACTTGAAGGACAGTTTTGCCCTGGTCCCCGCCGGTCTGGCCCTGCGGTGGGCGCTGCCCCGCTCCTCGCGGGAGAGCGCCCGGCAGGCGGGGCTTCCTCCTCCGCCCCGGCGGCGGGTGACCCTGCCGGCAGCCCTTGCCTGTATCGCCCTGTCGAGCGCCTTGGTCCTGCTGGTCGGGCAGGTTTTGCCAGCCGCGCCGGCCGGGGACCAAATCCCCCCCTATTTTGCGGACTTGCAGGTGGAGGGGAGCTTTGCCCGCCTCACCCTGCGCGACGACGGCAGCGGGGTGGACTGGGAAAGCCTGCGCCTGACCGGCGGCCAAGGCCAGTCCCTGCCCCTGGAAAAGCCCGACCCCGCCAGCGGAGAGGTGTGCGCCAGGGTGTCCGACGGCGAATACCGGTTGGCCGTACGCGACCTGTCGGGCAATGAAACGGTCCTCCCCTTCTCCGTTTCACCCCTCCCCTGACCGTCTCTCCGCGCATGAAAAAAGCCGCGGCTGAAGTTGCCGACCGACCGTTTCCCACACACGAAAAAGCACAGTTGATGGTATGGAGAAAAAAGTCGCTGGCAGATCGCCCCCTCTCGCATGAAAAAAGAGACATCATTAAAAGCAAGGAGGAAAAAGTCGCTAGCTGACCGGCCCCCTGCGCATGAAAGAGCGCCACAGCTGAAAACACGGGGAAAAGTTGTCGGCTGATTTTTCCCCGCGCATGAAAAAAGAGCTGCAACTGAAAGCATGAAAAAAGGGGCCGGCTGGCGGCCGCCATCAACACCACAGGCAGGGCCAACCGCGCCGTCGTTAAGGACCGCCCTTACAAGGGGGCCGAGTTCAACATCTGGCAGGATGCCAAGGGCGCTCACTTCGCCTTTGATTTAGACGCGCCGGTGACCATGTTCGGCCTGGATATGACCCACCCGGCCTGCGCCCGCTGACTTGTCCCCCCACACATGAAAAAAGCCACAGCTGAAAACATGGAGAGAAGTCACTGGCTAATTATTCCCCCGCGCATGAAAAAAGCCGCGGCTGAAAGCACGGGAAAAAAGTTGCCTGCCAATTATTTTTCCGCGCACAAAAAAGAGCCCCCACCCGGTCTCCCGGGCAGGGGCTCTTTTGCGTGTGATGCTCTGTTTTTCAGAAGGAGTTTCTCGCGCGGATGCTTACATCATCCCGCCCATGGGGGGCTGGGCCATACCGGCGGCGGGGTTCTCCTCTTTCTGGTCGGCGACCAGGCTCTCGGTGGTCAGGACCATGGCGGCGACGGAAGCGGCGTTCTGCAGGGCGCTGCGGGTCACCTTGGTGGGGTCGACGATGCCGCTCTCCAGCATCTCGACGTACTGGTCGCTGTAGGCGTCGTAGCCGTAGCCCATCTTGCGAGAGCGCTTGATCTTGTCGACCACGACCGAGCCCTCGACGCCGGCGTTGGCGGCGATCTGGCGAACCGGCTCTTCCAGGGCCTTCAGGACGATGTTGGCGCCGGTCTTCTCGTCGCCGGTGCAGCTGGCGGCCACCTTGGCCACCGCGCCCACGGCGTTGAGGTAGGCGGTGCCGCCGCCGGCGACAATGCCCTCGGCCACAGCGGCCTTGGTGGCGGACAGGGCGTCCTCGATGCGCAGCTTGCGCTCTTTCATCTCCACCTCGGTGGCGGCGCCCACTTTGATGACGGCCACGCCGCCGGACAGTTTGCCCAGCCGCTCCTCCATGTGCTCCTTCTCAAAGTCGGAGGTGGAGGCGGCGATCTCGTTTTTGATCTGGGCGATGCGCTCGTCGATGGCCTCTTTGGCGCCGGCCCCGTCGACGATGATGGTGTTCTCTTTGGTGACCTTCACCTGCTTGGCGTTGCCCAGCTGCATGACGGTGGTGTCTTTGAGCTCCAGGCCCAGCTCGCTGGAGATGACCTCGCCGCCGGTGAGGATGGCGATGTCGCGGAGCATCTCCTTGCGGCGGTCGCCGAAGCCGGGGGCCTTGACAGCCACGCAGTTGAAGGTGCCGCGCAGCTTGTTGACCAGGATGGTGGTCAGGGCCTCGCCCTCGATGTCCTCGGCGATGATCAGCAGCTTTTTGCCGGCCTGAACGATCTGCTCCAGCAGGGGCAGCAGGTCCTGGATGCTGGAAATCTTCTTGTCGGTGATCAGGATGTAGGGGTCGTCGAGGACGGCCTCCATCTTGTCGGTGTCGGTGACCATGTAGGGGGAGATGTAGCCGCGGTCAAACTGCATGCCCTCGACCACTTCGGAGTAGGTCTCGGCGGTCTTGGACTCCTCGATGGTGATGACCCCGTCGGCGGAGACCTTCTCCATGGTCTCGGCAATCAGCTTGCCGACGGTCTCGTCCCCGGCGGAGACAGAGGCGACCCGGGCGATGTCCTGGGAGCCGTTGACCTCTTTAGCGTTGGTGACGATGAAGTCCACCGCGGCGTCGACGGCCTTCTGCATCCCCTTGCGGATGATCATGGGGTTGGCGCCGGCGGCCACGTTCTTCATCCCCTCGCGGACCAGGGCCTGGGCCAGAACGGTGGCGGTGGTGGTGCCGTCGCCAGCGGCGTCGTTGGTCTTGGTGGCGACCTCTTTCACCAGCTGTGCGCCCATGTTCTCAAAGGGGTCGTCCAGCTCGATTTCCTTGGCGATGGTCACGCCGTCGTTGGTGATGAGGGGGGAGCCGAACTTTTTGTCCAGCACCACGTTGCGGCCCTTGGGGCCCAGGGTGACCTTGACGGTGTCGGCCAGCTGATCGATGCCGGCCTGCAGGGACTGTCTGGCTTCCTCGCCGAATTTGATCTCTTTTGCCATGTTGCCTTACTCCTTTATCAGTTGTAGTGATGTGTAAGCGGTTGTCTGCGGGCGGTCTGGGCCGGTCTTACTCGACGATGGCCAGGATATCGCTTTGCCGCAGCAGGGTGAATTCCTCGCCTTCCACCTTGACCTCGGTGCCGGCGTATTTGCTGGCGATCACCTTGTCGCCCACCTTCAGGGTCATGACGACCTCGTTGCCGTCCACCATGCCGCCGGGGCCCACGGCCACCACTTCGGCCACCTGGGGTTTCTCCTTCGCGGCGTCGGGGAGAATGATGCCGCTGGCGGTCTTCTCTTCCGCCTCGAGCAGTTTAATCAGAACGCGGTCAGCCAAGGGTTTGATGGTCATACTGAATTCCTCCTATATTATAGTTTTGTAACATTGGATTGGCAGTCTATATACCCGAGTGCTAAATATCATTGTAATCACTTTCCCGCAAAAATCAAGGGGTATTTCCGGAAAATCAGTTAAAGTCAAAAGAATTTACATTTTATACAAATTTAAAGGCCAGTTTTTTCCCTCCATGTGCATTTTTGGGCCGACTTTGGCTGTAAAACAGCACTTCCCTGCTTTTCAGTTTAGGGGCTTGAACCTCTTTCCATACCTGTTGAACACGTCAAATTGCCCTTTCGACACAAAAAACAGCCCCGCGAGAGAAAAATTTTCTCCCGCGAGACTGTTTTGTAGCCATTTTCTGCGACAGAGTGTGATTTTGTCTTCTCCGATTCTGCGGCGCGCCGCCCGCCGCAGAGAGCATTGCCTTAAAAAAGGCTGTTTTTTAGCTGTCTCAAATGTCGGGGGTGATCCCCTTTTTGCGCAGGGCCGTCTTGCGCAGCAGGTCCACCGGCAGCACCAGGGTAGAGATGAGGAGCACCGTCGCCAGTTCCCGCAGGGTGAGCCCCGCCACCCGGAAGAGGCTGCCGCCAAAGTAGATGAGCAGCAGCTGCACCCCCGCCACCGCCGCCATGATGACCACGAAAGCCCGGTTGCCCCCCAGGTTGGCAAACAGGTTGACCCGCGGGGTGCGGGCGTTGAAGCTGTTGAGGATGCCGGTGAAGATGAAGAGGGCGAAGAAGGCGGTCATGAAGTACTGCTCCCCCAGTTCAATGCGGAAGAGGTGTTTGAAGAGATCCACCTTCAAAAAGGCCACGCAGAGGCCCACGGTGAACACCCCCATGCAGACAATCTGGTGGACCATGGAGCGGGTGAGCACCGGTTCGTCCCGCCGCTTGGGGGGCTCTTCCATGTACTCTTCCAGCGGGGGCTCGCCGGCAAAGGCCAGCCCGGCCAGGGTGTCCATGATGATGTTGATCCAGAGCATCTGCATCACCGTCACCGGGGTGTCGATGCCGATGAAGGGGCCGATGACCGAGACCCCCACGGCGCAGAGGTTCATGGTCAGTTGAAAGACGATGAATTTGCGGATGGACTTGAAGATGGTGCGCCCGTAGAGGATGGCCCGGGTGATGGACTGGAAGTTGTCGTCCAAAATCACGATGTCTCCGGCCTCTTTGGCCACCTCGGTGCCGCTGCCCATGGCAAAGCCCACATCGGCCTTTTTCAGGGCCGGGGCGTCGTTGATGCCGTCGCCGGTCATCCCCGCCACCAGCCCCAGCTCCTGGGCGGCCTTGACCAAGCGGCTCTTGTCCTGGGGCAGGGCCCGGGCCACCACCCGGATGCCGGGCAGGGCGTCTTTGAGCTGGCTGTCGCTCATGGCGGCCAGTTCCCCGCTCTCGAGGATGGCGCCGGGGGCGGCCTCCCGCAGAAGGCCCACGTCCCGGGCGATGGCGGCGGCGGTGTCCCGGTTGTCGCCGGTGATCATCACCACCTGCACCCCCGCCGCCTGGGCCTGGCGCACCGCCTGCTTGGCCTGGGGGCGCACCTCGTCGCGGATGCCCACCAATCCGATGAGGGTCAGGTCGGAAAAGCGGCCGCCCCCCTCCCCCACCGGGACGGCGCTCTGGCAGAGCACCAGCACCCGCACCGCCTGGGCGGTCAGCTCTTTCCAGCGCAATTTGAGCAGCTTGAGGGAGTCCAGGGGCCGGGCCCGCCCCTCCCCGTCCACGTACTTGGTGCAGCTCTCCAGCAGTTTTTCCGGCGCGCCCTTGACGAAGGTGCGTCCGTCCTCCAGCGTCACGGCGGCGTATTTGTTGGCCGAGTCAAAGGGCACCCGCCGGGCCACCTGCACCTCGCCCTTGGTGCTCTGGGGCAGGGCAAAGGCCAGCAGCGCCCGGTCGGTGGCGTTGCCCCCCAGCGGGCCCTGGGGGCTGATGACCGCCTGGTTGTTGTAGCGGCAGCAGTCCTCCACCTGCCGCCAGAGCCCCTTTTGCCCCCGCAGGGTGGCGGCGGTCTTGTACTCCCTGCCGTCCCCGGCCAGGAAGTGGGTCACCTCCAACCGGCCCCGGGTGAGGGTGCCGGTCTTGTCGGTGAAGAGGATGTTCAGGCTGCCGGAGGTCTCGATCCCCACCAGCTTGCGCACCAGCACGTGATCTTTGAGCATCCGCCGCATGTTGGAGGAGAGGACCACTGTGATCATCATGGGCAGCCCCTCCGGCACCGCCACCACCACCACGGTGATGGCCAGGGTCACGGCGTGCAGAATGTGTTCGAGCACCAGCGAGGGCTGGGCAAAGAGGGCTGAGATGGCCGCCGGGTCGAAGTGGTTGGAGAGGAAGAAGGCGTTGAAGAGGTCGGCGACGGCCACCAGGGCGGCGGCGCAGTAGCCCAGCCGGGAGAGGATCTTGGCCAGCCCCCCCAGCCGCAGCCGCAGGGGGCTCTCCCGGGTCTCCTCCTGCATCTCCCGGGCCATGCCGCCATAGAAGGTCTTGTCCCCCACGGCCAGCACCTCCATGGCCCCCTCGCCCGAGCAGACCACGCTCCCCCGAAAGAGCCAGTTGGGGGCGGCCAGGTCGGCTTTCCCCGCCTCTCCGGCGGCGGGCTTTTTCTCCACCTCGGCGCTTTCGCCGTTGAGGGCGGACTGGTCCAGGTGGAGGCTCCCCTCCACCATCACCCCGTCGGCGGGCACTCGCTCCCCCGCCTGCAGCAGCACCACGTCCCCCACCACCACCTCGTCGATGGGGACCGAGGCGGCCATCCCCGCCCGGCGGACCCGGCACTGGATGCTGGCCGCGTCCTGTTGCAGCTTGATGAAGGCCGACTCGCTGCCGTACTCGCTGAGGGTGGAGACAAAGGTGGCCAAAAAGATGGCCACCGCGATCCCCACCGTCTCGAACCAGTCGAAGTCGCGGAACAAAAAGACGATGTTGATGGCCAGCGCGCAGAGCAGCACCTTGATGATGGGGTCGCCGAAGCTGGCCAGGAACTGCTTGAAAAACCCGCTGCGCTCCCCCTGGGTGAGGGCGTTGGAGCCGTATCGCTGGCGGGCCTGCTCCACCTGGATCGGGTTGAGCCCCCGGCGGTAGTAGAGCGATGGCGCCATAGAAGTCATGTCGCATTCCTCCCTGTGAACATTCCTGCATTTTTGGGGACGGGACTTGTCCCTTCTCTCCACTCTATGCAGCCCGGGGCGGGGAATATGCTCGTCCGCTCCAGGCCTGTCCCCCTGTATCGGGATGAGCCGGCCTGTAGCGCGGAAAAGGGGGAGAAATTGGGGTGCCGCGCTCGGCGCTCCCCGACAAGCGCCCCTCCGACGGCGGAAGGGGGGCAGCAGGCGGGCCGCGTCGCTTGTCCCCCTGCCGGCTTTGGCCGCACGCCAAGAGGGAGGTTGCTGGAAGGGCCCCCGCCACCAGGCTGGCCCTGCTTGTCGGGGGCCCAGCACACGTCGAGACAGCAGAGGAACGCTCACCAGGAGGACCTCTACCACTGGTCGAGCCCTGCTCGCTGGGGCCTGGCACAGGGAGGGGCGGTGGCGAGACGCTCACCTAGAGGGGTTCTGCTACTAAGGCGGATCCTACTCGCTGGAACTCAGCATAGGGCAGGATGGTGGGGGGACGCTCATTGGGAGGACCTCTATCAATAGACAGGCCTTGCTTGACGGGATCCGGCGCGCGGTGGGGCGGCAGGTGAACGCTCGCCTGGAGGGATTTTGCTACTAGGCGGGCCCTGCTCGCTGGGGCCCAGCGCGCGGTGGGGCGGCGAAGGGCGCTCATCGAAAGGGCCTCTGTCACCAAACGGGTCCTGCTCGCTGGAACTCGGCGTACGGCAGGACAGTGGGGGCGCCCATCGGGAAAATCTCTGCCACTGGTCGAGCTCTGCTTGTCGGGGCCCGGCACACGATGGGCACGTCAAAGCGCCAGCCGCCGGACCACACCGCCATGGAGGCGGTGGAGACGCGCCGACAGCCCCCCCCGGCTGGGGACAGGGGCCCAAAGGATCGGAGATTGCGCTCCCGCCTTCACCGGAGGTCAGGACTGCCATTTTACAGCTGCTCTTGGCCGGGCGCGCAGGCAGCCGAGCCCCTTGGGCCTCGGTCGAAGGCGAAGCTCTGAGGGGCTCCCGCCACCAGTTGGCCCCGCTCCTGGGCTGTGGCGCACAGCGGCCGCCGGCGGGGGTGGCTGCGACAAAATTGCAAAAAGCAGTCCCGCCCCCTTGACGGGGCGGGACATCTGCTGTAGGATAGATACCAACGGTATGTATGTGAGGTGAGAGGGATGGCGAGGAACAAGCACCCGGAGGAGACAGTGGAGAAGATCCTCGCGGTGGCCCGGCGGCTGTTTGCCCAAAAGGGGTATGAAAACACCTCGATCCAGGACATCGTCGACCAGCTGGGCGGGCTCTCCAAGGGGGCCATCTACCACCACTTTGGCTCCAAAGAGGACATCTTTGACGCCGTCTGCCGCCAGCTGGGGGAGGAAAACACCGCCCTCTACGCCGCCATCCGCGACGACCCGGGGCGAAACGGCCGGGAAAAGCTCAAGGCCATGCTCGAGACGGCCTGCCAAAACCAGAACGACCACGACTTTGTCTCGATGGTGGCGCAGACGGTGCTCGACCCTCGCTTTCTGCGCACCCAGTTCGACGAGGTCATCTCCACTGTGGCCCCCCACTACGTGCAGCCGGTCATCGAGGAGGGGCTGCGCGATGGCTCGCTGCCCCGGGCCATCCACCCCAAAGAGCTGGCCCAGGCCATCTCGCTGCTGCTCAACCTCTGGGCCAACCCCTTTTTCGTCCCCGCCACCGGGGAGGAGATGCAAAACCGCGCCCAGGTGCTCCGCCGCCTCTTTGAGGGGGTGGGGCTGGACATCATCGACGACGAGATGGAGGCGACCTTCTTTCGCCACACCGCCCGGCACCTCTCCGGCGAAGAGGACCGCCCCTAGTGCCCGCCCTGTCCCCTCGTTCCCCCGCCGACCTGTCAAAAAACTGCTCCCCCTGCGGAGCAGCTCTTTTTTGACAATATACATACCGTCGGTCGGTATCTATATTTACAAATCAGGAGGTATCCATGAACACCACGACCAAAGCCAAACTCTTCCGCCGCGATTTCACCCTGGTGGCGATCGGCCAGATCGTCTCCCTCTTCGGCAACGCCATCCTCCGCTTCGCCCTCCCCCTCTACCTGCTGCGCCAAACCGGTTCGGCGGCCCTCTTCGGGCTGGTGAGCGCCTGCTCCTTCCTGCCGATGATCGCCCTCTCCTTTCTCGGCGGGGTGCTGGCCGACCGGGTCAACAAGCGCAACATCATGGTGGCGCTGGACTTTTTCACCGCCCTGCTGGTGGTCTCGGTCTACCTGGGGCTGGGGCGGCTGCCCCTGGTCCCCCTCGTCCTGGTGGCGCTGATGCTCCTCTACGGCATCAGCGGCACCTACCAGCCCGCCGTGCAGGCCAGCATCCCCGCCCTGGTGGAGGGGGAGCAAGTCCTGCGGGGCGGGGCGGTCATCAACCAGATCTCCTCCCTCTCGGGGCTGCTGGGCCCCATCGTGGGGGGAATGCTCTTCGGCGCCTTCGGCATCTTCCCCATCCTGGAGATCAGCGCCGCCTGCTTTTTTGCCTCGGCGGTGATGGAGCTCTTTATCCGCATCCCCTTCACCCCCCGGGAAAAGGGGCCGGGGGCCCTGTCGATCGTCCGCGCCGATCTGCGCGACAGCACCCGCTACATCCGCCGGGAAAAGCCCCTTCTGGCCAAGGTCATCCTGCTGGTGGCCGCCATCAACCTGGTGATGACCTCGGTGATGACGGTGGGCCTGCCGGTGGTCGTGGTGGACACCCTGGGGATGAGCGACCGGATGCTGGGGCTCTTTCAGGGCATCGGGGCCCTGGGCGGGCTCTGCGGCGGGCTCTTTGTCGCCGCGGCGGGCAGCCGCCTCACCCTGCGCCACTCCCCCCGGCTGCTCCTCCTCTGCAGCGCCTTTGCCGGGGGGCTGGCCCTGCCGCTGTTGCTGGGTCTCTCCCCCGCCGCCGGCTTCTGGCTCATCACCGCCTTCAGCTTCTTCATCATGGCCCTGGCCACCGTCTTCAGCGTGCAGATGATGGCCGCCGTTCAACTGGAGACCCCGCCCCAGCTGGTGGGCAAGGTCATCGCCCTGATGATCGCCCTCTCCATGTGCGCCCAGCCCCTGGGGCAGGCCATCTACGGCGCCCTCTTCGAGCAGTTCCCCGCCGGGGGCGGGGTCATCCTCCTGGCGGCAGCCATCCTCTCCGCCGGGCTCTCCCTCCTCTCCCGCCGCATCTTTGCCGACGCCTAGGCCGCCCTGCGCACAAAAAAGAAGGCACACCCTCTCGGGTGTGCCTTCTCGCCGGTTTGACGCCTAGCGGATGAAGTTGGTGCGCAGCGGCGCTTCGGGGGCCGGCGGGTTGACGCCCGCGGCCTTCCCCGCCTCGATGCAGCGCAGCAGCCAGGCCATGTTCCGGCCCAGGGTGCGCATGATCTGCAGCCCCTCCAGGTCCTGGCGGACCTCCTCCGGGGTGTTGCCGTGCACCATGTTCCAGTACTGGGAGGAGACCACCGGCATCTTGGCGATGGTGAAGTACTTGTTGAGCGCGTCCAGCGAGGCGGTGGTCCCCGCCCGGCGGGCCGAGGCCACGGCCGCCCCCGGCTTGTAGGCGAAGGCGGCGCTGCCGGCGTAAAAGGCCCGGTCCAGCACCGAGAGGATCCGCCCGCTGGGGTGGGCGTAGTAGACCGGGGTGCCAAAGACAAAGCCGTCGGCTCCCTCGGCCTTTTCGATGAGCCGGTTGACCACGTCGCTGTCAAAGACGCAGCGGCGCTCCATCTTCCGGCAGCCGCCACAGCCGATGCAGTCGCGCACCGGGTCGGCCCCCAACTGCAAGATCTCGGTCTCCACCTGCTCCTCTTCCAGGGTGGCGGCCACCTCCGACAGGGCGGTAAAGGTGCACCCGTTTTTATTGGAACTCCCGTTGACCAGCAAAACTCTCATCAGGCTGCTCTCCCTTCTCACTGTGGGCGGCCCCGCCCGGGGCGGGCCGCCTGTCCTCACGTCTCTCTGTGCTTTAGTATAGCACGGCCGCCCTCTTTTTTCCAAACGGTTTTTCAGCGGCGGCAAAGGGGGCCCGGGGGCGGGGGCGCCCCCCCCCCACCCGCCGCCGCCCG
>NZ_JBQHTP010000036.1:0-13776 GCF_052065655.1 Bittarella sp. HCP28S3_D9 | reverse complement strand
CCCCCCCCCCCCCCCCCCCCCCCCCCCCCCCCCCCCCCCCCCCCCCCCCTCTCTGACTGCCTTGGGGGCAGGGGAGGCCGTGTCGGGGGAGGGAGTTACCCCACAAAGGGGAAGATGAAGGCGCCCAGGACCCCGCAGCCCACCATCACCCAGATGGGGTTGGGTTTCCACTTGCGCAGGACGAAGAGGGCGGCGGCAAACATCGCGGCGCAGATCCAGTCGACGCTGGCGGGCGACCAGCTCACCGCGCCCCCCTGCCAGAGGGAGAGGATGAGGATGGACAGCCCCGCCGAGGCGATGAGGGCCACCACCGCCGGCCGCAGCCCCTTTAAAATCGCCTGCATGGCGTCGAGCTGGCGGTATTTGGTGTAGATTTTGGCCAGGGCGATGACGATGATGCAGGAGGGGATCACGCAGCCGATGGTGGCGACGATGGAGCCCCAGAACCCGGCGATGTGGGTGCCCACGAAGGTGGCCGAGTTGATGGCCACCGGCCCGGGGGTCATCTGGGAGATGGTGATGATGTCGGCGAACTGGGTCATGTCCAGCCAGTGGTGCAGGGTGACCACCTGGTTTTGGATCAGCCGCATGGAGGCGTAGCCGCCCCCAAAGCTGAACAGGCCGATTTGGAAGAAACTCCACAGCAGCTGCAGGTAGATCATTTGGACACCTCCCCGCTCTTTTTCTGCCGGAAGCAGAGAAAGCCGATGAGGCCGCAGGCCAGCACGATGAAGGCCACGTTGACGTTGAAGACGTAGGTCGCCACAAAGGCGGCCGCCATCATCAGGATGGAGAGGATGTTCTTCTCCTTGGCGACCCCCCAGCCCATGGTGACGGTGACGTCGACAATGACCGCCGCCACCCCGGCCTGCATCCCCCGCAGGACGTTGGCCACCACCTGGTTGGCCCGAAAGGCCTGGTAGAACAGGGAGATCACCGAGAGGATGATCAGGGGGGGCAACACCGTGCCCACAATGGCCACCAGGGCCCCCAACATCCCCGCCAGGCGGTAGCCGATGATGATGGCCGCGTTGACGGCGATGGGCCCGGGGGAGGACTGGGCGATGGCCGTCAAGTCGAGCATCTCGTCCTCCTCTAGCCAGTGGTACTGCTGCACGAACTTCTTGCGCATCAGAGGGATGATGACATACCCGCCGCCAAAGGTAAAGGCGCTGAGGGTGAAGGTGGAAGAAAACAGCTTCCAGTAAAACCGCAAATCTCTCTTTGCCAACTGCATGGCCTCCTCTTTCTCTTTTCACCCCCAGTATACGCCTTGCATTTTAATAAGTAAAATAATATAATTTTATAAGATAAATATCGAATTGCTTATGAAAAGGAGGGGGGCGGGATGACCCTGCGCCACCTGCGCATCTTCACAGCGGTCTGCCAGTGCGGCAGCGCCACCGAGGCGGCCCGCCGCCTCTACATGACCCAGCCGGCGGTGAGCCTGGCCATCTCGGAGTTGGAGAGCCACTACGGCGTCCGGCTCTTCGACCGCATCTCCCGGCGGCTGCACATCACCGAGCCGGGGCGGCAGTTGCTGGCCCGGGCCGGACAGATCCTCGACCTCATCGACCAGCTGGAGGAGGAGATGCCCGGCGGCCGGGGCGGCCGGCTGCGCATCGGCGCCAGCATCACCGCCGGCAGCGAGTTCCTCCCCGGCTGCGTGGAGCAGTTTTCCGCCGCTTGGCCGGAGGTGGAGGTGCAGGTGCGGGTGGACAGCAGCGAGACCATCGAGGATCTCTTGCTGGAAAACCGGCTGGATCTGGGGCTGATGGACGGCCCCGCCCGGGACGGCCAGCTGGCCGCCCACCCCTTTTTGGAGGACGAGCTGGGCCTTTTCTGCTGCCCCGGGCACCCGCTGCTGGCCCGCCAGCCCCTGCCGCCGGCCGAGCTGGCCCGCCAGCCCCTCCTGCTGCGGGAGGCGGGCAGCGGCGCCCGCAAGGTCTTTGAGAGCGCCCTCATCACCCGGGGGATGGAGGTGAGCCCCGCCTGGGAGTCCAGCTCCACCCGGGCGCTGAAGGAGGCCGCCCGCCAGGGGCTGGGGATCGCCGTGCTGCCGGTGCGGCTGGCCGCAGAAGAGCTGGCCTCCGGCGCCCTCTGCCGCCTGGCGGTGGAGGGGATGCCCCTGGTGCGCAACCTCTGCGCGGTCTATCACAAAAACAAGTACCTGACCCCGGCGGCCACCGCCTTTTTGGAAATCTGCACCGGCGCAAAAAGCGGCCCCCCCAAAGGGCCGGGGCGCCAGGGGGCCGGGGGACGCGATCAGCTGGTATTTTACTGCAACAGGCCCTCCAACTCCTGGCGGCTCTCCGCCCAGACGCCCTGCAACAGGTGTTGTTGCTCCTCTTCCGGCAGGGCGCTGAGGGTCACCTCCCCGCAGAGTTCGGGCTGTCCGGAGCCGCCGGTATAGACGGCCAGCTGCCCGTTCTCCACCCGCAGAAGATAGCGGGAAGGGGCCTCGGCCTGCATAGAGTCGGCGCCGCGGTGCCATCCTACCAACAAGCTGGAAAGAAATAGGGCCGCGCAGCAGAGAAAAGCGGTCACGGTCGAGAGAATCCACCGGTTTTTCGTCACATCAATCACCTCTCGAGTCCAGTATTCTCTTAAAAATAAATGAATATGCAGGAAAATCGGTTTAACAAAATCGACGGTATATGCTATAATAACTTACCATTGGAAGGAGGTTATGCTTGTGCCCAACCAAAAATCGCCGGACGGCGGCAAGTCCCCGTCGGATAAGAAGAAGGGAACCACCAAGCAGACCGCCGCAAACGCCGCCTCGAAAAAGGGCCAGAAGGGCCCCAAGCGGAAACTGCGGGAGAGAAAATGGTTCAAGGTCTGCCTGACGGTATTCTTTATTCTGGTGATCGTGGTGTCCATTGCGGCCACCTCTTTTATGATGTACGTCTTCAGCACCATGAAAAACGACGACCAGATCTTGAGCCTGGAAAATGTAAAGCTGGCCTTTACCACCATTGTATACGGCAAAGACGGGTCGGGTGAAGAGGTGGAAGTGACCCGCCTCAACTCGGCCGAAAACCGCATCTGGGTGGACTATGAGAACATCCCTGAAAACATGATCCACGCCGTGGTGGCGGTGGAGGACGAGCGCTTTTACAAGCACCACGGGGTGGACTGGAAGCGCACCATCGCCGCCACCGTCAACGAGGTCATCCCCATCTACAAGGGGCGGCCGGGCGGTTCCACCATCACCCAGCAGCTCATCAAAAACATCACCCACGACAAGTCCACCAACTTTTTGGAGGGGTATGCCCGCAAGGCGCGGGAGATCTTCCGCGCCCTGAACCTGGAGAAGATGTACTCGAAAGAGGACATCCTGGAGGCCTACCTCAACACCTTCCACCTGGGCAACAACACCGACGGGGTGCAGGCGGCGGCCTATGTCTACTTCGGCAAGGACGTGTCTGAACTCTCCCTGGTGGAGTGCGCCGCCATCGCCGGCATGACCCAGAGCCCCACCGAGTACAACCCCTTTATCAACCCCGAGAACAACAAGACCCGGCGGGACTACGTGCTCAGCAAGATGCTGGAACTGGGCTACATCACCCAGGAGGAATACGACGAGGCGGTCAACACCGAGCCCGAGTTCAAGAGCGAGGAGTACGCCGCCAACGCCCAGAAGATCGAGAGCTACTTCACCGACTACATGATCGACGATGTCATCGATCACCTGATGGAGAAATACGGCTACACCAAGGAGGAGGCCACCAACTACCTCTACACCGGCGGCCTGCGCATCTACTCCACCGTGGACACCTCGATCCAGGGCACCCTGGAGTCGGTCTACGAAAACGACAAGAGTTTCCCCAACGTGTCCAGAAAAGAGACCGTCACCGACGAGGAGGGCAACAAGAGCGAGGTCACCATCCGCCCCGAGTCGGCGGCGGTGGTGATGGACTTCGAGGGCAACATCCTGGGCCTGGTGGGCGGCCGGGGCGAAAAGACGGTCAACCGGGCCCTCAACCGGGCGGTGGTGGCCGGCCGCTCCAACGGCTCCACCATGAAACCCCTGGCGGCCTACGGGCCGGCCATCGAGCAGGATCTGATCACCTACTCCACCGTCATGGACGACTCCCCGGTCAAGACCCTCAATGGCCGCCCCTGGCCCAAGAACTACTACGCGGGCTACAAGGGGAAGATGACCGCCGAGACCGCCCTGAAAAAGTCGGTCAACACCGTGGCGGTGCGGACCATCCAGAAAGTCGGCGCCAAAAACAGCTATGAGTTCTTGAAGGAAAAGCTGGGGATCACCACCCTCACCGAGAGCGATGTGGACGACAGCCTGGCCCTGGGGATGCTGACGGACGGCATCTCCCCCCTGGAGGTGACGGCCGCCTACGCCGTCTTCGGCAACGGCGGGGTCTACTACGAGCCCCGCACCTACACCCGTGTGGAGGACCAGTTCGGCAACGTGGTGCTCGACGGCAGCGAGTTCGGCAGCAACCGCGCCTTCTCCGAGTCCACCGCCAAGGTGACAAACCAGATGCTCCAGCAGGTCCTGCAGTCGGGGGGCACTGCTGCCTCGTTCCGCTACGGCTCCATGCCCTTGGCGGGCAAGACCGGCACCACCGACTCCGACACCGACAACCACTTGCCCCGGGACGTGTGGTTTGTGGGGATGAACCCCTACTACGTGACCGGCGTCTGGTGGGGCTACGACTCCAAGTACGGCGTGTCCGAGAGCGGCTATCCCCCCGCCGCCGTCTGGAAGAATATCATGAGCCAGATCAGCTCCGGCAAGGCCTACAAGAACTTCCCCAACGCCTCCGGCGTGGTGCAGAAGACCTACTGCGTTAAGAGCGGGCTGCTGGCCTCCGACAAGTGCACCGAGACCGCGGTGGGCTGGTACAAGACCTCCAACATCCCCGAGACCTGTTCCGGGGTGCACGAGGGCGATCCCCCGGTAGAGGAGGAGCAAAAACCGCAGAGCAGCTCGGCGGCCTCGTCGAGCGGGTCCAGTTCGGCCAGTTCCAGCGCCTCCAGCTCTTCCAACTCCTCCAGTTCGGCCAGCTCTTCCAACAAGCCGGTGGTGCCGCCGGTGAGTTCCAGCCAGGCGGCCCCCAAGCAGTGATTTCCCCCGCCTGGGAGCGGGCGGCACACAGCTGAAAATGTTTTGAGGACCGGGCGGCAGCCAAGCCGCCCGGCCCTCTTTTTTGAAGCCTTGGCCCCCAAAATCTCCGCCCCCGCCAGGGGAGACAGGTGCTTTGGCACAAGGCCTCCTGAAAAGAAGGGCGCCGAAGGTGCAAAAGAAAGGCATTCTTTGGGCATGGACGACGCGGAGTGAGACCCGACAGGAACGGTTTACCGGCGGCGGTGCGATGTGGAATTTCGATGCCCCTTGAGGGGCGAAGCCCGTGCCCTGTCCTTTTCGGGCTGGCGAACCGCTGGTTTTACTGGGGGAAATTTATCGGGAGCCCCCGACGGTGATACCGCCCGTCCTCACCCCCCAATCCGCCATTTTTTTGGGGGAATCGCCGAAGTCAACAAAAGGAAACGAGTTTTGGAGGGTTTCGGCAAAAAAATGGTTGTCAATTTGGGCAGATGGCGCTATACTGTATCTTACAGAAAAACAACAGTGTTTGTGAGGTGGACTTATGCAGGACACACCCAAGTTTCTGCTGGTGGATACCGGGGCCCTGCCCCCGGTGTTTTTAAAGGTGGTGGAGGCCAAGGAGATGCTGGCCCAGGGCCTTGCCAAAAATTCCAGCGAGGCGGTAAAGAAGGTGGGCATCTCCCGCAGCGCCTTCTACAAGTACAAAGACCGGGTCTACCGCCCGGCGGGGGACAGCCGGCAGCTGTGCACCTTCTCCTTCTCCCTGCGGGATGAGCCGGGGGTCCTCTCCCGGGTCATCAACACCATCGCAAACAGCGGCGCCAACATCCTCACCATTAACCAATCCATCCCCATCGACGGGGTCGCCCCGGTGACCATCTCCTTTCGCATGGGCAGCGCCTGCCTCCCGCTGGAGGAGCTGACCGAGGAGATCGGGCAGTTGGGTGGGATCGTGGAATTAAAGCAATTGTTAGGAGAGTAGCAAATGATACAGGTAGCAATCATCGGGTACGGCACCGTTGGCTCCGGTGTGGCCGAGGTCATTGAGAGAAACGCCGAGGGCATTGCCCGCAAGGCTGGGCAGCCCATCGCCGTCAAATACATCTGCGACATCCGCGACTTCCCCGGCGACCCCAACGAGGGGAAGCTCTGCAAGGATTTCGGGGTGGTCTTAAAAGACCCCGAGGTCTCGGTGGTGGTGGAGTCCATCGGCGGGCTGAAACCCGCCTACCAGTTTGTAAAGGACAGCCTGCTGGCCGGCAAGAGCGTGGTCACCTCCAACAAGGAGCTGGTGGCCACCCACGGCTGGGAGCTGCTGCAGATCGCCAAGGAGAGGGGGATCCAGTTCCTCTTTGAGGCCAGCGTGGGGGGCGGCACCCCCATCATCCGCCCCATCTACCAGTGCATGGCGGCCAACGAATTCACCGAGATCGCCGGCATCCTCAACGGCACCACCAACTTCATGCTCACCAAGATGAAGCGGGAGGACCTCTCCTTTGACGAGGCGCTGAAGCTGGCCCAGAGCTTGGGGTACGCCGAGACCACCGACCCCTCGGCCGACGTGGACGGACACGACGCCTGCCGCAAAATCTGCATCCTCGGCTCCCTGGCCTTTGGGCGGCACATCTTCCCCGCCCAGGTGCCCACCGAGGGGATCCGCGCCATCACCACCGCCGACATGGCGGCCGCCGAGCGCCTGGGCTACGCCATCAAACTCATCGGCCGGGCCAAGCGGCTGGAGGACGGGCGGGTGCTGGCCGAGGTCTGCCCGGCCCTGCTGCCGGGGGAGAGCCAGCTGGCCTCGGTGAGCGACGTGTACAACGGCATCCTGGTGCGCTCTGACATGCTGGGCGACGTCCTCTTTTACGGCCGGGGGGCGGGCAAGCTGCCCACCGCCAGCGCCGTGGTCAGCGACATCATCGACTGCGTCAAGAGCGAGGACGTCCACCGCACCCTCTTCTGGGTCAAGAGCGAGGAGGAATTCCTGGCCGACCCGGCGGAGGACGTGCTGCGCCGCTACCTGCGGCTGGAGGGCGGCACCCAGGAGGCCCTCTCCAAGGCCGTGGCCGCCGCCTTTGGCGCGCCCGAACTGGTGCAGCCCAGCGGGGAGGGGATCGTCTGCATCCTCCCCGCCCAGAGCGGCAAGGCATTTGCCACCGGCATCGCCGCCCTGCCCGATTGGGCCAAGGTGGCCACCGCCCTGAAGGTGCTGCCCTACTGATCCGGCGCCCCGCGAGGGGATGCAAATTTTGACCATTGGAGGGACTCATTCGTGATCCACATCACCGTGCCGGCCACCAGCGCCAACATCGGCGCAGGCTTTGACTCGCTGGGGCTGGCCCTCAATTTGCAAAATGAAATTTATATGGAGGAGTGGGACGGCCCGGCCATCTCCTCCCGCGACGGGCGGCCCGTCCCCACTGGGGAGGATAATCTCATCTACCGCACCGCCAAGGCCCTGTATCAGCGGGTGGGCCGCCCCTTTCGGGGGCTGCGCATCGAGCAGGTCAACAACATCCCTATGACCCGGGGGCTGGGCAGCAGCTCGGCCTGCATCGTGGGGGGGCTGTTGGGGGCCAACACCCTGCTGGGCGAGCCCCTTGCCAGAGACGAGCTGGTGGACATGGCCGCCCACCTGGAGGGACACCCCGACAACTCCACCCCGGCCATCCTGGGGGGCTTTGTCTCCGCCGTGCTCGAGGAGGAGCACGTCTACTACGTGAAAAAGGAACTGGACGAGGGGATGCACTTTGCGGCTTTTATCCCCAATTTCAGCCTCTCCACCGAGGTGGCCCGGGCGGCGCTGCCGCCCCAGGTCAGCCACAAGGACGCGGTCTACAACCTCTCCCGGGCGGCGCTGATGGCCACCTCCATCTGCACCGGCAAGCTGGAAAACATCCGGGTCGCGGCGGGGGACCGGCTGCACCAGCCCTACCGGCTGGGGCTGATCGAGGGGGGGCAGCGGGTCTTCGACATCGCCTACGAGTGCGGGGCCCTGGCGGTCTTTGTCAGCGGCGCCGGCCCCACCATCCTCGCCCTGGTGGATGCGCAGAACGCCGCCTTTGGCGACCGGGCGGCCGCCCTGCTCCAGGCCCAGCGGGAGACCCGGGCCTTTGAACTGGTCAAACTTCGCCCCGACAATCAGGGGGCAACGGTGCGCGTCTGCGAATAGATATAAGAGTGATGAGAAGAAAGAGGAGGGATTCCCATGGCTTTGGTCGTGCAGAAATTCGGCGGTAGCTCGGTGCGGGATGCCGAGCGGGTGCGCAATGTGGCGCAGATCGTCACGGACACTTACAAGGCGGGCAACAGTGTGGTGGTGGTGGTCTCCGCCCAGGGGGACACCACCGACGACTTGATCGAAAAGGCGGCGGAACTCAACCCCAACGCCTCCAAGCGGGAGATGGATATGCTCCTCTCCAGCGGGGAGCAGCAGAGCTGTGCCCTGCTGGCCATGACCATTGAGGCCATGGGCTACCCGGCCATCTCCCTGACCGGCTGGCAGGCGGGCTTTTTCACCACCAGCAACTACTCCAACGCCCGCATCCACCGGGTGGACACCGAGCGGCTGCAGGCCGAGTTGGACCGGCGCAGCATCGTGGTGGTGGCCGGCTTTCAGGGGCTCAACAAGTTCGACGACATCACCACCCTGGGCCGGGGCGGCTCCGACACCTCGGCGGTGGCGCTGGCGGCCTCGCTCCACGCCGACACCTGCCAGATCTACACCGACGTGGACGGGGTCTACACCGCCGACCCCCGCAAGGTGAAAAACGCAAAGAAACTCGACGAGATCTCCTTTGACGAGATGTTGGAGCTGGCCACCCTGGGCGCCCAGGTGCTGCACAACCGCTCGGTGGAGATGGCGAAAAAATTTGGGGTGCAGATCGAAGTGCTCTCCAGCCTGAGCCGGGTGCCGGGCACCATTGTGAAGGAGGATGTAAAGATGGAAAAGATGTTGATCAAGGGCGTGGCCAAGGACGAGCACGTGGTGCGCATCACGGTGGACGGGGTGGCGGACCAGCCGGGCACCGCCTTCAAGATTTTCTCCCTGCTCTCCAACCACAAGATCAACGTGGACATCATTTTGCAGACCCCCCCGAAGGACGGCTTCCAGGCCATCAGCTTCACCATCTCCGACGACCAGAAGGACGAGGCCCTGGCGGTGCTGGAGCGGCACGGCCACCGCTACCCCGGCGCCAAGATCTACAGCGAGGACGACATCGCCAAGGTCTCCATCGTGGGGGCGGGGATGCAGTCCAACCCCGGCGTGGCCGCCGACATGTTCGCCGCCCTGGGGGATGCGGGCGTCAACATCAAGATGATCTCCACCAGCGAAATCAAGATTTCGGTCATCATCGACCGGGCGGACGCCGACCGGGCAGTCTCCGCCATCCACAGCGCCTTTTACGACTGATCGGGAGAGAAAAGAGGGGGGTATCCCCCTCTTTTTTTGTGGCAACTCTAGTGCCCTACCCCCCGATTTTGCCGGGGAGACAGATCGCTTTCCGCACAGGGCTCCCTGAAAGAAAGGGCCGGAGGTACAAAAGGAAAAGCGATTTTGGGGATGGATGGCACAAAACGGCATCCGAAATTTCCGGTTTGCCGGCGGCGCGCGCAGTGCAAACAAAAATCTGCGATGCCCCCTTGCGGGACTGAGCCGGTGTGACGCCCCAACAGGGCCGATGCAAGCCGTCCATTTTGCCGGTGGTTTCGATTGGCAAAATGCCCTGTTGCGGGCAGGGCGCACACAGAGAGGAGAGAGATGAAGTGGGCGATATAAGACCATTGGCGGTGGGTCTATCGCCGTTCTGGAAGGGGCGCAGGGGGCCATCTGTGACCTGCCGTTCGCCCGGGACGTGATTGCGGCGACGGCAATTGGAGTGGGGTGTCACAGGCTCGCCATCGAGAAGGGAGCCCTCGCCGGATCCTTTTTTGACCTCCATACCGGATTGGCGGGCGAAGTGTTGGAGAAGTTTGTCCAGTACCGGGTGCAGGTGGCCATCTGGGGGATCATTCGGGGGATGCCGGCAAAGTCCTGAGGGACTTTATGCGCGAGAGCAACCGGGGGAGGGCGGTCTTTTTTGCCGACAGCGGGGAAGGGGCCCCTGTGCAAACTGGGACGGCCCACCTCGGAGAGATAGAGCGGCCGTCTTTGCCGAAACAAAAAGCCACCCGGATGGGTGGCTTTTTTGCGATTGAGAGGGGCCGAGCGGCCGCCGCCCTTTTTCGCTGGTTTTAGGGATTTGCAGCGCGGCCCCGCAAACGGGCTCCGTTTGCTTGGCGGCACCGGCCTTGCCAAAGCGCTGCGTTGGCATTTGCTCTGCAAACCGGCTGCCGCCATTTCGCTAGTTTTTCAGGCTCTGCAGCGGGGCCGGGATGCGGCCGCCGCGGGCGATCATCTTGGCGGGGGAGGCGTAGTTGACCTTCATGATGGGGGCGCTGCCGAAGAGGCCGCCGAATTCCAGCTCTTCGCCCTCCTTTTTGCCGATGGCGGGGATGATCCGCACGGCGGTGGTCTTGGAGTTGACCATCCCGATGGCGGCTTCGTCGGCGATGATGGCGCTCAAGATGTCGGCGGAGGTGTCGCCGGGCACGGCGATCATGTCCAGCCCCACCGAGCAGACGGCGGTCATGGCCTCCAGCTTTTCCAGCAGCAGACAGCCAGAGCGGGCGGCGTCGATCATCCCCGCGTCCTCCGACACCGGGATAAAGGCGCCCGAGAGGCCGCCCACAGCGGAGGAGGCCATGACCCCGCCCTTCTTCACCGCGTCGTTGAGCATGGCCAGGGCGGCGGTGGTGCCGTGGGCGCCGCACTGCTCCAGCCCGATTTCCTCCAGAATGTGGGCCACGCTGTCCCCCACCGCCGGGGTGGGGGCGAGGGAGAGGTCCACAATGCCGAAGGGCACCCCCAGGGCGCGGGAGGCCTCGGCCCCCACCAGCTGGCCCATGCGGGTGATTTTAAAGGCGGTCTTTTTGATCAGGTCGGCCACGTCGGTCAGGTCGCCCCCCTCCATCTTGGAGAGGGCGGCCCGCACCACGCCGGGGCCGGAGACCCCCACGTGGATGACGCAGTCGGGCTCGCCCACCCCGTGGAAGGCGCCGGCCATAAAGGGGTTGTCCTCCGGCGCGTTGCAGAAGACCACCAGTTTGGAGGGGCCCACGCAGTCGCGGTCGGCGGTGTTCTCGGCGCTCTGGCGGATGATCTGGCCCATCAGCCGGACGGCGTCCATGTTGATGCCCGCCTTGGTGGAGCCGATGTTGACCGACGAGCAGAGCCGGTCGGTGACCCGCAGCGCCTCGGGGATGGACTCGATGAGCTCCAAATCGCCGGGGCCAAAGCCCTTTTGCACCAGGGCGCTGTACCCGCCGATGAAGTTGACCCCCACCGTCTCGGCACAGCGCTGCAGGGTGCGGGCGTACTTCACCGGGTCGCCGCCGCTGGCCCCCAGCAGCATGGCGATGGGGGTGACCGAGATGCGCTTGTTGATGATGGGAATGCCGTACTTGCCCTCAATCTCCTCCCCCACCTTGACCAGGTCGCGGGCGCGGGTGGTGATTTTTTGGTAGATCTTTTCGCAGGAGCGGTCGATGTCGGAATCGGCGCAGTCCAGCAGGGAGATGCCCATGGTGATGGTGCGGATGTCCAGGCTCTCCTCCTGGATCATCTTGATGGTCTCGAGTATTTCGTTGGTGCTGATCATGAGCCGCCCTCCCTAAATGCGGTGCATCGAGTTGAAGATGTCCTCGTGCATCAGGTTGATTTGCAGGCCCCGCTCCTGGCCCAGGGTCTCCAGGCGGGCGCGCAGCTCGGAGAGCTCCAGGTTGCACTTGGAGATGTCCACCACCATGATCATGGCGAAGATGTCCCCCAGGATGGACTGGGTCACGTCCTGCACGTTGGCGTTGGCCTCGGCGCAGACGGTGCTGACGGCCGCCAGGATGCCCACGGTGTCCTTGCCGATAACAGAGATAACAGCTTTCATCTTTTCTTCCTCACTTTGCTTCTATTTTGAAAGGCCGCCCGCCGGGGCGGCGAACAGACGGGTGACGGGGGTCAGACCGAAATGGCCTCCACCGCCTCTAAAAAGGTTTTGGAGCCCATGTCGCCGGGCATGGCGAAGGCCCCGCCCGAGAGGGTGACGTCGGTGATGACGGCGCACTCGGGGGCGCAGACCCGCTTGAACTGCGAGGCGCAAAACCGCTTGTAGAAGAGGCCCAGCTTCTCCTTGATATAGGCGCCGGTATAGCGCTCGCCAAAGGCCGCGCAGGCGTAGTAGAAGATCTTCTCCGGCGACAGGCCGTAGCGCAGGTGGTGGTAGAGGATGAAGTCCAGCAGGTCGTACTCCCCCAAAATCTCCTCGGTCTTCTGGGCGATGTTGCCGAACTTGTCGGGGGGGAGCAGCTCCGGGCTGACCGGGGTGTCCAGGATGTCCTGAATGAAGGGGGCGGCCTTGGCAAAACGCTCCTTTAGCCGCCGGCAGACGGCCCGCACCAGGGTCTTGGGCAGGCAGATGTTGACGTTGAAGTTGGCCAGGGCGTCGCCGCCGAAGGTGCAAAAGCCCAGCGCGGCCTCCGACAGGTCGCCGGTCCCCACCACCAGGGCACCGGTCTCGTTGGCGATGTCCAGGCAAATTTGGGTGCGCTCCCTGGCCTGGGCGTTTTCAAAGGTGACGTTGTGATTTTGGGGGTCGTGGCCGATGTCGGCAAAGTGCGCCTCCACCGCCGGGCCGATGGGGATTTTGCGCAGTTTTGCGCCCACCGCCTCGCAGAGCTTTTCGGCGTTTGACTTGGTGCGCTGCGAGGTGCCAAAGCCGGGCATGGTCACCGCGGTGACGGCCGAGCGGGGCAGCCCCAGCCGGTCGCAGGCCCCGACTGCCACCAGCAGTGCCAGGGTGGAGTCCAGCCCGCCGGAGAGGGCCACCACCAGCCCCTTGATGCCGGTGTTCTCCATCCGCACCGCCAGGCTCTTGACCTGCAGGGAGAACAGCTCGTCGAGCTGCTCGGGGCGGGTGATGAAGGGGTTTTGCCCCAGGGGGCGCAGCAACTTTTTGCCGCCGGTGCGCACCGGCACCGAGAGGGCGGGCTCAGGCCGTGGGAAGGCGGGGAGGGTTTGCCCCCGCCGGTACCCGGCGATGATGTCCAGATCCACATCGCAGACGGCCGCGGGGGGCCCGCTCACCGCCTGGGCAAAGGCCAGCAGCCGGTCGCATTCGAAGACGGCGGTCTGGGCGGTGAAGAGCCGGGGGGCGGACGAGTCCCCCTCCCCCCCCTGGGAGAGGACACAGCAGACCCCCAGGGCGGCGCTGACCTCCTTGATTTGGCGCAGCACCCGGTCGCCGTAACCCAGCCGGTCAGGCTCGCAGGCGCAGAGGAGGAGGAGGTCGGCCCCGCTCTCCGCGATCTCCCGCGCGTAGAGAGAGAGGTGCGCCGGGTCGCCGAAGAAGAGGGCGGCGGTGCCGCCGCCCACCGAGAAGGTCGGGAGGGGGCGGCCCAGTTCGGTCTCGGCGGGGAGGTCCAGCAGCAGCTGTCCCTCCCGGTAGAGGTAGGCGCGCTCCCCGCCGGGGGCGGGGGCGGTGAAGAGGAACAGTCCCCCCAGCGCCGCCAGCTTGGCGCCGAGATAGGGGTGCAGCTCCCCGGCCGTGGTTGGGGGGGGGGGGGGGGGGGGGGGGGGGGGGGGGGGGGGGGGGGGGGGGGGGGGG
>NZ_JBQHTP010000035.1:0-15550 GCF_052065655.1 Bittarella sp. HCP28S3_D9 | reverse complement strand
GTTGTGGCCACCGCTGTGGCCACAACCTGCTGGGGGTCGGCTCCCTCGGGGCGGCCCTGGCGGTGAAGGAGTACCTCGCCGCCACCGGCGCGCCCGGAAAGGTCGTCTACTTCGGCTGCCCGGGGGAGGAGGCGGGGGCGGGCAAGGCCTTCATGGCGCGGGACGGCGCCTTTGACGGGCTGGACTGCGCCCTCTGTTGGCACCCGGGCGAACTCAACGCCGCCACCCCCACCCGCTGTCTGGCCAACTGCGAGGTGCTCTACCGCTTCACCGGCCGCAGTTCCCACGCCGCCAGCGCCCCCCACCTGGGGCGCAGCGCCCTGGACGCCGTCACCCTCCTCAACACCGGTGTGCAGTTTTTGCGCGAGCACATCCTCCCCGAGGCCCGCGTCCACTACGCCGTCACCGACACCGGCGGCTACTCCCCCAACGTGGTGCAGGCCTATGCCGAGGCGCTCTACCTCATCCGCGCCCCCCAGCGCAGCCAGGTGGAGGAGATCCGCGCCCGGGTGGACGACGTGGCCCGGGGCGCGGCCCTGATGACCGGCACCCAGGTGGAGTGCCGGTTTGTCAAGGCCTGCAGCGAGCTGATCCCCAACCACACCCTGGCCGGGGTGATGGGGGAGAACCTGGCGACCGTCCCCCTGCCCCTGTACAGCGGGGAGGAGCTGGCCTTTGCCCAGGCCTACCGCGACACCATGCCCGCGGGCGGCGGCACCCTGGCGGCCATGGCCGGACAGCTGGGCCCCGCGGGGAAGGCCCTGGCCGAGGCCCACCGGGCGGAACCCATCCACAACTTTGTGGTCCCGGCGGTGGGGGGCGAGGCATTTCTCTCCTCCTCCACCGACGTGGGGGATGTGAGCTGGCTCTGCCCCACCGCCCAGATCATGGCCGCCACCATGGCCGCCGGTACACCGGGGCACTCCTGGCAGCGCACCGCCCAGGGGAAGAGCAGCATCGCCCACAAGGGCACCCTCTACGCCGCCAAGGTGATGGCCGCCTCGGCCATCGACCTGTTGCAGGACCCCGACCTCCTGTGCGCCGCGAGGAAGGAGCACCGCGCCCAGTTGGCGGGCCGGCAGTACCTTCCCATCCCGCCGGAGGCGCGGCCCGTCGCCGTCCGGGGCGCCCAGTCCGAGAGCTGATCCCCCCGGCGACAGTCCCTTTTTCTGGCGGATAAATGAAGAAAAAATGACAAGAGTTTACAAACTATTACAATCTGTAAAACCCACTTGTGGGGCCAAATGGGGGAATGCTACAATGGGACTCTAAGAAGTGGACGAGGTCCACAATGTGAGTGGGAGGCAGAGCAGAGAGTGAACAGAAAATCGGCGAAAAAAAGACAAAATCGCGGGGCCAAACGGGTGGCTGGCCTGGGCGTTCTATCCCTCCTCCTCGCCGCCCTCGTCCTCTCCCTGAACTCCCTGGCCTTTGCCCTCTCCCCCCGCCCCTCTTCCGACGAGCAGCTGGCCCAGGGCCCCTTTGCCGCCAGGGAGGAGACCCGGCAGGTGGGGAAGATCCGCTCCAAAATCGAGTACCAGGAGAACACCGCCTACAGCGTCCACTACCCCCACCTGGGCAATGAGGCCGCCGACGGCGCCATCGCCGAGGCGGTCGGCTCCTTTATCGACACCTTTTTGAGCGACCTTGCCGACTACCGCGCCCCCTCCCCCCAGGAGCGGGCCATCCTCACAGTGGACTACGAGAGCTACCGGGCCGGGCCGGTGGTCTCGGTGGCCTTTCACATAGAGATGAGCGAGCCCAACATGGCCCACCCCTCCACCGGGGTGGAGACCCTGGTCTTTGACAGCCGCGACGGCCGCCGGCTGGGGGAGGGAGACTTTTTTCAGGGGGACTACCGCCCGGCCCTGGAACAGCTGGTGGGCGACTTTTTTCGCGAGAGCGACGACTACCGCCAGGGGGCGGAGGACGCCGACATCCTGGCGGAGGGCTTTGCCCAGGAGGATATCTTCAGCCGCTTTGCCCTCACGGCGCAGGGGGTCCGCTTCTACTTCCCCCGCTACCTCCTCCTCCCCGGCGCCTACGGCGTTCCGGTGGTCGACCTGTCCTACGACCAGCTCAAGCCCTACCTCGCCTGGGACCGGGACGAGCTCACCGAGAAGGAGAGCGCCAAATCCCTCGCCGGCACCCTCTCCCCCATGGGCACCTCCGCCCTGGTGGAGCAGGTGAAGACCGGCCGCTATGTGGACCCCAACAAGCCGATGATCGCCCTCACCTTTGACGACGGCCCCCGCCCCGACGTGACCGACCGCATCCTCGACCGGCTGGGGGAGGTGGGCGGCCGCGCCACCTTCTTTGTGCTGGGCAACCGGGCCGGCAGCTACCCCGACACCCTGGCCCGCGAGTACGCCGAGGGGCACATGGTGGCCAGCCACACCTACAGCCACAAGTCCCTGCCCAAGTGCGACGAGGAGGAGTTTTCCCAGCAGGTGCAGGGGGCCGACGAGGCCATCGGCGCGATCTTGCCCGGCCAGCCCAAGGCCCTGCGCCCGCCCTACGGCGCCTACGACGACACCACCCGAGAGAAGGTGCCCCACCCCCTCATCATGTGGTCGGTGGACACCCTGGACTGGAAGAGCCGCAACGCCGACGCGGTGATCCGGGCGGTGCGCCAGAACGTCCGCGACGGGGACATCGTCCTCATGCACGACATCCACCCCACCACCGCCGACGCCTGCGACACCCTGATCGCCGAGCTGGCCAAGGACTACCAACTGGTCACGGTGGAGGAGCTCTACCGGGCCAAGGGCATCCCCCTGGAGGCGGGCAAGGTCTACTTCAGCGCCCGCACCGTCCGCTGACGGATTTTGCACCGACCCCTTTCGTCCCCGCCGCCCAGCGGGTCGAAAGGGGTTGTTTTTTGCCGCCTTTTGTACTACTCTAAAAAGAGTCTTTACTTTGCTTTGCCCCTTTGCCCCCTTGGCCCAGCGGAACGCCGGGGGAAACGGGACAATCTGCATTCGGGAAGGAGCCCCCATGAACCCCAACGAAATCCTCAGAAAGTACTACGGCTACCCCTCTTTTCGCCCCGGACAGGGGGAGGTGGTCTCCGCCATCTTAGAGGGGCGGGACGCCCTGGCCATCATGCCCACCGGGGCGGGAAAATCCATCTGCTACCAGGTCCCCGCCCTGGCCATGGACGGCGTGGCCCTGGTCATCTCCCCCCTCATCTCCCTGATGAAGGACCAGGTGGGGGCCCTTCTGCAGATGGGGGTGCGGGCGGCCTATCTCAACAGCTCCCTCACCTTCCCCCAGTACCGCAAGGCCCTGCAAAACTGCAAGGACGGGGTCTACAAAATCATCTACGTGGCCCCCGAGCGGCTGGGGACCGAGGGGTTCCTCTCCTTTGCGCAGCAGGCCAACATCTCCCTGGTGGCGGTGGACGAGGCGCACTGCGTCTCCCAGTGGGGGCACGACTTCCGCCCCAGCTACCTGCAGATCCCCGCCTTTCTCGAGGCCCTGCCCCGCCGCCCGGTGCTGGCAGCCTTCACCGCCACCGCCACCGCCGCCGTCCGGGGGGATGTGCTGAAGATCTTGGGGCTGCAAGACCCCCTCTGCATCACCACCGGTTTTGACCGGCAAAACCTCTACTTCGGGGTGGAGACCCCCAAGTCCAAGATGGACTATGTCCGCCAGTACGTCCGCCAGAACGGGGAGAAGAGCGGCATCGTCTACTGCTCCACCCGCAAGGCGGTGGAGCAGGTCTGCCAGTCCCTGGTGGCCGCCGGGGTGGACGCCACCCGCTACCACGCCGGCCTCCCGGACGAGGAGCGCCGCCAGAACCAGGAGGACTTCCTCTACGACCGCAGCCGGGTGATGGTGGCCACCAACGCCTTTGGCATGGGGATCGACAAGTCAAACGTCTCCTACGTGCTGCACTACAACATGCCCAAGAACATGGAGAGCTACTACCAGGAGGCGGGCCGCGCCGGGCGGGACGGCAGCCCGGCCGAGTGCATCCTCCTCTACAGCGGACAGGACGTGCGCACCGCCCTCTTCTTTATCGACCAGAGCTTTGAAAACCCCGACACCGACCTCACCCCCCAGCAGGTCGAGCAGCTGCGGGCGAAGGAGTACGACAAGCTCCGCCAGATGCAGGGCTACTGCACCGCCACCGGCTGCCTGCGCCAGTACATCCTGCGCTACTTTGGGGAACACGCCCCTGACCGCTGCGGCAACTGCTCCTCCTGCCTGGGAGATTACACCGAGGAGGACATCAGCGAGGCGGCCTCCCTCATCTTGCAGGCGGTGCGCAGCGTCCGCGGCCGCTTTGGGGCCGGGGTCATCGGCGAACTGCTGAAGGGGAGCGAGACCGCCCGCATCCAGCGCTTTTCCCTGGCGGAAAACCCCCTCTTCGGCAGCCTCTCCCACCTCTCGGGGGTCAAGATCAAGGGCTACATCTCCGCCCTCTGCGAACAGGATATCCTCCAGACCACCGAGGGGCAGTACCCCCTGCTGCGGCTGGGGGAGGGGGCCAGAGCGGTCTTGGAAGAGGGGGAACCGGTCATCATCCGCCAAAAGCGGGTGGAGCGCCGGGCCGCGGCCGACGACTTCTACGACCCCGCCCTCTTTCAAAGGCTGCGGGCCCTGCGCGCCCAGATCGCCCGGCGGCAGAGCGTGCCCGCCTATGTGGTCTTTACCGACGCCACCCTCAAACAGATCAGCGCCCTTCAGCCCACCACCCCCGCCCAGCTGTTGGAGGTGCCCGGCGTGGGCGAGTCCAAGCTGAAGCGGTACGGCGAACTCTTTCTGGAGGCCATTGCCGCCTTCCGGGAAGAGGGGGAGTAGCTGTATTGTTTACCATAAAAATACTAAAGGTATAAAATGCTGTTGACAGCTGTTCTGTGTGACGGCAAAAAGGGGAAGACGCCTGGCGCAAGGGAGCGGGTGTCTCCCCCTTTTCCTCTGTCTGGCCTTCCTGCGCCCCCTGCCCTGCGCCCTGTTGACGGGGCGCACTGGTCGCACCGTGCTGGAGCCCCTGCCCTGCGGGGTGGTCGTCACCCCCAGCGCTGCCGCTTAGCCGGCCTCTGTGAGGGGTGGGCAGGGGTGCGCGCTTTTTGGCCCGCTGTTTCCCCCGGCTGCAGGGGGGATGTCTTGCCCTGCCCTTGCTGCAATTCCTGCTGCCCTGGCGGCTGTCGTGCGCTGTGGCCGGTGCACCGCCGACCGTTGCCCGCTTTTCAGGGGGCCGTCGTCCTCTGGGCCCCGGCAGCGAAAGGGGGGCTGGCGTGGCCTGTTGCAGGAGGCGTTGACCCAGCGGCGTCCCGCCCGCTGGGTGCCGCCGGCGGTGGGGCAATCTGGGCGCTTTGGCATTGCCGCTTCTCCCCCGCCGGGCGGATGGAGGATCCCTGTTTCCCCTGCTGGACGTCAGCTGTATCCTGGACAGCCTCTCCATGATTGGCTGTGGCGGCGGAGAGGGGGGAACCTGCTGCCGGCCACGCTCTACCAGCGCGCGGGCAACGGGTTTCTCCCCCTGTTTGCCTCGGTTTTTGCATCCGGCAGCGGCGTTTTTGCCGCCCTTCTGCCTCTGGTCCCAGAAGGAGCAATGCTCGCCTCCCTTGCCCGCCGGCGGCCCCTGGATGCGGCACCTCCCTTTGCGAAATAGAGGAGCCTGCCGGTGAGAGCGGACGCTCTGCGGCGGCGGGCTATTGTTCTGATATATACCATTTGTATATTGTGAATACAAAATTACAAATTTTGCTTTTTGCCAACTCTGCACAGGGGGCGTCCCATCAGCGGCAGAAAGGGGGAGCGGAAGAAGGAGTCAGTGGCAGAAAATCGGGTAGGGCCCCTATGCTCCTTTCGCCCACTATGCCCCTCGCCGCCCACTGTGCCAATACAAAAGCCCCCCGCGCGGAAGGGGAATGCAGTCGTGTCGCTTTGGCGGGAACATCCGCCTTTCGCTCTTGGACGGGACGGGAGGAGACCCCCTGAAGCGGTACAGGGCGCCCTTTTGGCGTCAGCCAGACCTGCGCCGGAAAGGCGAACGATCCGCTCTATCGGTGGGCGGCTGGGCGGCTGGGCTGCGGTGAGGGAAGGGTTTTCTCGCCCACTTTCTAAAAAAAGAGCCCTGCATCCGCAGGGCTCTTTTTTGCGCTCTGATTTTTGGAGATGTGCTTACCAGCGGAAGAACTCCTCGATGGCCTCGGTCTCGTCGCCCAGGCAGACCAGGTGGTGGTTGCCGATGGGCTCCCGGGTGAAGTAGTCCACCCCGCCGGGCAGCCGCACCCGGATCTGGGTCCGGCAGAGGGTCGGGTCCTGCAGGTTCTCCACAATGGTGCCGGCGGCGGCAAAGTGGCGGCTGAAGTCCCCCGCGCACTTGAAGACGGTGCAGGGCCCGGGGGCGATCTGCCCGTCCAGGGCCACCCCCAGCCCCGACTCGAAGTGGGTAGTGAAGGTGTAGCTCTGGGGCATCTGCATGGGCAGGGTGCAGTGGGCCAGCACGATCTCGCTCTCCTCCACATTCAGGCGGGAAGGGTTGCACATGAAGACCGGTTTGCCGGTGAGCTGCCCCATCACCGCCATGGAGATCAGCGAGGTCATGTCCCCCTCGCAGCCGGCGTAGATCCCCTCGGCGTTGAGGATGGCCAGGGCCAGGCAGCTGGTGCCCTTGACGGTGGGCAGCAGGTCAAAGCAGCGCACCGTCACCCCCAGCAGGCCGTACTTCTCGCACAGCCGCTTGAGGGCGCCGTAGATCCAGAGGGACTTCTCGGTGTCCTCCGGGCTGTACTTTTTGGCCAGGGCCTCCTCGGTGAAGGCGTTGGGGGTGTATTCGTGCCGGTCGATCTCCTGCATGAACTCCTCCATCGAGATGTCCACCAGCTCCAGTCCCGACACCTGTTTGACCGACTGGGGGTTGACCCCGCTGGCGATCAGCCAGTCGCTGGGGGCGCCCACCGACCCCAGCTTGGCCCCCCGCAGGGAGCGCCGCGCCCCGAACACCCTTGCCAGCAGCAGGATGCGGGCGGCCACCTTTTCGCAGCTGCCGTGCAGGATCTCGCCGCTGCGGCCGTGGCGCTGCAGGTAGGAGAGGATCTCCAGCGAGGCCGCCAGGGAGTTGTTCCCCCCGGTGGTCAGCAGAAAGACCGGCCCCTCCAACTTGGGCAGCTGCTGGAGGAAGAATCCCTCGCTGCCGCCCCCGCCGATAAAGACCAGGGGCAGGTCGCAGCTGGCCAGCTCCTCCGGCTGGCAGTGGATGAGGGGTTGGCCCAGGGCCTTTTCCAGTTGGCTGAAAAAGGAGTCGCTGTCCCGGCCGGGGCGGTCAGCGGTCAGGTTGGCGGTCTGCAGGTCATACACACCGATTTTCATTGCGCACCTCCAAATAATTGTGTTTGGTCGCTCATACACTTCTATATTACCCGCTCCCCCACCCCCAGCACAAGGGGTGGAGTACACAGGGTTTACCCCGCCTTTTTGGGCAAATCTTCCCCGGCGGGCCCCCGCAGGGAGCGGCCCATCTTGGCAAAGCCCACCAAGTCGGCGCAGAGCCAGCCGATGGGGATCGACCACCAGATGCCAGCCGGGCCAAAGGGGATCGAGAGGGCGGCCGCCAGCGCCACCCGCAGCCCCAGCGAGATCACCGTCAGCAGGATGGACATGGGCAGGTCGCCCAGCCCGCGGTAGAAGCCGTAGTGCATGAAGAGAAAGCCGATGAGGGCGTAGAAGGGGGCCACCACCCGCAGATAGCCCACCCCGGTGGCGATGACCGCCCCTCTTCCGGGGAGAGGAAGATGCCCATCAGCGGCCGGGCAAAGACCACCACTGCCAGCGAGATGACAAAACAGGCGCAGAGGATGGTGCCGATGCAGACCCGGGTGCCCTGGCGGATGCGGTCCATCCGCCCGCCGCCCTTGTTCTGGGCCACGTAGGTGGAAAAGGCGTTGCCGAAATCCTGCACCGGCAGGTAGGCGAAGGCCTCGATCTTCACCGCCACCGTAAAGGCGGCGATCACATTGGTGCCGAAGGTGTTGACGATCCCCTGCACCGCCAGGATGCCCAGGTTCATGATGGACTGCTGCACCGAGGTCAGCACCCCGTAAGAGGCGATCTTGCCGAAGATGGCCCGGTCAAAGCAGAACTCCCCCTTGGCGTAGCGCAGCAGGGTCAGCTTTTTGAGGCAGTAGAGGATGCAGCACACCGAGGAGACCGCCTGTGCCGCCACCGTCGCCAGGGCAGCCCCCTGCACCCCCATGCCAAAGCCCACCACAAAGAGGAGGTCTAGGACGATGTTCAGGGCGGTGGAGAGGATGAGGAAGTACAGCGGCACCTTGGAGTTGCCCAGCGAGCGCAGAAGAAAGGCCCCCGCGTTGTAGAGGAAGACAAAGGGCAGCCCCCCGAAGATGATGAGGATGTAGCCCCGGGTCATTTCAAAAATTTCCTCGGGGATTTGAATCAGCCGCAGCAGCGGCCCGGCAAAGGCCAGGGAGAGGGTGGTGAGCACCACCGTCAGCCCCCCGGCAAAGAGCAGGGCGGTGCTCACCGCCCGCTTGAGCCGGGGGATGTCCCCCGCCCCGAAGTACTGCGAAAAGACCACCCCGCACCCCATGCAGATGCCGATGAGGATGGCGGTGATGAAATTCATCAGCGAAAAGGAGGCCCCCACCGCCGCCAGGGCGTCTTTGCTGACAAAGCGCCCCACCACGATGGAGTCCACCACGTTGTACAGCTGCTGAAACAAGTTGCCCACAAACAGGGGCAGGGTAAAGCGCAAAATCAGCTGCAGGGGTTTCCCCCTGGTCATATCGGTCACACTGCTCATTTGATCCCTTCCTCTCGGCCGCGCAGGGCCCCAGGCCGCAAAAGGGGCGCCGCTCCCCGGTCTCCCAGGGCACAGCGCCGCTTTTTCGGTTCGCTTTGGTTTTTATAGGGCTCTATACCTGATAGCCCGCCTCGGTGAGGGCCCGCATGAACGACTGCACCCGCTGGGGGTCCACCGGGTTCCAGACATTGCCCTCCTCTTTGAAGCTGGAGCCGATGATGGCCCCGTCCGCCACGGCGAAGAACTCGGCGGCGTTTTTCTCATTGACCCCGCTGCCCAGCAGGACCGGGGTGTCGCCGGCGGCCGCAGCAAATTCCTGCACCTGCTCCAGGGTGGGGTTCTGGCCGGTCACCACCCCGGTGACGATGAGGGCGTCGGCCCCCTCTTCAATGGCCTCGTGGATGCTGTCGGCGATGGGCACCGGCACCAGGGGTTCGGTGTGCTTGGTGTTCACATCGCAAAACAGCAGTGTGGGGGCGGGGTAGCGCCCCTTCTCGCGCATCAGGGCCGGGGCGGCCGGGTAGGTGATACCGTGGGTGCCCACCCGGGTCTCCACAAAGGCCTCGACCCGAATGAAGTTGGCGCCGGAGGCGTAGGCCATTCCCCACTCCTCCACCGCGCAGTTGTACTGCACGTTGATGCCCAGTTTCATGGTGGTGCGCTCCCGCAGCTGGGCGGCCACCGAGGTCATGCAGGCCAGGGTGATGAACTCGTTCTCGGTGCCGTAGGGCACGTCGCCGAAGTTCTCGATGATGGCCGCCTTCACCCCGGCGCCCTCCAGGGCCTTCAGGTCCCGCAGGGCCGCCTCAAAGACGGCGCGCATGCTGCCGCCGTAGCGGGGCGAGCCGGGCAGGGGCAGCAGGTGCACCATCCCGATCACCGTTTTTTCACAGCCCATCAGCTGGGCGAATTCCGCTTTTGTCAAACCAAACACCCCTCTATCTCGATCGGTCGAGAAATATTGCCAAGAAAGCTGCCTTCATTCTAGCATTTTTGGAGATTTGCCGCAATGCCCATTTCCCGCTATTGCGGCGAGGGGGCAAAATGTACTACTATAAGACCAGAAGTCGTTGCCCGCCAAAGGATCCGGCGTCCCGCCCGGGGCGGGGAGAGAAACATTGCGAAAGGGGTTTTTCTATGTCCACAGTGGATCGCCTGCGCTGCAACCGCGAGGCGCAGCAAATCGCCAAAAGGGCCTTTGCCGAGGTCGCCCGCCAGATTTGTCCCGGCATGACCGAGCGGGAGATCAAGCGCCGGGTCGAGATGCTCCTCGTCCAGTACGGCTCGGACTCGTTTTGGCGCTACGGCATCGGCGCCACCGTCCACGTGGGCCCCCGCACCACCCTCTCGGGCAGCACCCGCACCTACCGGGTCACCGATTTGGCGGTGCAGCCCAACGACTGCGTGGTGATGGACCTGGCCCCCTCCCGCAGCTTTTACTGGGGGGACTACGCCCGCACTGTCTTTCTGGAGGAGGGGCGCCCCATCACCGAGCCGGAGGAGCTGACCATCCTCGCCTTTCGCGAAGGGCTAGAGGCGGAGATCGAACTGCACCGGGCCCTGCGCCGCGTCGCCCGCCCCGACATGACCTTCGCCGAGCTCTACTGGCGGATGAGCGAGGAGCTGCGGAAATTGGGCTTTGAAAACCTCGACTTCTCCCGCAACCTGGGCCACTCGGTGGAGCTGGACGCCAAGAACCGCCGCTTCATCGACGAGAACTGCCATCAACCCCTCTCCGCCTGTGAGGCCTTTACCTTTGAGCCCCACATCCGGCGGCCAACCGGCCGCTACGGCTTTAAGCGAGAGGACATGTACGCCTTTGGCAAAGGCGGCAAATTGGAGGTGCTTTAATGAATATCCAACAGCTCAAGTGCTACACCGAGGCGCAGAACATCGCCCGCCGCACCATGGAGGATTTGGAGCAGTACGTCGCCCCCGGCATGAGCGAGGACCAGATCAAGCGCCAGGCCGAGATCCTCCTCATCCAAAACGGCTCCACCTCTTTTTGGTACCACGGGGTGGGGGCGCTGGTGCACGTGGGTGAGCGCACCCTGGTCTCTCAGGGGGGGCGGGAGTACCGCTCCGGCGACACCCGGGTGCAGGAGACCGACGTGATCACCGTCGACCTGGCCCCCACACTGGGCACCTGCTGGGGGGACTTTGCCCGCACCATCTTCGTGGAGGACGGCCGGGTGGTCAGAGAGCTCAGCGAATTGCAGACCCCCGCCTATAAGGCGGCCATCGAGGCGGAGTTCAAACTCCACAGCTTTTTGCTGGAGGTGGCTCGCCCCGAGATGACCTTTGAGGAGCTCTATTTCTCCGCCAACGCCCTCATCGACGGGCTGGGGTGCAAAAATCTCGACTACTCGGGCAACCTGGGGCACTCCATCAACATCCTTCAGCAAGACCGCATCTACATCGAAAAGGGGAACACCACCCCCCTCAAGGACGCCGAGTGCGAGTGCTTCACCTTTGAGCCCCACATCTGCAAACAGGGCGGCGCCTTTGGCGTCAAGCGGGAGAACATCTACTACTTTGTCGACGGGCGGCTGAAGGAGATGTAACAACTTCATGGGTCCCCATCCCATGAAGTTGTCAAACCCGCCGATGGCGGGTTTGGGTCTACGGCTGTGGGGAGAATCTATCGTGTCCTGAACTCTTATTATCTGGACGGAAAAACAGGTGTGGGGTCCCCATCCCCCGAAAAATTCAAACTTCCCTTGGGCCAGTAAACTGTCCCATTTTTCCTGCGGAAAAAGTGGGAAGTTTGAGCCTGCGGTTGTGGCAGAAAACCGGCATCCCCCAACTCCTATTGCCTGGACAGAAAAACGCATGTGGTCCCTATCCCCCGAAAAATGCAAACTCCCCTTGGGCCAGTACACTGTCCCATTTTTCCTGCGGAAAAAGCAGGAAGTTTGACCCTATGACTATGGAGAAACTCGGTATCTGCGGCGCTCTTACCATCTGGGCGGCAAGACGGATGTGGGAAAAACAGGCGCTTGCCGAAGCATGTAATGTTGGGGTGACAAAACGCCGGGACGCCGCGTGCTGAAAAGCGCAAACTCCCCTTGGGCCAATGAGCATCCCTGTTCCCCTTGCGGGGAGAGAGGGGGTGCTTGGCCTCGCAAGGGCAGGGAGGGTAGACACCCATCGCCCCCTTTATCCAAGTGGGAGCCGCAGAAAGATACGGCTCCCAAAGACCGCCTGCTTCTCATGTAAGGACAAAATCAAAATAAACAAACTGGAATATATTTGATAAATAAACAATTTGTAAAAAGAGGAGGACATCCCATGCACAAGATCATCATCGACTGCGACACCGGAACCGACGACGCCATTGCCCTGGTGGCCGCCCTCAACAGCCCGGACATCGACCTGCGGGCCATCACCACCGTCTCCGGCAACGTGGACCTCTGCTACACCGCCCCCAACTCCCTCAATCTGGCGCGGATGTTGGGCTTCCCGGTGAAGGTGGCCAAGGGTGCACCCCAGCCCATCCTGCGGGACCTGCACAAAATCCGCCTGATGGACGCCGACGAGGCGGGCGGCCTGCCCACCCACGGCCAGACCGGCATGGGCAACGTGGTGTTGCCCGAGTGCGGCGAGCCCTTCTACGAGAAAAATGCCGTCGAGACCATCTGGGAAGAGGCCCAGGCCTGTGGCGGTGAACTGGAGATCGTGGCCGTCGGCCCCCTGACCAACATCGCCCACGCCCTGATGGTCTACCCCCAGCTCAAGGAGGGGCTCATCAAGAAAATTTCCTTCATGGGCGGCGCGGCCTACGGCGGCAATACCACTGCCGTGGCGGAGTTCAACATCCTCTGCGACCCCGAGGCGGCCCGCATCGTCCTGCGCTCCGGCATCCCCCTGGTGATGGTCGGCCTCGACGTGACCGAAAAGGCCGCCGTCCCCGACGAGGACTGTGAGATCATCCGCCGGATGGGCACCAAAGACGCCGTCTTGGTGGCCGACATCCTCGACTTTATGCGGATGCGCCGGGACGAGTTTGGCGGCGAGGACACCCTGATGCACGACGCCCTGGCCTTGGCTGCCGCCGTCCTGCCCGGGGTGGTCTCCGGCCACGACTACTACGTGGACGTGGAGTGTGCCGGCGAGTACACCTTTGGCCACACCTATGTGCAAAAGGACCACCGCCTGACCAACAGCGCCCCCAACTGCTGGGTCGCCGAAGAGGTGGATATGAAGTGCTTTATGGACTGGCTCAAGGGTTGCCTCGAGCAGAGCAAGAACCGCTAGGGGAGGGGTCGAGATGAGCGCCAGCACCCGCCTTGTCGACCGGGAGACGGTCGCCCGGCTGCTGCGGATGGAGGACTGCATCGCCGAGATGGAGCGCACCCTGATAGAGGTCTCCGCCGGCCAGTCGGTCAACCTGCAGCGGCAGATGATCCCCCAGCCCGAGGGCAATATGTTCGCCATCATGGGCTCGGCTCTCACCGCCCAGTCCCTGGTGGGGAGCAAGGTCATTGTATTTCCCGGGCAAAAGGCCAAGGAAAACGGCACCAGCCAGGGGATCGTCCCCCTCTTTGACGGGGGCACCGGCGCCCTCTTGGCCGTTGTCGACGGCGAGGGGATCACCGGGGTGCGCACCGCCGCCACCAGCGCCGCCGCCACCAAGGCCCTGGCCCGCGCCGATGCGTCCGCCCTGGCCATCCTCGGGGCCGGGCGGCTGGGGCGGCTGCACATCGAGGCCATCTGCAGCGTCCGCCCCATTGCGACAGTCTACGTCTGGGACATCGCCCCCGCCGCCACCGAGAGCTGCTGCGCCTGGGCCGAGCAGACCTTCGGCGTCAAGGCCGTCCCCTGCAAAACGGCGAAGGAGGCGGTGGTTCCCGCCGACATCGTCTGCACCGTCACCCAGTCGGCCCAGCCGGTCCTCCTGGGGGAGTGGCTGAAGCCGGGCGCCCACGTCAACGCCGTCGGCGCCTGTGCCCCCCATGTCCGCGAGGTGGACACCGCTGCCGTCTGCCGGGCCCGGGTCTTTTTGGACTGGACCGAGGCCGCCCTGCGGGACACCGGCGACCTGGTCATCCCCGTGCAGGAGGGGGCCTGGAGCCCCGAAGACGCGGCGGGCGAGATCGGCCGTGTCCTCGCCGGGGAGCTCCCCGGCCGCCGGGACGAGGGCGAAATCACCCTCTTTGAGTCGGTGGGGATCGCCGTCGAGGACTTGGCGGCGGCCGCCCTGGTCTACCGCCTGGCCGAGGAGCAGGACCTGGGCACCCTCGCCAGCTGGTAATTCCTCTGTCCCCCGAGAAGGGGGCGCGTTTGACAAACTGGATAAAATAGGTTTAGAATAGTCCTGTACAGAGACCACCTGTCCGTACAGGGCTATTTTTGGCCGCGCCACCGGCTCGGTAACCTTTACAAGGGGGAGAATATTTGTGAAAAAGTGTATCGACACCGCCTTTTTTTACGCGGTGGCCGCCCTAGCGGGCGGGGTCTACTTCCGCGAGTTCACCAAGTTCAACCAGTTCACCGGCGTCACCGCCCTGGGCAAGCTCCACACCCACTTGTTTTTGCTGGGGATGGTGATCTTTCTGCTGTTGGCAGCCCTGGATGCGCCCCTCTCGCTCACCCGGGCGCCCGGTTTTGGGCGGTTTTACCTGCTCTACAACGCGGGGGTCGCCCTCACCGCTGTGATGATGGCCATCCGCGGTACCGTCCAGGTGCTGGCCCTCCCCCTCTCCCGCGGGGCTGATGCCGCCCTTTCGGGGGTCGCCGGTATTGGGCACATCCTCACCGGCATCTCCCTTCTCCTCCTCTTTCTCCTCCTCCGCCAGGCGGCTGCCCAGCGCCATCGCTAGGAGAGGCTTGACGACAAAAAAAGAACAGGCGCAGGTCGGGAAAACACCCGGCTTGCGCCTGTTCTGTTATTTTTGATAAAATATATACTTGCAGTAAATTACTGGGCGCCCCGCATCTGCCGGACGGCCGCCATAAAGTTGGCCACGTGGGCGGGGCAGAGCTCGTTTTCGGCATTGTGGCCCTCTTTGAAATAGCTGCCCACAATGGCCCCGTCGGCCAGGGCCAACTGTGCGGCGGCGGTCTCGGCAGTCAGCCCAGCCCCCACGATCAGGGGGGCCCGCCCGGCAATCAGCCGCCCGAACGCCCGAATTTTTTCCAGCCCGGTGTCCAAGCCGGTGCCCGCACCGGTCACCACGATGCCGTCGCAGCGCTCCAGGGCCAACTCCATGTCCTCCTCCAGCGGCCGGCCGGAGAGATAGGGCTGGTACTTAAAGCGCACCCCGCCCAGCAGGCAGGCGCTGCTGTCCGCCCGCAGGGCGGCCAGGTGCTCGGCAAAGGCGGGCTCCTCCTCGGGCTTCAGGTGTCCGGCCACCGAGTCCCACTGGATGAACTGGGCCCCGTACGCCTCGGCGAGGGCGAAGGCCCTGTCCAGGTCGTGGAGGACGTTGACCCCCCGCACGGCCTGGGGCCGCTCGGCGGCGATGCGGGCGAGCACCTGCTCCACCTCGTCGGCGGTGCCGTAGTAGTCCTCCACGATCACCCCGTCGACCCCGTTTTCCAGCAGGGTATCCAGTTCCCGCATGGCCCGCTCCACCGTCTCCTCCGGGGTGTCCCCCTTCAGGTGGAGCATCCCCAAAATCGGCTTTGACGCCGAAAAGAGGGAGAGAAATCGGCTGTTTTTTGGCATGGCGGCTGCCTCCTTTTGTCCGTCGGGCAAAAAAGCGGCGGCGGGGCGATTGCCCCCGCCGCCCCTTCTCAGCGCACCCAAACCACCGCCCCCGCGCGCCGGGC
>NZ_JBQHTP010000034.1:0-16075 GCF_052065655.1 Bittarella sp. HCP28S3_D9 | reverse complement strand
GGATTTTTAGGTCCGTTCAAGCTTCAGTATTGTTCAATTTTCAAGGTCCGTTCGGCATCTCGCCGTGCCTTTTATTATATCTCGCTGCCTTCTTTTTGTCAACCCCTTTTTTCTCCCCTCTCGGTTCGAAATCCAGGGCTTACTCCTCGGAAACCGCACTCCCGTGCGCTTCCCTCGCGGACAGCTTTTGTATAATACCATGACCGCCTCCTGCTGTCAATAGATTATTTCGCTTTTTTTGAAAAGAAAAATCACTTTTTTGATGAACTCCCCTTTTCCTATACTTTAGGTATTTTTTACCTGGTGGAACGCCCGGCTTGTCCCTCACTGGAATACAGTTTGTATTTTCATTGCCTTGGCTCTTATGGGGTGGTATGCTAATAGGCAAACGGGAATCCTATTATAAAAAAATGGACGGCAAGCTTTTGCCGTCAAAGGAGGCCGAGAGCCATGCAGGCGACGGTGCACTATCTCTACAACAGCGGCTTTGCCCTGGAGACCGAAAAACACCTGTTTATCTTTGACTACTACCTGGATGACCCGCCCTCAGGGGGGCTGCGCCACGGGGTCATCAATCCGCGGGAGATCGCAGCGCTGGGGAAAGAGACGGTGGTACTGGTCTCCCACGGGCACTTTGACCACTTTAACCGGGTGATTTTTGGCTGGCGGGGAGCCATTCCCGGGGTGCGCTACGTCCTTTCAAGTGACATTCCCCACCGGCCGGGGATCGCCGCGGCCATCGCCCCGGGAGAGGAGCGGGACTTTGGCGACTTCACCCTGCGGGCGCTACACTCCACCGACTTGGGGGTGGCCTTTCTCATCAAGACCGAGGGGTTGACCCTCTACCACGGCGGCGACCTGAACTGGTGGCACTGGGAGGGAGAGCCGGAAGAGGACAACCGTGAAATGGCCCTTTTATATAAGAAGGAGATCGACAGTTTGGCGGGCGAGCACATCGACCTGGCCTTTCTGCCCCTGGACCCGCGGCTGGAACAGCCGGCCTATCTCCTCGGGATGGACTACTTCCTGCGCCGTGTCGAGGTAGAGCGGGTGCTGCCCATGCACTTTGGGGACGACGGCCGGGTGTTTGACTGGCTAGAGCACGACCCCCGGGCGGCAGAGTACCGGGATCGGGTGGTCCGCATCGAGCGGCGGGGTCAGTCCTTCTCGCTGGAGCTGTAAATACACAAAAAAAGAGGGGGCGGGGATGATCCCCGCCCCCCTTCTCTCTTGGGGACAAGTCTAGTCGAGGATTTCGAGCCAGTAGCCGTCAGGGTCTTCGATGAAGTAGAGGCCCATGGCCTCGTTTTCAAAGCAGATGCAGCCCATCTCCTGGTGGAGGGCGTGGGCGGCGGCCCGGTCGGCGACCCGAAAGGCGATGTGACTTTCGTTCTCCCCCAGCTCATAGGGCTGGGGATGGTCTTTCAGGCAGGTGAGTTCCAACTGATAATCGGTTTCGCCGTCGCCGAGAAAGGCCAGGGTGAAGCTGCCGTCGGCGGCCTCTTTGCGCTTTTCCTCGCGCAGGCCGAGGGCCTTTTCATAGAAGGCGATGCTGCGCTCCAAATCGGTGACGTTCAGGTTGGTGTGCAAAAAGCGAGATTTCACAGAGATCCTCCTTCCCTATTTACAGGCGGCCCGCCGCCTCGACATGCCGGTAGAGCATCTCGAAGAACTTGGGTTTATCGGCCCGGTAGGCGACCCAGGTGTTGACCGACTCGTCGTTTTCGTTGCGGTGTTCCACCACCAGCTGGCCGTCGGCGGCGCCGCCGGCAATGTCCATGTCGCACTTCTGCCGGCGCAGGTCGGTGATGACACTGGGGTCGATGACGGCGGCCACAGCCAGGGCGTCGTGGAGGGCGTCTCCAGCCTTTTCGCCCTTTTCCGTCCAACCCAGGGTCTCCCCCACCAGGATGCGGCCCTTCATCAGCTCGCCGACAAACTTGGCGGCGGGGGTGCCCAGGGCGAGGATCTTGTCGGCATCGGCCCGGGTCATCTCTGCGCTGTGGGTGGCGTTGAGGGTGATCACCCGGCAGTTGACGCCGCTGTCGAGGACGATTTTGGCCGCCTCGGGGTCGTGGACAAAGTTCGCCTCGCCCACGGGGGTGATGTTGCCCCGGTCCACCGCGCCGCCCATGAAGACCACCTCTTCGACGTGATCCTTTAGGTCGGGGGCCATGCGAAATGCCATCCCCACGTTGGTGGGCGGGCCCACGGGGATGATGGTCACCTTCTCCTCGCTGCGGCGGAGGGTCTCGACCAGGTAGGAGCAGGCGTGCATCTGCTGCGGCTTGGAGTGGGGGGCGGGCAGGTCGAGGTGGGGCGGGTGGAGGATGACCGGTTTGCCGTCCACCTCGGCGGAGACGACGTTTTCGGGATTTTGGGCCATCCGCCCCTTGGAGAGGGAGCGGACCATGGGCGCCGAGCAGCCGGCGTAGACCGGCACGTCGGCCCCCAGCAAATCGACCACCCGCAGGGTGTTGTCGACGCAGTTTTCCAGGGGCTGGTTGCCCTGGGTGACGGTGATGCCGATGACCTCTAATCCCGGGTCGGTGAGGGCCATGAGGATGGCCAGGGCGTCGTCGGTGCCCGTGTCGACATCGAGGATAACTTTTTTGCGGTGTTCGTTCATTTGGTGATTCCCCCTTGTGCGCCCGGCGGGCGTGTTCTGGTGTGCTGCTACCAGTATACCCCCTTTGGGCGGGGGCCACAAGAAAGCAATCTGCCAAACATTTTAAAAAAAGTTTTGTATGGGCTTTGCAAAGCGAAAACTTTGTGTTATAATAACTCACGTCGCATTGATGTGCGTCCGTAGCTCAGCTGGATAGAGCGTTGGACTCCGACTCCAAAGGCCGCAGGTTCGACTCCTGTCGGGCGCACCAAAAATCCCGGTCAAAATGACCGGGATTTTTTATGTCCATTTTTATTGTACCGATGTGGGAGGGTGTGTGCGGACCCATCTCCCGCAAAAGGGGCCTGGGCCGGTTGCTCTTCCCCCTCTTGCACCCGCGACGGTACCCCTCGGGGGAGCAAAGTGCACACCCCTTCTCAAAGAACGGCAGCCCCCGAAATCGCCCCTGCCTGTAATGAGCGGGGATGCCAGTGCCATCCTCTCCCCCGCGGGGGCGACGACTGCACCCGAATGGGCGCGCCAACAGAACGGTGCATCTACAAGACCCGGGGCGGCGGCACCCCTGTAAGAGTCATGGCAGGAGAAAGTCCGCCCATTTTACCAAAACAGAGGTGACACGCCTCGACTCACCCGCGCCAAGTGTCCCCACCCACGCACAGCAACAATCCGCCGCGGAAAAACCGGCGTCCCACTCCGGAGCGTCGGCTTTTCATTGTTTGCCCCACCCCGTTCACCTTTACCGATTTTTCGGGCCGACTGTCCCGCCCCGTCCCCTCTGGCCGAGACAGCGCCGACCGCCGGCCAAAAACAGATGAAAATCATTTTCTAGGGGCAGGTGCGCCGGCATTGAGGGACAGGGACGCCACACACCCTCAAAAAGGGGACGACTCAAGGGCACAGGCGGGCTGACAGGCGCCGTCTCCCCCGTTCACCGCGGTTCAAGGCGGGGACTGCCCGGCAGCAGGAAGGGCAAAATTGGCCCCTTTTTCAACCCAGAGGGACAATCTAAGGACACAGACGAGGTCGACTGGCGGCTGTCTCCCTGTTCGCCGCAGTTCAGAGCGGGAGCTGCCCGGAGACAGAGCGGGCATAATTGGAACCTTTTTCAACCCGGAGGGGGGCCCAAGGATACAGGTGGGGTCGGCAGGCGACGTCTCCCCGTTCGCCGCAGTTCAGAGCGGGAACTGCCCGGCAGCAGGGAAGACGAAATTGGCCCCTTTTTTCAACGCTTTGGTTCCCTTCCCCCCTGCCAAACTCCCCTCCGCAAAATTCCCCACCATTTTAAAGCGCGCTTGTCCCGGCAGCTCCGCCGCCCCCCGCGTTCGCACAGGGCCGCCACACCGGCGCTCTGTTTGGGCAGCCCCCAGCCCCCCTCTACTCCCCCACGCCGACTGACCCCTCCCCCAACTGTCCCCGGCGTCGGCAGTACATATGGGTACAGCTCTCAGGAGGGATCGCCGCGCTTTTTTTGCGTTGCATGGCCCGACCGGCCGACTGCCGCTCATCTCCAAGAGGAGAGGCATTTCCCCGCCCTGTCCCTCCTCCCTGTCTTGTAGCGGGCAAACCGGTTGACGCGCTGCAAAAATATCCCATTTTGCATAAAAAACGATTAAAATGATTGCCAATATCTAGCTGTTGTGTTAAACTAAAATAAGTCTATTTTTCAGCACATTTCCACAGCTTGGCAGTGTGAAAAACCGAGGGGGTGACGGCATGGGCAAAGGCGAGATCGGCCTGTGCGTCGCCTCGGGCGAGCTGTTGTTTTTACTGCCCGCGAAGCGGCTGCTCTACATCCTTTCCAGCGACGCGCTGCAGGCCGCCGTGGATGAGGAGAACCGGGCCGTCTGGGAAGGGCAGGCGGTGCGGGTGGTCTCCCTGCGCGCGCTGCTGGGCTTGCCGCCGGGAAAAGAGCGCCACGCGCTCCTCCTAAAGGAGGCGGGCGGCGCCGTGGGGTTGTTGGTGGACGAGGTGCTGGACGCCTTCGCCGCTCTGCCCGGCGGGGCGATGGCGATGCCCCCATCCGTTTTATGGGAGGCAAATTCGTTTTTGCAAGGCGTCCTTCCCCTGCAAGGGCAAGACCGTCTGGCCTACTTGGTGGATGTAGCGCGGCTCCTGACCGCGGCGGAAGGGGGACAGTGATGCGGGTTCAAATCGGCGGGCAGTGGTACCCGCTCAAGCTGGAGGAGATTGCCTGCATCCTGCCCAACCCCCGGGTGACCCCTGTTCCAAAAGCACCCCCCGGCGTGGCTGGGCTGGTGCTCTACCAGGGGCAGGTCGTCCCCATCCGCCGGGCAGCCGGAGATCGCTCTGGGGGCGACGCCGCCTTTGCCGTTTTGTACCGGGCAGAGGGCGACGCCCTCTGCGGCGTGTTGGCAGAGGGGATCGACGAGGGGCCCGCGGCGGAGGAGGCGCGCCTTGACTAGGTTTACAGACGAGGAGTTTGCCCGGCTGGTGGTCCATGTGGAGAGCCACTACGGCATCGATCTCTCCAAAAAGCGCACCCTGGCCGAGTGCCGACTGCGCCTGGAGCTGGACCGACTGCAGATCCCCTCGCTGGGCGCATTTTTAGACCGGGTAGAGGCGGACAGGACCGGGCAGCTGGCCACCGCCATGATGAATCGCCTGACCACCAACTACACCTTTTTCCTGCGGGAGAGGAGCCACTTTGACTTTCTGACCCGGGAGATCCTGCCCCGCCTGCCCAGCGACACGAAGTCCTTTCAAATCTGGTGCGCGGGCTGTTCCACCGGGGAGGAGTGCTACACCCTGGCCATGGTCCTCTCTGCCTACCGGGACGGCGGGGGCTGGCTGCCCCCGGTGGAGATTTTGGCCACCGATCTGTCCGAGCGAGCGCTGCACCGGGCGCAGGCGGCCCGCTACCCGGCCAAGGCCATGGAGGCGCTGCCCGCCGCCTGGCGGCAGGCCTACTGCCGCGCGGACGGAGACGGCCACTTCGCCGTGCGGGAGGAGGTGCGCCGGATGGTCGCCTTTCACAAGATGAACTTGATGCGCCCCTACGCGGGGCACAGCGTGTACGACCTGGTCTTCTGTCGCAACGTGATGATCTATTTTAGCGAGCCAGCCAGGCGGCGCTTGACCGAGCGGCTGGGCAAGAGCCTGAAGCCCGGCGGGTACCTCTTCACCGGGCACACCGAACTGCTGCCCCGGGAGCAGACGGTGTTCACCTATATCGAACCGGCGATCTATCAAAAGGGCGGGGGCGCGCTGTCATGAATGTGGTTGTCGTTGCGCTAGCAGCGGAGACGCCCCAGCTGGAGCGCCTGGTTCTGGACGCCCTGGAGGGGGAGCGGGAGATCGCCCTCTGCCGGGGGGAGCCGGGCTGCCAGCCGGACGCCCTCATCCTGGCGGGCAGGTCGCCCCAGTTTTTCCTCTCCCGCCGGGACTTGGCGCCCAACCGCGTCATCTGCGTCGGCGCCGGGCCGGCGGACTGCCATCCCATCCCCCTGCCCGCAAAGCGGGACGACCGGGCGCTGGAGCGCTTTCGCAGGGGCTTGCTCGTCCACATCAAGTCGGTGTACGCGGGCGGCAGAGTGGCGAGCGCGCGGCGGCTGGTGGGGATCGGGGCGTCCACCGGCGGCCCCCAGACGCTGCGGACCATTTTACAGGACCTTCCGCAAAGCACCTGCGCCATTTTGGTGGTGCAGCACTTCACCCACGGCTTCTCCTCCCGGTTTCGCGAATACCTCGCCCCCCTGTGCGCCATGCAGGTCAAACAGGTGGAAGACGGCGAGCGGGCGGAGGACGGTGTGATCTACCTGGCGGAGGACGGCCTCCACCTGACAGCGGCCCGGCAGGGGGGCGCCTTTTATCTGCACAGCCGGCCGGGGGGAAAGGTCAACGGCTTCTGTCCCTCGGCGGACCGCCTGTTTGAGAGCCTGGCGGCCCAGGCGGGAAACAGCGCCATGGGGGTGGTCCTCACCGGCATGGGGGACGACGGGGCCCGGGGTCTCAAGCGCCTGCGGGAGGAGGGCGGCCTGGCGGTCGCCCAAGAGGAGAGGAGCTGCGCAGTCCCCAGCATGCCGCGGGAAGCCGTTCGACACGGCGGCGCGGCGGAGCAGCTCACGCCGGCAGAGATCGCCCTGCGCATTCTGCAATTTTCAGAAGGCGGTCACAGATAGGAGAGGACGATGGGAACGATGGACGCAAAGATTCTGGTGGTGGACGACGCCAAGTTCATGCGGCGGCTGCTCCGGCAGATGCTGGGCGAGGGCGGCTACAGGGACATTGAGGAGGCGGCTGACGGCGACGAGGCCCTCCTCCGATTTCGGGAGAGGCGGCCGGACCTGGTGCTGCTGGACATCACCATGCCGGGCACGCCCGGGATGGCGGTCCTCTCTCAAATGCTGGCAATCGACCCCGCCGCCAGGGTCGTCGTCTGCTCGGCAGTGGGCCAGGAAACAGTGATGGAAAGCGCCCGGCGGGCGGGGGCCTGCGGATTTGTGCGCAAGCCGTTTTCGCGGCCGGAACTGCTGCAGGCAGTCAGCGCGGCACTGGCGCGGGGCGACCGGCGTCCAGAGGCGGGAAAAACAGAAAAAGGGGAGCATAAACTATGAAGCGGGGAAGTCTCAAAAATCTGCGCGTCGGCAAAAAACTGATGTACTCCTACGGGATCATCATCGCCCTGTACATCCTCACTGTGGCGGCGGCCCTGTTCGGCATTCGCACCGTGTCCGACACCATGGACACCTTCTACACCAACTCCTTCCAGGTGACCAGCTCGGCGCTGGAGGTGCGCGCCGGCATTCAGGGGGTGGGGCGCAATATCCTCAGCATCGCCAGTGATGTGCAGATAAACAATGAGAGCGCCTATCTGGAAGACGCCCGGCAGTACGCCCAGTCGGTGGACGCCGAGCTCGCCAAACTCAAAAAGGACTTCACGGCGGACGAGGTGCTGATGGGCGAAGTTTCCAGCAAGATGGAAAAACTGACCCCCATCCGCGACAATATGCTGGATCTCCTGGCGCAGGGGAAAAAGCAGGAGGTCATAGACCTGTACGGGGCCCAGTACGAGCCCCTGGCCTCCACCGTGCGGGAGCTGCTGGTGGACGTGGGAAAGGCGGCCAAGGCAGACGCCGATGCCTTCTTGGGGCACTGCCACGACCTGAAGCAGGACATGACCGTCATGTTGGTGGTCCTCGCCCTGGCGGCGCTGGGCATCACGGTGGTGCTGTGCGCCAGGATCACCCGGGGCATCACCCGCCCGGTGCAGGAGCTGGAGAACGCCTCCCACAAGCTGTCGGAAGGGGAACTGGACGCCCAGATCCAATACGAGTCGGGGGACGAACTGGGTTCCCTGGCCGAGAGCATGCGCCACACCATCGAGACCCTTCGCCTCTACATATCTGAAATCGAGCGGGGGATGTCGGACCTGGGCAACGGCAAGCTCAGCTATCAGGCCGGGGTGGAGTTCAAGGGCGACTTCCAGGTGCTGGGCGAATCGCTGGGCCAGATCGCATCCCTTTTGAGCGGTGCCATCCTCCAAATCAGCAACAGCGCCGAGCAGGTGGCAGGGGGCGCCGAACAGGTGGCCGGCGGCGCACAGGCCCTTTCCCAGGGGGCGGTGGAACAGGCCAGTTCCATTGAAGAGCTGGCGGCCAACGTCAACGAGATCTCCGACAGCGTGCGCGGCAACGCCGACGACGCCGTGAGCGCCAGCGAGCTGGCCGACGGCGTGGGGAGCATGGCGCTGGACAGCGACGCCCAGATGACCCAGATGAACGAGATCATTCAGAAGATCAAGCAAAACTCCTACCAGATCACCGAGATCGTGAAGGAGATCGAAGACATCGCCTTTCAGACCAACATCCTGGCCCTGAACGCGGCGGTGGAGGCCGCCCGGGCAGGCGACGCCGGGCGGGGGTTCGCCGTGGTGGCCAACGAGGTGCGCCACCTGGCCTCCAAGACCACAGAGGCCTCCAAGATGACCGCGGAACTGGCCCTGCAGACCACCCGGACGGTGGACGAGGGGAGCCAGGCGGCAGACAGGACGACCGAATCCCTGAAAAAGGTCGTGGACGGGGTACAGCGGGTCTCCGCCATGATGGACCGCATCTCAGACGCATCGATTCGCCAGGCGGACTCCATCATTCAGGTGCGCCAGAGCATCGACCTCATCTCGGAGATCGTACAGGGCAACTCAGCCACCAGCGAGGAGAGCGCCGCCGCCAGCGAAGAGCTCTCCGCCCAGGCGCAGCTGCTCAAAAAGTTGGTGGAGGAGTTTGAACTATGAGCGAGCGCAAGGTCATGATCGTAGACGACGCCCTGTTTATGCGCACCATGCTGCGCAAGGCACTGGCCGGGGCGGAGAATTTGGAGGTGCTGGAGGCGGCCGACGGGCCCGCCGCCGTTCAGCTGTACCGGGAACAGCACCCCATGTTGGTGCTGCTGGACATTTCCATGCCCGGCATGAACGGCATTGAGGTGCTCAAGGCCATCCGCGCCTTTGACGCGGACGCCTGCGTGGTGATGTGCTCTGCTATCGGGCAGGAGAGCATGATTTTGGAGGCGGTGAACAGCGGCGCGGCGGACTTCATCGTCAAGCCCTTCAAAACCGAGCAGATCCTGGCGGCGGTGGAGCTGGCCAGCGCCCGGCAGGACGGGGGTGGTGCGCAGTGAGACGCTACTCCGACATGAGTGAGGACACCCGCGACGTGCTGGCCGAGGTGGGCAACATCGGCACCGGCAACGCCGTCTCCGCCCTGGCGGGGATGATCGGCCAGCAAATCGACATGGAGCTGCCCACCATCCGCCTCCTCCCCTATCAGGAGGTGCCCGCCCTGCTGGGCGGAGCCGAGGACTTTCAGGTGGGGGTGCTGTTGGAGACCACTGGCGACATCAACGGCATGTTCATGTTTCTCTTGAGCGAACCCTTCACCCGGCAGCTGCTGGGCGCCCTGGTGGGCGAGGCCCCCGAGAGCGCTGCCGAGTTAGACGAGATGGGCACTTCCGCCATCTGCGAGGTGGGCAACATCATGTGTTGTTCCTACATCAATGCCCTGGCCCGGATGATGGACGTGAAGGTCCACGTGTCTGTGCCCTCTGTCTGCAGCGACATGGTGGGGGCGCTGTTGAGCGTGCCCATGATCCGCTTTGCCAACTTGAGCGACGAGATGCTGTTCATCGAAAACCAGTACCACCTGGGAGAGCTGTCGGTGGTCAGCCACATCCTCTTTCTCCCAGAGGTGGACTCCATTGAAAAGATCCTGACGGCGCTCGACCTCCCCTATGAAACCTGACAGACAGGTGGTGGGCATCGCCGAGGGCAGGGTGACCCGGGGAGACGGCGAGCTGGCCACCTACGCCCTGGGCTCCTGCATCGGGGTCTGCCTGTATGACCGCCCGCGCCACATCGCCGGTCTCGTCCACATCCTGCTGCCCAGCCGCGCCCTGGCGGTGGAGCGCACAAACCCTTACAAGTTTGCCGACAGCGGGATCGAGGAGCTCATTCGAGCCATGGAGCGGCTGGGGGCGGTGCGCGCGGCGATCACGGCCAAGCTGGTGGGCGGGGCGCAGATGTTCCAGGTGGACAGCGGGCAGCGCGGCGTGGGCGAGCGCAACATCGACGCCGCCCGCCAGGCCCTGCAGGAACAGGGCATCCCCATTTTGGGGCAGGACGTGGGGAAGACCCACGGCAGAAGCATCTGTTTTTCCGCCCGAACCGGGATGGTGCACATAAAGACCGTGCGAATGGGCGAGCACGTCCTCTGACCCCCGAGAGCGGAGGGTGAGTGCGAGTTGAGAAAGCGAGTTTGGTGCTATGAAAATGAGAAAACAGCGCACCGTCCTGGCGGTGGACGACAGCCTTATGGTCTGCGAGCAGATCAAGACCGCGCTGAAAAATGAGGACCTGGAGCTTCACGTGGCACACAGCGGGCAGGAGGCCCTGGACCGCATGGAAGAGTGCTGCCCAGACTTGATCTTGCTGGACATCATCCTGCCCGACATGGAGGGGTACGAGCTCTTTGGAAAGATCAAGGAGCGCGACCGCAACAGCGCCGCCATCGTCTTCATCACCTCCAAAGACGGCGAACAGGACGTGATCCGCGGCTTTTCCATGGGGGCCAGCGACTACATCAAAAAGCCCTTTCGCATGGAGGAGATGAAATCCCGCGTCCTCGCCCACCTGGACACCAAGTGCCAGCGGGACGAACTCGCCCTTCTCAACGAAGAGCTGCGGGCCAACATGGAAAAGCTCAACACCATGGTCTACCGGGACGAGCTGACCGGCCTCTACAACCGGCACTACCTGTCGGAGAAGGTGGCGCAGGACCTGGCGGAGTCCGACCGGCAGGACGCCCTGATCATGGTGGATGTGGACAACTTCAAGCGCATCAACGACTCCTACGGCCACGACGCGGGGGACACGGTGCTCGTCTGCCTCTCCAGCATCATGGAGGGGCTGTGCCGCCGCCACAAGGTGGCCCGCTGGGGCGGGGAGGAATTTCTCATCGTCCTGCTGGGCGCCGGCAAGGAGGAAGCCCTGGAACTGGCCGAGCAGATTCGCAGCGAGATCGCGGACTTCCCCATCGTCTACAACGACGTGACCTTCTTCTGCACCGTGACCATGGGGCTCTGCGCCTACCGCAGGGACTTGAGCTTCAAGCAGAACGTGGAGTGCGCCGACCACGCCCTCTACTGCGGCAAGAAGAGCGGGAAAAACTGCACTGTCTGGAACAGCGACTGTGAAGGGTAGGGATGGGCATGTCTTTTTTTGACGGCGAAATGAAGCCTATGTTGGACGTGTTCCTGCTGGAGACCAGCCAGCTTTTGGAGCAGCTGGACGCCATCTTGCTGGAGGCCGAGAAGCGGGGGAGCCTGACGGGCGAGGAGATCAACGGCATCTTCCGGGTGATGCACACCACCAAGAGCTCCTCCGCCATGATGGGGCTGCAGGACCTGTCGGAGTTGGCCCACAAGTTGGAGGATTTGTTCGACCTCTTCCGGGGGGACGCGGGAAAGCTGCAGGGGGTGGAAGAGGAGACCTTCGACCTGGTCTTTGCAGTGTCGGACTTTGTGCGCGACGAGCTCAAGGCCATGCAGAGCGAGTCGTATCGGCCCAGCAAGGCGACCGAGCTGCTCATTCGCATCGCGGTCCTCCACCAAAAACTCAACAGCGGCAGCCAGACGATCGTCCGCCTGCGCTTTGAAAAGGACTGCAAGATGGAGAACATCCGGGCCTTCATGGCGGCCCGACAGGTGCGCCCCCTGTGCAGCGAAATCCACCTCTACCCCGAAAACGTGGAGAAAGACCCCGGCACGGCCGAGTACATCCGCCAAGAGGGGTTTTACATCCGCTTTCTGGCGGAAAATCGAGAACAGGTGATGGAGCGGCTGCGCAACGCCCTGTTTGTGGAAGAGTGCCAGGTGGTGGACGAGATCCCGCCGCGGGAGCAGGCCGCCGCGCCGGGGGCAACCGCGCCGGCAGAGCCGGGCAGCCAGTTCATCCGCGTTCGGGTGGACCGGCTGGACGAGCTGCAAAACCTGATGGGGGAGCTGCTCGTCGCCTCCGCTGGGGTCGGGGTCGGGGGCGGTGGGGAGTCCCCCCTGCCCGAAGGCGCCCGCCACCAGCTGGAGCGGCTGCTGGACGAGCTGGAGGACATCGTCATCTCCATTCGCATGGTGCCCTTCAGCGGCCTTTTGCCCAAGCTCAACCGCATTGTGCGGGACATCTGCACCAAAGAGAAAAAAGAGGTCTCCTTCGTCGTCGACGGCCAGGATGTCGAGGTGGACAAAAACATCGTGGACGGCATCTTCGAGCCCATGATGCACCTGCTGCGCAACGCCATCGACCACGGCATCGAACCGCCTGAAGAGCGGGAGGCCCTGGGCAAAAAGAGGGCCGGACAGGTGGAGGTCCGCTTTGCCTGCATGGGGGGCGAGGTGGTCTGCACCGTCAGCGACGACGGACGGGGCATCGACATGGAGCAGCTGCGGCGGCGCGCCCGCCAAAAGGGGCTGTTGCGGCGGGCGGAGGAGAGCTACACCGAGGAGGAGCTGCTGGAACTCTGCTTTCTCCCCGGCTTTTCCACCCGGGAGACCGCCTCTGAGTACTCCGGCCGCGGCGTGGGGCTGGACGTGGTGCGCAACATGATCGAGCGCTTTGGCGGACACCTGCGCATGGAGAGCAAAAAGGGGGAGGGCACCAAGGTCACCATGCACCTGCCGCTGAGCCTGACCCTCATCGACGCGGTGCTGTTTCAGGTGGGAAAGCAGTCCTTTGCCCTGCCGGCCTATCAGGTGGACCGCTTCTTCTCCTTTTCAGAAGAGAGCCCCTTCTACCGGGAGCAAAACGGCCGAAAACTCTGGCTCTATGAGGACCGCTGCCGGCAAATCATCCCCCTTTGTGACCTGTACGCCCTGGCGCGTCCGGCAGACAGCCCGCAACAGCTTCTCAGCATCCACGGGGCCAGCCGCTCGGCCTGCCTGTTGGTGGACCAGATCGGCGGCCAGCGCAGCGTGGTGGCCAAGCCCCTGCCCAAGTTGTTCGGCCCCCACTTCAAGCAGCGCACCGGCATGACCGGCAGCTGCATCCTGGGCGACGGCAGCATCTGCGCCCTTCTGGACGCGGAGCACCTAATCAAAGCGGCGCTGGAGGGATACAACACATGATGCAAGCAAACGAGCGGCCATCTGACAAGGTGTTCTGCCTGCCCTTGGGCAGGTTTTATTACGGCATTGCACTGGAGTGCGTGGCAGAGACGGTGCAGGGGGTGCAGATCACCCCCTTTCCCTGCCTGCCCGACTACTACTGCGGCGTTTGCAGCCACAAGGGCACCGTCACGCCGGTCATCAGCCTGCGGAGGTTGGCGGGGCAGGAGGGCTGTGGGTCGGAGGAGGGCGGGCGCGCGGTCACCGTCTTCCTTCGCCACGGGGACTATCTCTGCGGCATCCTCACCGAGGAGAAGCCGGTGCTCTTGGACCTCTCCGCCGCCCGGGCCGTGGAGGAGGACTGCGGCGAGCTCTCCGACCGGCTGTTGATTCGCGAGGTCTGCGCGACAGAGGAGGGGGGCATCCTCCTCGTGGACGTACCGGCGACCCTTGAGGGGCTGGCCGCAGGCCAATGACGTGCAGGCGGGCGTTGTCCCTCACGCGCGGGTGAAACCGGCGGGCGCACCCTGCTTGAGCAAAAAAAGCGGCTTGGTCGACAAGCCGCTTTTTTGATTTGCCATCTTCGGGGGGCCCTCCCCCCTCTCCCCGCGCTGGCCCACGGGCCATTTTTCTGCCGCCGGGGAGGGGGTCGCCTCCCCCTGGTCGGGTCCGGACACCCGCATCTGGCTGTCGTTTTGTCGGTTTTTTCTTCAAGCCACTGCTTTTTCATCCGCCGCCGCCCCTATTTTGATGTATAATGGGGAAAAGCGGGAAGAGAGGAGGCGGGGTCGATGAAGCGGGAGACGTCAAACCGCGCGCTGCTGAAGACCAATCTCTTTGTCTGTGCCATCATCATTTTGGGCTTTTTGGCCACTTCGATCGTGAGCTACCGATCCAATCTGGGGGTATTTGAAGGGGACACCGAAAAGGTGACCGCCCTGACTTCCGAGGGGATCTACCGCCAGATCGAGTCGATTTTCATGAAGCCCATGGGGGTGTCGCTGACCATGGCCAACGACACCCTGCTGCAGGATCTTTTGACCCAGGAAAGCGCGCGCCGGAACGACGCCGAGTTCATCGCCACCCTGACCGCCTATCTCAACAGCTATCGGGAGAAGTACGGCTACGACTCGGTCTTTCTGGTCTCGACGCGCACCGGCCGCTACTACCACTTTGACGGGATCGACCGCATCCTCTCCCCCGGCAACGAAGAGGACGCCTGGTACTACGACTTTTTGCGCGCCGGCGAGCCCTGCTCCCTCAACGTGGACAACGACCAGGCGGCGGGGGACGCCATCACCGTCTTCATCAACTGCCTGATCACCGACAGCGGCGGCGCCCCTTTGGGGGTGGTGGGGGTGGGATTTGACATCTCCACCCTGCAGTCGTTGTTGGGCGAATATGAGGAGCGCTTCTCCCTGCGCGCCTGTCTGGTGGACAGGGACGGCGTCATCCAGGTGGCCACCGATCACACCGGCTACGAGCACACCGACCTGTTTTCGGTGCGCCCCTACTCCGACTTGCGGGAGAGCCTGCTCACCGACCGGGAGAACGCCAACGCCTTCTGGTACGACGGGGAGGAGGGCCGGCTCTATGTGGGCAGCCACTACATCCCCAGCCTCTCCTGGTACCTGCTGGTGGAAAACGACACCTCGGTCCAGACCCGGCAGCTGCAGGGCAAGATGGTGGAGGGGGCGCTGATCGCCCTGTTGGTGGTGGCGGCGGTGACCCTGGCCATCACCTATATCATCCACACCTACAACCGGCGGATCGTGGAGCTGACCCGCTCCACCGAACAGGCGCGGCGCTCCATCTTTCAAGAGGCCACCGAGCAGCTGTTTGAAAACATCTACGAGCTGGACATCACCCACAACCGGGCGGCCAACCTGGAGACCCGGCAGTACTTTGAAAGCCTGGGCGTCCCCCCCGGCACCCCCTACAACGAGGCGCTGAAAATCGTGGCGGAAAAGCAGATACGGGAGGACTTTCGCCAGGGGTACATCGACACCTTTGCCCCCGAACACGTGATCGACACCTATCGCCGGGGGGAGGAGAGCTTGCAGTACGACTTTATGATCTCCACCGACGGGTCGCACTACTACTGGATGCGGATCGTGGCCCAGATCGTCCTCTGGAAAGAGGACCAGTCCATCCACATGTTCACCTACCGGCAAAACATCGACACCATGAAGCGGCAGGAAAAGCAGGTGCTCGACCAGATCCAGCGAGACCCGATGACAGGGCTGCTCAACAAGACCGCCACCCAGGCGAAAATCCAACATCTGCTGGAGGGCGGTGGACGGCAGCCGCGCGCCTTCTTCATTGTGGACATCGACAACTTCAAGCAGGTCAACGACCGCTTTGGCCACGCCGTGGGGGACCGGGTGATCCTCCACTTCGCCCAGAGCCTGAAGGGCGCCTTCCGAGAGGGGGATGTGGTGGGGCGGATCGGCGGGGATGAGTTCGCCGTCTTCCTCGCCCTGCCCGACCGGGCGGCCGCAGAGCAGAAGGCCCGCGAGATCCTGGCGATCCTCAATCAGCCCCTGGCCCTGGACGAGGGGGCCTGCCCCCTCTCGGCCAGCATCGGCATCGCCCTGGCCCCGGCGGACGGGCGGGACTTCGGCAGCCTTTACCGGCACGCCGACACGGCCCTCTACGCCGTCAAGCAGAGCAGCAAGGGCGGCTTTGCCCTGTACGGCGACGGGGAGGGGCCGAAGCGATAGCCCCGACGGCCGGTCCTGCCGGCGCAGCGGAGGCCCCGGACCGCGACGGTTCAGGCGGCGGGACTTCCGCCCCCTCACCCCCTGTCGACAGACGAGCGCCGCGCCCCCTTAGTGG
>NZ_JBQHTP010000033.1:0-18988 GCF_052065655.1 Bittarella sp. HCP28S3_D9 | reverse complement strand
CCCCCCCCCGCCCCCCCCCCCCCCCCCCCCCGCTAATCTGCCCACCCACCCCCCCCCCCCGGCGCGCCGGGCGGGAGGGACCGCTCTTCTATTGCTTTTGTCGGGCGGCCTTTACAGCTGGTCGTCCAGGCGCTTTTGCAGCATGGCGGCGATCTCCTTGACCCGGCCGGCAGCCTCGGCCACCGGCACCGTCTCGGCGATCGACTTGTCCCGGGTCTTGAGCTCCACCACGCCCTGCTTTAGGTTGCGGGGGCTCACCACCACCCGGATGGGCACCCCCAGCAGGTCGGCGTCGGCGAACTGCACCCCGGCCGAGAGGTCGCGGTCGTCGTAGAGCACCTCGAAACCGGCGCCGCAGAGCTGGTCATACAGGGCGTCGGCCTGCTCCTTCACCGACTCGTCGGCCCGCTTGATGGCGTTGATGTGCACCTGCCAGGGGGCGATGGAGATGGGCCAGACCGGGCCGTAGTCGTCAGCCCCGTCCTCGATGACACTGGCCAGCAGCCGCCCGACGCCGATGCCGTAGCAGCCCATGATGGGGGTCTTGAGCTGGCCGTCTTTATCGGCGTAGGTCATCCCCATGGACTTGGTGTACTTGTCGCCCAGCTGGAAGATGTTGCCCACCTCGATGCCGTTTTTGAGGGTGATGTGGGCCTTGCCGCACTGGGGGCAGACCATCTCCTCGGTGACTTTGCACAGGTCGGCAAACTGCTCGTCGGGGTAGACGCGCAGGTCGCAGTTCTTCACGTGGACGTCCACCTCGTTGCCGCCGCAGACCACGTTGTACATCCCCTTGAGGGAGTTGTCAAACCAGACCTCGATCTCCTCGTCCAGGCCCTGGGGCCCGATGTAGCCGTAGGTGATGTGGTCGCTGCCGTCCTCGTCCACCCGCTGGGCGATGTTGGTTCCCAGCAGCCGGCGGACCTTGGCCTCGTTGACCTCCAGGTCGCCCCGCACAAAGACCACCACCGCCTTGCCGGTGTCCTCCCGGGTGAAGACCACCGCCTTCACCAGCCGGTTCTGGGGGATGCCCAAAAAGTCGCACAGGCTCTCGATGTCCTTGGTGCCGGGGGTGGGGATCCGCTCGGGCTCTCTGCACTCGCCCAGGTCCTCCACCGGGGCCAGCACCCCAGTGGCCACCTCCATGTTGGCGCGGTAGCCGCACTCGGGGCAGATGGCGATGGTGTCCTCGCCGTCGTCGCAGAGGAACATGAACTCGTGGGCGATGGCGCCGCCCATCATCCCGCTGTCGGACTTGACCGAGACCACGTGTCCCAGCCCGGCCCGCTTGTAGATGCGCTCATAGGCCTCGTGGCAGCGGTAGTAGTATTTCTCTAGATCTTCCCAGTTGGTGTGGAAGGAGTAGGCGTCCTTCATGGTGAACTCCCGCACCCGGATCAGCCCGCCCCGGGGCCGGGCCTCGTCGCGGAACTTGGTCTGGATCTGGTAGATCATGAAGGGGTATTTCAGGTAGCTCTTCCCCTCGGTGCGGGCCAGGTGGACGGCCGCCTCCTCGTGGGTCATCCCCAACAGCATCCCGTGGCCGGTGCGGTCGGTAAAGCGCAGCAGCTCTTTGCCCACGCTCTCGTAGCGGCCCGACTCGTCCCACAGCTCCCGGGGCAGCACCACCGGGAAGAGGACCTCCTGCCCGTCGATGCGGTCCATCTCCTGGCGGATGATCTTCTCGATTTTGGCGGCCACCCGCTTGGCGGGGGTCAGCAGGGAGTAGATGCCCGCGCCGACCTGACGGATGTAGCCGCCCCGGATCAGCAGCCCGTGGCTCTTGAGCTGCGCCTCCGAGGGCCACTCCTTGTAGCGCTCGCCGATGAGTGCACTCATTTTCATTTTTCGCACGATCCTTTCTAGCCCTCTCCGGCCCGGCCAAAGAGGGGGCGGCCGGGCCGCCCATTTTCAGTCTCACAGATAAAATAAGTGTAGCATCTTCCCAAGGCCCCTGTCAAACCCCAAAATGCCGCCGTTAGGCCCTTTTGGGGCGGTTTTTCCCGCCCTGCGCCAAAGAAAAGGTCGCCCCGCCTTTTCCGCGGCGGGGCGACCTTTTGCAGCTGTCAGGGATCGGCCGGACGGGGGGCGGGTCCCCCCTCGCCGGGCTCGGGGGCGTCAGGCGCTTCGGGGGCCTTTTCGGGGGCTTCCGGCAGGGCGACTTCCATCTGCTCGGCCAGCTCCCGCTCGGTTTTGGGGGCGGGGATCTGGGGGAAGGTGACGATGGCCTTGAAGAGGTCGCCGTCCACCAGGATGGTGAGCTTGCCCCCCAGCCGGTCGACAAAGGTGTCGGCAATGGCCAGCCCCAGGCCGCTGCCCTCGGTGGTGCGGGAGAGGTCGCCCCGCACGAACCGCTCCTTCATCTGCTCCCCGGCGAAGTTCATCTGGTAGCTGGAGATGTTTTTGAAGATGACCGACACCGTCTTTTCGCTGTCCACAATGTCGATGTAGGCCCGGGAGCCGGGGAGGGAGTACTTGGTGATGTTGACGATCAGGTTTTCAAAGACCCGGTAGAGCTTCACCCCGTCGGTGAGCACGTAGAGGGGCCGCTCGCTGTGCCCGGGGATCAGCTCGATGCCGCTGCGCTCCACCACCTCTTCCAGCTCGCCCACCGCCTGCTCCAGCAGCTGGCAGATGTCCAGGGGGGCCAGCTGCAATTCCAGGTTGCCGCTGGTGGCCTTGGAGAGGTCGAAGATGTCCTGCACCAGGCTCTTGAGCCGCTGGGACTTCTGGTCGATGATGGTGACGTAGTCGTTTGCCTCAGGCGGGGTGAGGGTCTGCTGGCGCAGCAGCTGGGTGTAGCTGATGATGGAGGTCAGGGGGGTCTTGAGGTCGTGGGAGACGTTGGTGATCAGGTCCACCTTCATCTTCTCGCTGTGGATGCGGGTCTCGATGGCCCCCTTCACGTTCTCCTGCATATCCCGCACCGCGTGGAAGAGGGGGTAGAGGTCGTCCTCCGGGTCCAGGGAGATGGTCTGGTCCAACTCCCCCCGGGAGATGGCGCCCACGTAGTCGATGACCTGGCCCAGCTGGCGGATGATCTTGAAGTAGTCGAAAATCAGTTTGCCCACCAGGGCCACCGCCAGCACCGCCAGCCCCATCCCCACCAGGACGAAGAAGCCCGACGAGGTCATCAGCGCCAGCGCCGCCGAGAGGAAGGCCAAGACCCCCAGGAAGATGGCCACCAGCAGGCTGGTCAGGAACTGGCGGCGGATTTTCTGCTGAAAGGGGAATTGCAGGTTGTAGCGCCGCACCAGGGAGAAGATGACCGAGGGGATGTTGACCCGAAAGGTCTTGAAGCCGTTGTACTTGAGGTCCCAGTAGAGCCCCAGCACCGACAGCCAGAAGAGGATGGCCATCACCCAGGGGTTGCCCTCGGTGAGGATGGAGGAATAGGCGATGGCGTAGCCGTCCAGCAGACTGCCCGCGGCGGCGATGGACAGGAGGATGCCCAGCACGTACTTGAATTCGTAGGGGATGCGGCGGATGCGGCGGGCCACCCCCTCGCCGAAGCGGCGCAGGGAGCGGTGGAGCACCAGCGAGAGCCCCAAACCGATGAGGGAGAGGCTGATCCAGAGGGGCATGGCCCGAAAGAGGACCAAGCTGTCGTGCCAGTTGGTGTAGTTGACCGTGGACGAGAGCCCGGAGTTGGAGTAGGTGCGGATGTCGGGGATGGCGATGAGCACCGTGCCGTTCCCGTCGGTGGAGGGGTTGAAGTAAAAGGGGTAGCTCTCGCCGTAGTAGCCGGTGTACTCCACCTGCTGGGGCGGCTGGTTTTCGCCGCTGCCCTCCAGGCGGTAGTAGGCGGTGGTGGTCCCCCGGTCGTAAATCAGCCAGAAGTCGTACTGGTTTTGCCGGCAGGAGGCGAGAAAGGCGTCCTGGTCGGGGTAGGAGGTGTTGGTGTAGACTGCCTCGTTCTCGGTGTTTTGGGCGTAGACCTGCATCCCGTAGGAGAGGGAGTCCAGGTAGTTGGCGTTGCTGCCAAAGGTGATCAGGCTGGAGGACCCCTCCGCCGCCCCTTCCGCCACGGAGGAGGGGGCGCTGCTCAGCCCCTCGTTGCAGAGGTTGATGACGCTGTTGATGGAGTAGGTGAAATCCCTGGTCTGGTAGAAGTTGTCACTCCCGTCCCCGGTGTGGTAGTGGGCGTACTGCAGCAGGGAAAAGCCCGCCAGCGTCAGGCTGATGACCGAGGAAAAAAACAGCAAAAAGGCGACCAGGGCCAGGGCGCGGCCCCGCGCATCAGAGTTTTTCGATCTTGTATCCAAGTCCCCACACCACCTTTAAATACTTGGGCTTTTTCGGGTCGAACTCAATTTTCTCGCGGATGCGGCGAATGTGCACCGCCACCGTGTTTTCGGCGTTGAAGCTGGGCTCGTTCCACACCTTCTCGTAGATCTCGTCGATGGAGAAGACCCGCCCCTGGTTTTGCATCAACAGGTGGAGGATCTTGTACTCGATGGGGGTCAGCCGCACCGGCTCGCCGTCCACCAGCACCTCTTTGGTGGTGTTGTTGATGACCAGCCCGTCGCACTGGAGCACGTCGTCCCGCTCGCCGAACGAGCCCGAGAAGGTCACGTACCGCCGCAGCTGGCTTTTGACCCGGGCCACCAGTTCCAGGGGGTTGAAGGGCTTGACGATGTAGTCGTCGGCCCCTAGGTTCAGGCCGATGATCTTGTCGGTGTCCTCCCCTTTGGCCGAAACCAGGATGATGGGGATCTGGTTTTGCTCCCTGATTTTGAGGGTGGTCTGGATGCCGTCGAGTTTGGGCATCATGATGTCCATCAAAATCAGGTGGATCTCGTTTTCACGCAGCTGCTGAATGGCCTGAATGCCGTCGTAGGCCTTGAGGACGTTCAGCCCCTCGTTTTTCAGGTAAATTTCGATGACGTTGACGATTTCCCGGTCGTCGTCCACCACCAGAACGTTCAGATCCTGCATGCTGTTTGCCGCTGCCATATTGTCCTCCTCCGCCCGGGGGGCGTGTTTCTCAATTTAGAGGTGACCGCGGCGGCTTTTGCCGCGCGGTCGCCTTTCAATAGTATACCACACGCCCTGCGTTTAGGAGTAGTGTAAACCCCGTTTCTTACCGGGGCCCCGCCAAAAAAGTGACGATTTTCTTTCGCTTTTTTGCCTCTCCGGCCCGGCGGCGCGCCGCCGTTTGTGTTACAATAAACACAGTCTGCCGACCGGCGGGAAATACAGGAAAGAGGGGATGAGCGAATGCGCTATGAGACCGTCTGCCGCGCCACCTTTTTGGAGCGGCCCAACCGCTTTGTGGCCTGGTGTGACCTGGCGGGGGAGCGGGTGCGCTGCCACGTGAAGAACACCGGCCGCTGTGGGGAGCTGCTGCTGCCCGGGGCCCAGGTCGTCTTGCAGGACCGGCGGGGCCGGGCGGAGGGGCAGAAGACCCAGTTCTCCCTCGTCTCGGTCTACAAAGGGGAGATGCTGGTCAACATCGACTCCCAGGCCCCCAACGCCGTGGTGAAGGAGGCCCTCCTCTCGGGGGCCCTCGCCCTGCCCGGCTACCAGTCGCCCGACCTGGTGCGGGCCGAGTACCCCTTTGGCGCATCCCGCATCGACTTCTACCTGGAGAAGGGCGGCCGCCGCGCCCTGGTGGAGGTCAAGGGGGTCACCCTCGAGGAGGGGGGCGGCCTCTACTTCCCCGACGCGCCCACCCAGCGGGGGGTCAAGCACATCGAGGAGTTGGAGCGGGCCCATGCCCAGGGGTGGGACGCCTTTCTCCTCTTTGTGGCGCAGCTCTCCCCGGCCCGCTTCCTCTCCCCCAACGACCGCACCCACCCCCAGTTTGGGCAGGTCCTCCGCCGGGCCGCCGCGGCCGGGGTCACCCCCCTCTGCTACGACTGCCGGGTGACGGAGGACAGCCTTGTGCTGGGCCGGCCGGTGGAGGTGCGGTTATAAAAAAACAGACGGCAAAAGCAGGAGCGCCGGCGGCCAATTTGGCTGCTGGCGCTCCTGCTTTTGAATCGCTGCAAAAAAGCCTATTTGAGAGGGAGGCCTTCCCCATCCGCGGACATCCCGCGCTGCGCCTCTAGAAGCTCTCTGGCAGATTTGACGAGATAGTCCTGCAAGGAGGGGGCGAGCTGCCCAAACGCTTCAAGGAGCTCCTTCTTCCGCCCTTCACCCGGCACAAACATCTCGCCGCTCCCCGTGCGCAGCCAGGTTTCGCTGGCGCTGAACTGGCTGCAAATGACCTTGATGTTCTGCTCGGTGACCGTCGAGCCGTTCTTTTCCAAATAGCTGACGGCGCTCTGCTTGCGCCCAATGCGCGCGGCGAATTCCTGCTGGCTGAGCCCCAGCGCCTTGCGCAACTGACGGATGCGATCGTTCACAGCGTTTTCTCCTTTACTGTCTCTCTTACCTGTCTTTGGGGGCCTTTGGGGTCATCTTCTCCTGCTTGACGACCTCCAACCCCAGGCGAATCAGTTCCGCCGCGGCCTGCGAATGGGTGGGGAAGCGCCGCTCAAAGCGAAAGGCCTCCATTTCTCGAAACATCTCTTCGTCCACCGAAATCATGTAGCGGAGGCTCTTGGTCGCCATGTTGTCGCCTCTTTACAATAGGCACCATAGCACAGGAAAGCACCAGTGTAAAGGTTGGGGGGAAGGCAGCGGCAGACAGACCTTCGGCGCTTGGCATTTTGCCGCAGCAAGAGCGAAGTGTGGCATCTCCACAGAGCGGAGAGGAGGCGTTCCAATGTGTACAATTGAAGTATCCCTAGTTATAAAATAGGGTCTTTCGCTCGGGTTGTCTCAAAGCAATATTGGAAGTTTTTCCAGTCCTCCTGTTCCTGAAACATAGTGAGTAAAATTTGCTCCTCCAGTGCTTGAGGATCCTCTCTGTCCAATTCCTTCATAAAGAGCTGTAGAAATACCCTGTTTGCCGTCCGCCTAACAACAATGTCGCGGGAGAACATCAGCAAGAGGGGGAAGCAGTTCGCTGTCGCTAAGGGTCTCTCGAAAATACCGAACTTCTCGAAAGGTCTCCCCATCCCCCAATCGCAAAAAATTATCCAATTTTTCTAGTTCGTAAGTGCTGTTTTCTAAAAAATCAAGAATCCTTCTAGCATCCTCTGCTCGATTCATTAAAAATCCTCCCTAAATTTTTGGTTTGCGACTTACGAGTCTCAATTATACCATTGAATCCCCTATATCATCAAGAAAAAGTTTGCGACTGATTGGTCGCAATAGATGAGAGGGGAAAAACTCGAAAAATATGATTATTCAGAATGTCAGTTTGTCTGACAATTTGAAGAGATTGCGCAAACGGGCGAACTTATCCCAAGAAAAGTTGGTGGGGAAGATGAACCTGTTGGGGAGTCGTCTGGACAGAAGTGCTTACTCGAAAATAGAGTTGGGTGAAAGAAATATCAAGGTGACAGATTTAGTAGCCCTGCAAAAGATTTACTGTGTCAGATTTGATGAGTTTTTCGCAGGGATAGGGCCAGGAGAAGAAGGAGAAATAGAATGAAACAAGCGCGCTGAAGTCTATTTGAATTCAGCGCGCTTGTTTTTGGTTAAATGGGGGTGAAAAAACAGATAGATAAAAAAACCTCTTCAAAATGGCGGACACCCTGCACATCCCACCCGGCCAATTGCTGGACGGGCGGTGAGGGGCTAGCCCCTCAAAATCTCCTCCTGGTAGGCCCGGCTCAGGCGGATGGCGGTGGACAGCAGTTCGCAGGCCGCGTCCCCCATCTCCGGCGGCACCTGGGCCCGGGCGCGGGCGAGGATGGCGTCCTCCCGCCCCTGGTTGAGCACCGGCAGCCCCCGCTCTTTTTTGTACTGCCCCACCTGGGCCACCACCTCCATCCGGCGGCAGAAGAGGGAGAGCAGCTCCCGGTCGATTCGGTCGATTTCCTCCCGCAGTTTGTCCAGTTCCACGGCGTGTTCCTCCCTGTTTGTTTTGGTTTGCCCTTTAGCCCAGCAGGTCTGCCAGGGCGATGGCGGCGGCCGCCTCCACGCAGACGGCGGCCCGGGGGACGATGCAGGGGTCGTGCCGCCCGCGGATCTCGGCGGTGAGGGTCTCCCCGGTGACAAAGTTGACCGTCTGCTGTGGCTTGGCGATGGAGGGGGTGGGCTTGAAGGCCGCCCGAAAGAGGAGCGGCATCCCGTTGGAGATGCCCCCCTGGATCCCCCCGGCGGCGTTGCGGCTGGTGCGGATCTTCCCCCCCTCGCTGACAAAGGGGTCGTTGCTCTCGCTCCCCCGCATGCGGGCGGCGGAAAACCCGGCCCCAAACTCCACCCCTTTCACCGCGGGGATGGCGAAGAGGAGGTAGGCCAGACGGCTCTCCAGGGTGTCGAAGAAGGGGTCGCCCACCCCGGCGGGCAGCCCGGTGACGGCGCACTCCACCACCCCGCCCACCGAGTCGCAGTCGGCCCGGGCGGCGGCAATGGCGGCCTGCATCCCCTCGCCGGCGGCGGGGTCGAGCACCGGAAAGTCGCGGCTGTGCAGGGCGTCGAATTCCCGGGGACCCACCGACACCGGGTCAAAGGGGGTGTCGGCCACTCCGGCGATCTCCGCCGCGTGGGCGCCGATGGCGATGCCCTGCCGCCGCAGCATCAGGCTGGCCACCGCCCCGGCGTAGACCAGGGGGGCCGTCAGCCGCCCCGAAAAGTGGCCGCCCCCCCGCACGTCGTTAAAGCCGCCGTAGCGCAGGTGGCCGGTGTAGTCGGCGTGGCCCGGCCGGGCAATCTGCGACTGGGGGCTGTAGTCGCCCGAGCGGGTGGAGGTGTTTTCGATCACCACCGTCAGGGGGGTGCCGCAGGCCACCCCGTCCACCGCCCCGCTGACGATGTGGGGCAGATCGGGTTCGCGGCGGGCGGTGGAGTAGGCCCCCCGCGCCAGCCGCCGGGCGCAGTAGGTGCGGATGTACCCCTCCTCCAGGTGCAGGCCGGGGGTCACCCCCTCGATCACCGCGCCGATGGCCGGGCCGTGGCTCTCCCCAAAGAGGGTCACCCGAAACCGGCTGCCAAAACTAGAAGACATGAACGCTTCCCCCCAACATCTCGTAATCGCGGAAGAAGTCGGGGTACGACTTCTCCACGCACTCGGCGCAGTCCAGCTCCACCGGCCCCTCGCACCAGAGGGCGGCGATGGCCGCGCTCATGGCCATGCGGTGGTCGCGGTGGGTGGCGGCCGGCCCGCCGGGCCGCAGCCCTTCGGCCAGGGGCTGGCCCTCCACCGCGAGCAGGTCCCCCTCGCCCCGGCAGCGGCCCCCCAGGCCACTGATGAGGGCGGCGGTGGCGGCCAGGCGGTCGCACTCTTTGATGGTCAGGCGGGCGGCGCCGGTAAAGGCGGTCTCCCCCTGGGCGGCGGCGGCGGTCACCGCCAGGATGGGCAGGATGTCGGGGATGTCCTCCCCCGCCACCGGGCCGCCGGTGAGGGGGGCCGACTGCACCCGCACAAAATCCCTGCCCCGGGTCACGGCGGCGCCCCAGCGCTCCAGCACGTCGCAGACCGCCCGGTCCCCCTGCAGCGAGAGGGGGGAGAGCCCCTCCACCGTCACGTCGCCGGAGATGGCCCCGGCGCAGAGGAAGAAGGCCGCGCCCGAATAGTCCCCCTCCACCGCGGTGTCGCAGGGGACAAATCGCTGTCCCCCGGGGATGAACCAGCCCAGGGGGGTGCGCCGGGCCCTCACCCCGAAGGCGGCCATGGCCTGCAGGGTCATCTCCACATAGGGCCCGGAGTGCAGTGGGGTGGTGAGGAGGATCTCGCTGTCCCCCTCCAGGGCGGCCAGGGCGAAGAGCAGCCCGGTGATGAACTGGCTGGACACGTCCCCGGCGATCTCATACCGGCCTGGCTTCAGCTGCCCGCCCAGGGTGAAGGGGAGGGTGTTTTCGTAGTGGAAGGCGGCCCCGCCCGCCGCGAGGCAGGGCAGGACGGGGGAGAGGGGGCGGCTGGGCAGCTGCCCGGCCCCCGAAAAGGTGGTCTCCACCCCCAGGGCGGCGGCCACCGGCACCAAAAAGCGGAGGGTGGAGCCGCTCTCCCCGCAGTCGATGGCGGCCTGTTGGGGCCGCGCCCCGGTGGGGATGCCCAGGATGGAGTAGGTCCCCCCGTCCATCCGCCGCACCCGGGCCCCCAGGGCGGCGATCCCCCGCAGGGTGGCCTGCACGTCCTTGGAGGCGGGGACGTTTCGCAGCACCGTCTCCCCCTCGGCCAGGGCCGCGCAGAGGAGCAGCCGGTGGGCCATCGACTTGGAAGGCGGCGCGGCGATGGCCCCCCGCAGGGCCCGGGCGGCGACCCGCGCCCTCACGCCCGGCTCCCCCCGGCGGCCATGAACTGCGCGAAGGCGCCCCACTCCATCGACACCGGCTCACAGCGGCCGATGGCGCGGATGAGCACCGGGGAGATGCTCGTCCCGTCCCGCTTTTTGTCCCCGGCGGCAATGGCCAGCAGCTCTTCCAGGGGGGCGTCGTAGCGCCAGGCCAGGCCGTTTCGCTCCAGACAGTCGCGGATGGCGGCCGGCACCTCGGGGGCGCAGAGGCCGTTTTGGGCGCAGGCGTCGGCCATCATCTGCATCCCGATGGCCACCGCCTTGCCGTGGGTGACGGCAAAGCCCGAGTGCTTTTCGATGGCGTGGCCCAGGGTGTGGCCAAAGTTGAGGACCATCCGCTCCCCGGTGTCCCGCTCGTCGGCCTCCACCACCGCCGCCTTGATGGCGATGCAGCGGGCGACGATGGGCAGCAGGTTGCGGCGAAAGTCCCCCCGCATCTGCTCGAAGAGCTGCGCGTCGCGGATGGCGCCGTACTTGATGGCCTCCCCCACCCCGTCGGCAAAGGTCTCCTCCGGCAGGGTGTCGAAGAAGGCGGTGTCGCAGAGCACCGCCGAGGGCTGCCAGAAACAGCCCACCAGGTTTTTCCCCCCGTCGATGTTGACGGCGGTCTTCCCCCCCACCGAGGAGTCGATTTGGGCCAGCAGGGTGGTGGGGATCTGCACGTACTCCACCCCCCGCAGGTAGACGGCGGCGCAAAAGCCGGTCACGTCCCCGGGGATGCCGCCCCCCAGGGCCACCAGAAAGTCGCTGCGGGTGATGCCCTCACGGTGGAGGAACTCGCAGATCGCCAGGGCGGTCTCCATCCGCTTGTGGGGCTCCCCCCCGGGGAAGGCGAACTTGCAGCAGGGGATGCCCCGCCCCTCCAGCGCCCGGCGCACCGATTCGCCGTAGAGGCCGTCCACCGTCTCGTCGGTGACGATGGCGGCCCGCTTGCCCCGGTGGCGTGCGGCCAACTGGTCGTAAAAGGCGTCGGCGCAGCCGTGGCCCACCGTCACCTCATAGGCTCTCCCGGTTTTGACTGGTATGATTTCCAAGGGTCAGGCCCTCCTTTATTTCGCGCCCCTCCCGCAGCAGCCCCTCCAGGGCGCTGTCGTCCCCCTGGGCAAGGGCCGCCCGGTACCGGGCGAGGTTGTCGCTGAAGATGTCCAGTTCGGCCAGCAGGGCCGCCCGGTTCTGGGAGAACAGGTCGGTCCACATGGCCTCGTTGAGTTTGGCCACCCGGGTCAGGTCCTTAAAGCTGCCCGCCGAAAAACCGCCGAAGTCCCCGGCGGTGGGGCTTTTGACAAAGCAGTTGCTGACGATGTGACACAGCTGCGAGGTCAGGGCGATGATGCGGTCGTGCTCCTCGGGGGTGGAGAGGACCACCTGCCGAAAGTGCAAGGACAGAAAGAGGGCCCGCAGCCCCTCGATCACCGCCCCGTCGCACCCGGGCCCGGGGGTCAGGATCATGCTGGCCCGATGGAAGAGGTCGGCCTGGCTGGCCCGGTAGCCCGAGAGCTCCCGCCCGGCCATGGGGTGGCCCCCCACAAAGGTGAAGCCCTCCTCCCGGGCGATGGGCCAGACCCGCCGGCAGATCTCCCCCTTGACCCCGCAGCAGTCCACCACCAGCCCCCCCTTGGGGAAGGCGGCCCGGTTTTCCTCTATATAGTCTACCGTTTTTTGCGGCCAAAGGCAAACCAAAATCAGCTCGCACCCGCCAAAGCGGGCGGGGGTCAGCTCCCCCTGTGCCGCCCCGTCGCGCAGGGCGGCGGCCATGGTCTCGGCGTCCCGGTCGCAGGCGAGGACCCGGTGGCCGTGCTGGGCAAAGCACTTGGCCAGGCTGCCGCCGATGAGGCCCAGCCCCACGATCCCCACCGTCATCTGGCCCACTCCTTCCCGCACAGCTTCACAAAGGGCCGCAGCCCCTCTACCAAGTCGGCAAACTCCTGCGGGCGCAGGGACTGGGCGCCGTCGCAGAGGGCCTTTTCCGGCGCGTTGTGCACCTCGATGATCAGCCCGTCGGCCCCGGCGGCCACCGCCGCCCGGGACATGGGCTCGATCATCCAGGGGATGCCGGTGGCGTGGCTGGGGTCCACCACCACCGGCAGGTGGGAGAGCCGCTTGAGCAGGGGGATGGCCGAGAGGTCCAGGGTGTTGCGGGTGGCCGTCTCAAAGGTGCGGATGCCCCGCTCGCAGAGGATCACCTGCTCGCAGCCGCCGGCCATCACGTACTCGGCACTCATCAAAAACTCCTCGATGGTGGAGGAGAGCCCCCGCTTGAGCAGCACCGGCTTGCCCATCTCCCCCACGGCCCGCAGCAGGGTGAAGTTCTGCATGTTGCGGGCCCCCACCTGGATGATGTCCACGTCGGCGAAGTGGGGCAGCTGCTCCCTGTCCATCACCTCGCTGACGATGGGCATCCCGGTCTTCTGGCGGGCGACCCGCAGCAGATCCAGCCCCACCGGCCCCAGTCCCTGAAAGGCGTAGGGGGAGGTGCGGGGCTTGAAGGCGCCGCCCCGCAGCACACAGGCCCCGGCCCCCTTGACCGCCTGGGCCACCTCGGTGATCTGCTCGGCGCTCTCCACCGAGCAGGGGCCGGCGATCATGCAGAAGTGCCCGCCCCCCAGTTTGCGCCCGCTGACGTCCACCACCGTGTCCTCGGGGTGGAACTTTCGGTTGGCCTTTTTGTAGGGCTCGGAGATGCGCTGCACCCGCTCCACAAAGGGGAGGGAGGCCAGCTGCTCGGCGTCGAGGGACGAGGTGTCCCCCACCAGCCCCAGCAGGGTGGTCTGGGTCCCCCGGGAGAGGTGCACCTCCATCCCCTGGTCGTGCAGCCAGTGGGTGAACTGGTCGATTTGTTCCTGAGTGGTTCCCTTTTTGCAGATGACGATCATCCTGTTTTCCTCCATTCTCGGCCGGGCCCGCTCCCCGCGCGGCGGCCCCCTTTGCGGCAAAGGCGCAAAAAAAGCCGGCACCTGGGATGCGAAGCCCAGGTGCCGGCAAAAAAATCGCTCTGTGGTTTTCTTTTACCCGCTCTACCCGCGGCCCCTCTTCACTTTTCCATACGACAAAACGCCCGCGCCATAAAAATAGCCCAGGTAGCGGTAGCCGTAATAGGAGACCGAAGAGAGGGAGACCGCGTTGTTCATGTTGCTTTACTCCTTTAAAGGACGACTGCATCGCCTTTGTACTCAATATACGCCGCCGGCGGGGATTTGTCAACCGCCTTTTGCCGGTTTTTCCCCGCGCCCTTCCCGATCGGCCCGGCCGCGGCGGCGCGCCTCCCGCACCCGGCCGGGCAGGCGGATCACCCCGTGGGCAATCAGATCCTGGGCGACAATGGCCCCCAGCGGCCCCAGGAAGATGCCCCAAAACCCCAGCACTGCCCCGCCCAGGTAGGCGCTGGACAGGGCCACCAGCGGGTGCAGCCCCACCTGGTTGCCCAGCACCTTGGGCTCCAGCAGGCTGCGCACCATCGAGATGACCGCGTAGAGAAGGGCCATCTGCAGCCCCAGCCCGGTGTTCCCCGAGAGGAGCAGGAAGGCCGCCCAGGGCACCAGCACCGCTCCGGTGCCCAGGATGGGCAGCAGGTCGACAAAGGCCACCAGCAGCGCCATCGAGACCGGGTGGGCAATGCCCAGCAGCCAGAACCCGGCCGCCAGTTCGGCAAAGGTCACGGCCATTAAAATCAGGTAGCTCTTGGCCATCTGTAAGGCCGAGCGCTGGACGCAGTCCTTCACCAGGTAGAGCACCTGGGCCAGTTTGGGCGGGGTGCAGCGGGCAAAAAAGCGGGTGATGCTTCGGTAGTCGGCGGCGAAGAAGAGCCCCGAGATCACCGCCACCGAGCACCAGAGAAAGACCGCGGGCAGGGCCGCGGCCAGCCGGGTCACCGCCCCCATGGCCCAGGCGGAGAGCTTTTGCAGGCAGGCGTCGATGGAGCCCCCCGCCAGGGCGAAAAAGTCCTCCCAGTAGACCGGGGCGCCGGGGGAGAAGCCCTCGATAAAGCCCAGCAGCCACTCCTGGAACCGGGACAGCAGAGGGGCTATCTCCTGGGCGTAAAACCCCGGCAGGGAGGAGAAGATGCTCCCCAGCGAGACCACCAGCCGCGCCCCAAAATACCAGATGGCCGCCCCCAGCCCCAGGTAGAGCAGGGCGGTGAGGGCGCTCTGGCAGCCCCGCTGGGGCAGGCGCCAGCGGCGGTGTAGCCAGCGGGCGGGCCGGGCGGCGACAAAGGCCACGAAAAAGCCCGCCAGCAGGGGGGAGAGCAGGGGCAACAGCCAGCGCACCCCCAGCAGGCCAAGGGCCAGCACCAGGGCGAAAAAGAGGGTGTTTTCCAAAAAAGCGCGCCGCTTCTCCACGGCCGTCCCCCCTTTTTTCGCTCATTTTCAAGAGGATGGGCAGTTTTGGGTGGGATATGCAGGCCCGGCCCCCTGGCAGGATATGCGGGGGAGCGGGCAAAAAGAATCCCCGCGCGGCCAGAGACCGCACGGGGATTTCAAAAGCTATGTACGCGCGCGGGGCGCGCCTCCAAAACCCGACGGGGGGGAAGCTATTTGGTCAGGAAGTTGTAGGCGTACTCGCCCATGAAGGTGGCGCCCACCTTCAGGCTGGCCTCGTCGATGGCGAAGTTGGCGTTGTGGTGGTTGCCGGAGGTGCCGGGCAGGTCGCTCTTGGCGCCCACCACGCAGTAGAAGCCCTTGAAGGCGTGGACGAAGGCGGCGTAGTCGTCCGAACCGGTGGCGGGGTCGCCCTGGGGCAGAACGGTCAGCCCCTGCTCGGCGGCCAGGGCGCGGCCGGCGGCGGCGGCCTCCTTGTCGTTGACCACCGGCAGCGGGGCCATGACCACCCGCTCCACCTCGGCGGTGCAGCCGTAGGCGGCGGCCACGTTCTCGGCGATCTTGCGCATCAGGTCGATGACCTCAATGTCCTCCCCGGCCTTGAAGAAGCGCAGGTTGCCCTCGATCTCGGCGTCGTTGGGGATGATGTTGTTCTTGGTGCCGGCGTTGATCATGCAGGGGCTCACCACCACGGTGGAGAAGGGGTCGTGCCGGTTGACCGGGATGGCCTGTACCTTTAGCAGGATGTCGCAGGCCGGGCGGATGGGGTCGACCGCCAGGTCGGGGCGGGAGCCGTGGCCGCCCACGCCGTGGACCTTGATTTTAAAGCCGGTGTTGCCGGCCATCATCGCCCCGTCGGGGATGCCGATGAGACCGACAGGCATCTGGCCCATCAGGTGGGTGCCGATGGCCTGGTCCACGCCGCCGTGGGCCTGCAGGTACTCGACGCACTCCTCAGCGGCGCCGCCGCCGACCTCCTCGGCCACCTGGAAGCAGAGGTAGACCGAGCCGTTGAGCTCATCCTTGAGCTCGTTCAGGGACTTGGCGATGCCCAGCAGCATGGCGGTGTGCCCGTCGTGGCCGCAGGCGTGCATCACGCCAGGGGTCTGGGACTTGAAGGGCAGGTCGACTTCCTCGCAGACCGGCAGGGCGTCGATGTCGGCGCGGATGGCGATCTTCTTGCCCGCTTTGTTCTTGTTGATGATGCCGATGACGTTGCGGCGGCCGACGACCTCGTACTGGATGTTCATCTTCTCCAGCTCTTCGCAGATCCGGCGGGAGGTGCGCTCCTCCTGGTAGCTCAGCTCGGGGTGCATGTGGAACTCCCGGCGCATCTCGATGATGTAGTCTTCGTTTTGGGCGATCAGTTCTTTGATGGTCATGGAAAGATACCCTCCTTGATGATGGTAAAATAGACTCACTACTTTGTATTATAGAGGCAAAAAATGGGGCTGTCAAACCAACTTTCTGTGAACAGCTCACAGAAATGGCACACCTGTCCCGGGACTATTTCAAAAATGCAAAGGCGTACCCGGCCATGAATTCGATGCCCAGTTTGATGCAGTCCTCGTTGAGGCAGAAGGTGGGGTTGTGGTGGTTGCCAGAGGTGCCGGGCATCTCGCTGTGGGCGCCCAGCATGGTGTAAAAGCCGGGGAAGGCGTTGAGGAAGTTGGCGTAGTTGTCCGACGCGGCCTGGGGGTCGGCGGGGGGCAGCACCGTCAGCCCCTGCTGGGCGGCCAGGGCGCGGCCCCGGGCGGCGGCTTCATTGTTGTTGATGACCGGGTAGGGGGCCATGGCCTCGCTGGTGACCTCCACCGTGCAGCCCCGGGCGGCGGCCAGGTGCTCGCTCATCCGGCGGATCTCCTCCACTGCGGCGTCGCCGTCGCCGTAGGCGAAGAAGCGGATGTTCCCCTCGATCTCGGCCTCGCCGGGGATGATGTTGTTCTTGGTGCCCGCGTGGATGGTGCAGGGGCTGACCACCAGGGTCTTGAAGGGGTCGTGCCGGTTGACCGGGATGGCGGCGATGGCCTGCAAGATCTCGCAGGCCGGGCGGATGGGGTCGACCGCCGCGTCGGGGCGGGAGCCGTGGCCGCCCACCCCGTGCACCACGATCTTAAAGCCCATGTTGCCGGCGTACATCGGCCCGTCGGGGATCCAGATGGTCCCCACCGGGGCCGCCCCGGCGATGTGGGTGGCGATCACCTGGTCGACCCCGCCCTTTTCCTGCAGGTAGGCCACGATGTCGTCGGCGCCGAAGCCGGTCTCCTCGGCCACCTGGAAGCAGAGGTAGACCTTGCCGGAAAACTGCTCTTTGGTCTCGTTGAGGATGCGGCCGATGGTCACCAGCATGGCGGCGTGGGCGTCGTGCCCGCAGGCGTGCATCTTTCCCTCAAACTGGGATTTAAAGGGCAGCTCCACCTCCTCGGTGAGGGGGAGGGCGTCGATGTCGGCGCGGATGGCGATGGATCTGCCGGCCCGGCCGGTGTCGATGAGGCCCACCACGTTGCGGGGGCCCACCACCTCACAGGGGATGTCCAGTTTCCCCAGCTCCTCCACGATGCGGGCGGAGGTCCACTCCTCCTGCAAGCTCAATTCGGGGTGGGCGTGCAGCTCCCGCCGCAGGTCGATGGCATAGGACTCGTACTTCTCGCTCAGCTCTTTGATGACAGACATCTCAAAACACTCCTTTTTATTCTTGATACATTTTGTATGCAAAAAAGTTGTCCCCTACTCCTTTACTCCTTGCCTCCCAGGAAATCAAACAGGCAGGCGGCAAAGAGGGCCAGCCCCTCTTCCAGGCACCCCTCGTCGATGCAGAAGGTGGGGTTGTGGGCGTTGCCGGAGGTGCCGGGCAGCTCGCTGCGGGCCCCCAGCATGGCGTAGAAACCGCCGAAGGCCTCGAGGAATTCCGCGAAGTTGTCCGACGCGGCCGAGGGGCCCTGGGCCGGGATCAGTGAAAAGCCCAGATCGGCGGCCAGGGCGCGGCCCCAGGCGGCGGACGCGGGGCCGTTGAGGACCGGCTCGGTGCACTGTTCGCCCCCGGTGACCCGGGCGGTGCAGCCGTAGGCCGCGGCGGTGGGCCCGGCCAGCCGGCGGATCTCCTCCACCAGGGCGGGCCCGTCCCCGTAGCGGAAAAAGCGGATGTTCCCCCCGATGGAGGCGCTGCCGGGGATGATGTTGTTTTTGGTGCCGGTGTGGATCAGGCAGGGGCTCACCACGCAGGTGGCGAAGGGGTCGTGCCGGTTGACCGGGATGGCCGCCGCCTTGAGCAGGATCTCGCAGGCCGGGCGGATGGGGTCGGACGCCAGGTCGGGGCGGGAGCCGTGGCCGCCCACTCCCTCCACCTCGATGTCGAAGCGGGTGGCGCCGGCGTACATCGGCCCGTCCTGCAGGTAGAGGCTGCCCACCGGGTAGGCGCCGTTGACGTGCAGGCTCACCGCCCGGTCCACCCCGCCCAAGGCCTTTAGGTGGGCGACGATGGGGCCGGCACCCTCGCCGGTCTCCTCTCCGGGCTGAAAGCAGAAATAGGCTGTGCCGCACAGGTGCTGGCGCTGCTCCCAGGCGATGCGGGCGGCCCCCAGCACCATGGCGGCGTGGGCGTCGTGCCCGCAGGCGTGCATCTTCCCCGCGATCTGGGACTGAAAGGGCAGCTCCACCTCCTCGGTCAGGGGCAGGGCGTCAAAATCCCCCCGAAAGGCCAGCCGGGGCCCCGGGCGGCCGCTGTCCACCACCGCGACGATGCCCCGGTTTTGCAGCACGGTGTGGGGGATGCCGAGTCCCTCCAGCTCCCGGGCGATGCGGGCAGAGGTCCACTCCTCCTCCATCGAGAGCTCCGGGTGGGCGTGCAGTTCCCGGCGAAAATCGGTGACATATCCGGCGTGTTGATGGGCCAGTTCTCTCACTTGCAACAAAATTCCCCCTCTGCGCCCCGAAGGGCACCTCTTTTCTCAAAGTATAGCCTTTTCCCAGAGGGCCGTCAATCGAAGGGGAGGAGCAAAAAGGGCCGGATCCCGGCGAATAGTCGCCAAAAATATCCGCTTAAAAATGTGATAGACGCCAAAAAGAGCCCCCGCTGATAGCGTTTTGCGCAGCAGAATGCTACCATAAAAGCAAAGACGGCGCGGCGCAGTCCGCGCCCAAGGGGGGAAGAGGGGAACGCACCTTCCCCTCGGCGGACGGCAACGTCTTTTATCCCTGGCCATTGCGCGTGGGGGCCGATTTCCCCCTCTGGCAGAGGCCGTGGCGCTATCCCCTCATCGCCGCCCTCGGCCTGGCCTTTCTGGCCATCGGCTCTTTCGTCGAATGGCAGCGCTCCCTCCTCAAGCGCTGAGGGGTTCTAAATGAAGAGGGGGCGGGGGGGCGCGCGCGGCGGGGGGGGGG
>NZ_JBQHTP010000032.1:0-19553 GCF_052065655.1 Bittarella sp. HCP28S3_D9 | reverse complement strand
CGCTCGGGCTCGTGGTGGTCCAGTGGATAGACCCAGTAGACTCGTCTGCGGACATATCCAGGTGATAGGTCATGACCAGCGACGGGCCAACGTTCGCGGCCATAGCGCGCTCGCGGTCGTTGCGTACCCACTGGCCGTTCAGCATCTCGCCCACGATGATCGTCGCGAGGTCCTTCGCCGGGGCGTTCTTGTTCTCGTCGCGTCCGATGATCTCCGCGATGATGTCGCGAAGCTCGTTCGCGCGGGGAGCGGGTTTGGTGGTGATTTTCTTGCTCATGGTGGTATGTCCTCCCTCTCTTAGTTCATCCACAGTGGGCTGAACCAGTGGAACAGCAACCAGCCGAACGTGCCGCCGATGATGATTAGGGCGATGAACACGACCCAGTCCATGATGGTGACGGGTTCGTCGTAGTAGTCGTCTATCAGTTCGTAGTCGTAGCTGCTGGTGTGTCGATCTTCTGCGCGGTGCTTACCGGCCATGATGTTTTCCTTTCTGGAGTCCCGCCCCGGGGGGGCGGGGATGAATGGGGGGTTAGTCGTCTTGCATGATGGACTCGAACATGCGGGCGATGGTTTTGACCATTTGCACGTTATTGAGGTGTGTGTCGATGTCCTGGAGTGGGGTGTCGAGGATGTGGAACTCGATGGTCTTGGTGAAGTTCTTGACGGTCATCTCGATTCGTGTGTTGTCGATGTTCCGGCACGCGATGCGCCACATGACCGGCGGTTCGCCTGGTTCCATGTAGTCGGGGTCTAGCTCTTCGCGAATGAGGACGTAGCCGTAGGTTTCGAATGTTGCGACGTTGTCGAACTTGTCGATCTCGATGGTCATGGTGTGCTTCTTACTGTGTTCCCGCCCCGGGGGGCGGGGTGAGTGGAGGGGTTAGTTGGTGGCGATGATCTGCTGGAAGGCTTCGGCGATCTGCTTCACGTTTTGCAGTTCTTCGATCAGCTTGTCCATGTCCTCGACCTTTGCGGTGGTGCTGGCTGCTGCGTAGCGCAGTTCGTTGGTTGCGAGGTCGATGTGGAGGGTGCAGTTGGTGTTGAAGTTGCTGGTTACCCGCCATTCGACGCTGCCGTTGTCGTAGGTGTTCTTGGTGAGGGTGTGGTCTCCGGCGGTCCAGTTGGTCTGGTTCTCGGTGGTGGTCTTTTCGATGATGATGGTGCTCATTGTTTCTGCCTTTCTGGTGGTTGGTTACGGGCCTTTCCCTTAACCTGTAACTATAGTATAGGTGATATGGTGGTGTAAGTCAAGTAAAAAACGAAAAACACTTAAACTTTTTTCCGAACCGCCCTACTGATACCCGCCCGGCGACCACTTCTGATCCATGAACCGGCAGTAATGCAGCACCGGCGTAAGCTCCACGCTTCCCAGCTGACCACTGCGGTTCTTCGCCAGATCAACCGTCAAATCACCACCATCACTCCGCGACAGCAACAGGACCTTATCCGCGTCCTGCTCCAGCGCGCCCGACTCACGGAGGTGGTGCAGCCGCGGCGCGCCATTCATCTCCGCCTGCCGGGACAACTGCACGACCACCACAACCGGACAGTCCAGTTCCTTCGCGAGCATTTTCAGCGCCCGGCTGTACTGCGCAATCTCAATCTGCCGCGACTCAACCTTTCCCACAGCGCTAATCAATCCGATGTAGTCCACGACCATCAACCCCAGGGGGCGCTCGCGAGCTAACCGCCGAGCCTTCGCCCGAATCTCCGCCATTGTGATCCCCGGCGCATCATCCACCCACAAGTGAAGGTTGCTCATATCGTCGGCGTGATCCGCGAGCCGCTGCGCTTCATCATCCATCAGCGTCGAGTGCGTGAACCGCCCGAGGTCGATGGAGCACTCGGCGCTGTTCGCCCGTGCTGTCACTTCCTGCTTGCTCATTTCTAGGGAGAACATCAACGCCGCCCGGTCGGTGCGGGCGACGTTGCGGGCGAAGTCCAGGGCGAGGGTCGATTTACCGATACCGGGCCGGGCCGCGACGATGATCATTTGCCCCGCCCTGAGCCCGCCCGTGATGGAGTCCAGGGACTCGAAGCCCGACCATGTGATCCGCCCGGTGTCCTGTCGGTAGTAGTCCCGCGTCGCTTCGAGCATGTCGCCCACCATTGACGGGGCATCGGACACGCTGACCGTCCCTAGGTTGTCGAGCTCGGCGCGGGCCTGCTCCACAACCTCGATCGGTTCGACTTCGGGCGATTCCGATAGCTGCTTGATCTTCGCCGCGGCGGCGTACGATTCCCGGCGTAGGTAACCCGCCCGCACGCGCTCGGCGTGGTACATCGCGGAAATCGGAGTTGGGGCCTTTGAGATCAGGTCGAAGATCAGTTGGGCGACATCTCCGATCGTTCGCCCGGAAGCGGCGTTGATCCGGTCGGCGAGGAACACAGGGTCAATCTGCGCCCCCTCCGCTTCCATCTGCTCGATTGTCTCGAAAACGAGTTGGTGATCCGGGCGGTAGAACATCTGCCGGTTCATACCCGAGGACAGAATCTCGGCGGTAGCATCGCGCGACTGGATCATCGCGCCGAGGACGAACATTTCCGACTCAACCGGTGTGAAAACGTTGTCCGATTTACTTGTCCGCTGCATTCGTGTCCTCGCTTCCGGTGGTGGTGATTTCGAGCCACATTCGCGGCTTCTGGCCTTTCTCGTGGTGATGGATCCTGGGCATGATCTTGGTCATGTACTCGCTCGTATCGTCCGGGACGATGCCCGCATCGACAAGCCCGTCCCAGCACGCTTTCGCCGTGGCGACGAGGTTGTCCTCGTCTCTGCGGCGGTTATCCGGCGGTAGGTAGTGGAGCCGGGTGGTGATGTGGCCGAGGTTCCGGGGGACGGTCGCGCGGGCGCGGTAGGCTGCTTCCTTCCGCACCGCCGCCACCGCCGCCGCCTTCTTCGCCCAGTGTCCCCGGTCGTTGAGCGACAGTGGGGGGCGGGTGAACGACATGGGGAGGTTCCAGGACCGCATCAGAACGGCGGCTCGTCGCTGTCGAACCCAGCCGCGCCGGTTCCCCCGCCGGTGTTGCCGGACGGGGTGGAGCCCCACGGGTCGCCCATGTCCGCGCCGGGGGCCGCGCCCGCGCCGTCGCGGGTCTTACGGCACTTGACTCCGATGGATGATGCGCGGCACTCCAGGCGGCTCCGGCGCTCGCCCTGCTCGGTCGTCCACGACCGCTGAACGAGGTTGCCGAACACCATGACGACTGTTCCCTTCCGCACCTGCTGGCCAACTGCTTCCGCGCCGTTGCCGAACAGCGCGACGGGAATCCACGTCGTGGTTCCGTCCACCCACTCGTTCGCTTCCTTGTCGAACCGGCGGGACGTGCTGGCTACGTCGAGGGTGACCCACGGCTTGTTGTCCTGTGTGTACCGGACTTGCGGGTCTTCCTTGACTCCGCCCTCGAAAAATAGGGGGTTCTCTCCCTGCTTCATGTCTACTGCTCCTTGTCGGTTGTGACGGTCTCGCCGTCGATGATGGTGGTGTCCTCGGCGGGCTGCTCGGCCTGCTCCGGGGCCTTGTCGGCTGGTTGCTGCCCGTTCTTGTCATTATCGCCGCTGAACCGGCGCGTGGCGATTTGCGAAATGCGGTTCATCTCACCCACCTGCCGGGCCGCGTTCGCCCGCTTCCACGCCGCCTGCAGTTCCTCGCGAGTGCACGTCTCCGGGTCGAACCCCTCCGGGTGGAGGGAATCGGTACGCGGCGCGGCGGGACGCTCCGGCTCCACAATGTCGGCCTGAACCTCGTCGTTGGTGTAGACACCGGATAGGTCGAGGGGGAACGCGGACCGGAGGGCGAGGGCTGCGGCGCACTTCTGCAGCATCAGGGCGGGCTTCTCCTGCCACATCGTGTTCGGCACCTTCTTGCCAAGCTTCTTATCCCACCGGGTTCCGACGTACTCGCGGAACAGGGCGACGGCGGGGAACCGCTCGCCGTTACGGACCACGACGGACTTCGATGCCACCGGCGGCTCGTCCGCGACCCACACGTCATGCCACACTCCGTCCGGTCCGCACCACAATGGGTCCTCGTATCCGAGCGTTCCGTGCGTCCGCTCGGTGGTGCGCTGCGCGACGAGTCGGAAGCCGTCGATGCCGGTCTGGATCGTCCAGTTGCCCTGGCGGTTGATCATGTAGATCTGCCGGGCGAAGGGGTCCAGGCCGGTCCGCTTGCACGTGTGGAAGAACACCTGAATCTCGGCGGGGGCTGCGCCTTGTAGGCCGATGGATCGGAGTGCTTCGATCTGCACCGGTGTGAAAGTGTCCTGCTCGGCGGCGATGGTGAGGGATCGGCTGCTGTACTGGTCAGTCATGGTTAGCTGTCCTCCGTGTTTTCGACTTCGTCGGCTAGGCGGTGGAGTGAGTCACCGGTGACGCGGGCGAAGCGGGCGAAGTCTTCGGGGCTGTCGAACATGGCTGCGGTGTAGACCATTGCTCGCATGATTTCGTTGCGGCACTGTAGGTCTTCGGTGTTGGTGCCGAGTCCGTTGTCGGCCATAATGTCGGGGAGGTTGTTCCTGACGGTCCCCTCGGGGTCGAGGATGTAGGGGTGGTTGTCTGGGTAGCGCTCGTATGGCGCTTCGGGGTTGAGCATGTTTGCCTTTCTATGCTGGTCACGGTGTTCACCATAAACACCTACTTAAAGTTTACCGGATAGTTGTGGGGAAATCAACCTCAACGCTGCCACTGCTTCGGAACCGGCTTAAACCGCCACCGATCGCCCGACCGCGTCGCCACGACACGACCATCCGCCGTGATGCACTCGCCATCCACACCGGCGACGATGACCCGCGACCGAGCTGCATCCAACTCCGCCGCCGCTTCCTTCTCGCGCAGCTTCGCAGCCGCGTACTCGAAATACACATCGCCCACCTCAACCGCCTGCACCGTCGCCGGGGTCATAGCAGCCAACACCGGCCACTCCGAGGACGGATTCGTCCGCTCCGGCTCCCGCTCGCACACACCCCCCGGAAGCGTCGCGACGAACTCCCCGATCGTGTCCACCGTCATTTCGATATCGAAATCAGTGTAGGTGACCCAATACTCGGTGAGCTCCAGGAACGGGCCGAGGACCACGAACACGACATCGCGCAGCCCAGTGACAGCGCACTGCCACAAGCCCTGGAGCCAGTAGTGCAGCGGGACACCGTTGGTTTCCGGCGTTCCCCATCCGCTCGTGTCGGCCTGGGTCTTGATCTCCATGAGCGCGACGCGGCTCGTGGTTGCCAGCAGCCGGTCGGGGGTTGCGTAGGCCCATGTCCACCGGCGCGACTGGAACGTTCCGCACGTTGTGACGGTCCATTCCGGGTTGTCCTCGGCCCACCAATCAGCGACACCGGCTTCGAGGTGCCGACCGCGCCGGGTCGCCTCGGTATCCGCTTCGGGCGCGTCGAAATGACCGGCGAGCTGGTGCCACATGATCCACGGGGTTCCGCCCCACGGGTCGCAGTCCATGATGCCCGCAATCTTCGACGCGGTGACCCTGCGCCGCCATTCCGCCGTTCCGGGCTCCACGCCCTCCGCGACGGTCGCATGCTCACTGATGATCGCTTGCACATCTACCACATCTGCCATGCCACGTTTCCTTCATCGTCCAGAAGCACAGCCCCGCCGTAGCGGGGAAGCCGTGCCGGTGTTTCCTCGGGTCGCTGGTTCGCTTTCAGCAGCAGCCCATTGTCGTGCGCCCATCCGCGCCGGGACTCCACCCGGTCGTGACAGGCCGCGCATAGAACCAGCCCGTTCGACGGGCGGTTCACGTCCGCATCAGCGTCGCCATGAACCCCGCCCATCCTGCGGGGCTTCCGGTGGTGGTAGTGCCCGCCCGGCTTTTTGTTGCATAGCTCGCACACGCCGTATGACCGGCGGCTCATGATGCGCTTGTCCTCGACGCTGAACCCCTCCTTCACCACACGCCCCCAATGAGGTTGTCGGGGACGAACACCAGCGTGATCGCGTTCGGGGCCGCGTCGCGGGCCATGATCTGCGGGATGGTGTCCGGGGCCGCGTCGCCGGTGATGGTCTGCCCAGAGTCGGGGTTAATGATCACGTACTCGACGCGGTCGTACACGTCGTTGGGGTAGATCATGACGCTGTCGTGCTGCACTAGTTCCCGAGCTCGTTCGAGTTTATCTGGGAACACTGTCGGCATGATTTTGGTGAGATCGGTCAGGGCGATGTCCAGCTCTAATCCGTCATACACGCTGTACTCCGCGCACACCTCATTCACCGCGTCCATCGTGAACGGGCGGGGTGTGACCTCGAACGTCGCCGTCGTGAACGGCCCTCCCTCTATCTCGACTTCCGCCGTCCAGCGGATAATGGTCTGCCCGTCGGTGATCCGAACCTGGTCGGTTCCGAGTAGGCCACGGCACCGGGCCGCGAGCGCTTCGGTGAAATTACGCATAAGCGGGTTCCTCAATCTCGGTAAATGACAATTCGGTTGGGGTGGTGACACCGCTCGTCCGAGACGGGATGATCGTGTCAATCACCCGCCCGCCGCTGCCGCCCCTGCGGATCGCCCGGATGCGCCACAACCACGACATTCGACGCGCCGACAGGCCGACCGCGACGTGCCGGACAGCTCCGATGGCGTACAAGCCACCACCGCCGGATGCCGCGGCTTCCTCGATCAGGTGCAGCGGAACCTCCCCCGTGGCGACGAGGGGGGCGATGCCGTCGAGGAACATGTTCATGATCCTGCCCTCAACCGGGCCGCACTTGCCGACGACGATGGTGCGAGCCACCGACCGCCAATCACCCTCCGGGTCCAGCGTCCACTCACCGGAGCGGATCGTCCGAGGGAGCGGGGACAGGTCCGTGACGATCTGATACTGGTTCGCCCGCTGCGCCGTCTGCTCCACGATGGTGCGCAGTGGCACCCCTTCGTCCTCCATCGCCGTGATGCCAGCTTCGGCGGCGGCGTGAGCCGTCCGCTCGTCAATCCACCCTGCCGACGTGTCCTTCGGTTCTTCGTGGAAGACATCCTCCGACGGGCGCGGAGCGCCGCCCGTGTTGTTAGATGATTTTTTATTAGTTAATTCTTTATTTGGGGTTAAATCCTTACCCCCCGTTTCGAGCAGGGATTTACCCGCCCCCCCGGCTACAGGTTTAACCCCCTTCATGGTCGCCAGGGGGACTGTGAAAACACTCGTTGTCGCTTCCCGGTGCTCGACGCTGATCACTCCGAGCTCGTCAAGACGGCGGAGCGCGTTCTTCACCGACGCGCGGCTCAATCCGGTTTCCTTCGCGATGTACGCCGCGGACGGCCAGCACCGCCCGGATGATCCGTTAGCCATTGATGCGAGGATGTCGAAGACAGTCCACACGCTCCCAGGTTCGCCCCATAGTTTCCGGCGATCTCGGTCGTAAGTTGCGGTCCATGCGGACGTTGGTGTATAGTCGTTCATAGCAGAACGCCTTTCTGTGAGTTGGGACCCCTCGTTAGCGCGGGGGGTCTTTTTAATGCTTCAGGGTGGGGATGACGACGGGGGTCAGTCGGATAACCGATGGGTAGGGGCCACGTCGTTCGCGGGTGATCAGGCCGAGCTGTTCGAGTAGCTGGAGTGGCTGCTGGATCATCGCAATAGTCACGTTGAATACCTTAGTCAGTTGTGACATCGAGACTTCCACGACTCCGTTGTCGTCGGCGTGGTTGATGATCCAATCGAGAATGCTGTAGACGCGCTTGTTCGCGTCGGCTTCGGATAGTCGGTGAAGGGCGGCGGAGCCGATCACGGGGGCTTGCATGGTGCTTGTACTGCCTTTCCTGTGGATATGAATCTTACACGTATAGTTTACCAGAAGTTTCTGGTCTGGTACAACACTCACGACACCTGCCGACGAACATCATCCAACAACCGCTCCGGAAGCGGCGGAAGCAGATCCGCGACCGTCTTGTCCTGATGCGCACGCCGGATGAACCCGATCGCCAGATCATACTTGCTGCTAATCACGCGGAGCTGCTCGCCCTGCTCCGCCACGACACGCTGCACGTCCTCCAGCTTCGCGGTTAGCACCTTGATTTTCTTATCCTGCTCCGCAGCTTTATTGCTCGCGAAGTCCTGAATATCGTCCACCAGGGCTTGATACTGGTCCGCGACCGATTTCCGGTTATCGAATAGGCCGGTGATAAATGCGGTCAGCACGGCACCGGCGAGGCCCACCAGACCGACGACGACCGCGGCTAGGCTTTCGCTCATTCGGAATCTCCCTCACCCTCGCAGTGCGTTGATTTGACGATGATCTGCTCCACCGGGGGGCGCGAGAACGCCCAGAAGATCGTCGCAGCTACCAGTAGGTACACCACAGACGCCATCGACCCGAGTGGGTAGTTACCGTAGACCTCGGCGATTAGGTACATACCTCCCCATATCAGGTAGATAAAGAACAGGCCCCCGGCGGCGATAGCTCCGCATCGGCGGGTCAGCACCGCGCAGATTGCGAACGCACCGACGATGATCCACACAAATGCCCACAGGTTCGGACCGCCCCACTGCTCGACGGCGGGGAGCCGACTCGGGTTCCCCAGCATCGGCAGGTAGAACAGGCCTTTAATGAGCGTGCCGACTCCGTAGATTCCCAGCCCCGTCCAGGGCGACCCGAGCCCACGGCGGAGCCGGACCAGTGGTGGCTCCTTCTCCTTCTCCAGCAGGGTCATGCCGCCCCCTCCGCCCCGGGGGTGTTCCCGGTGAGGTTTACCCGGTAGCCGCGAGCACAGTAGTCAATCGTCCGTCCATCCCACTGCCGCCAGGACGATAGATGAAGGTAGGCATCCTCCAGCGACGGGGACCACGGATGGATGCTCGGCGCGTACATCGACGGTTCCTGTAGGCGGGTGACGATCTCCCGCGACTTCGTCCACAGCGCATCCGGGCGATCCGCCAGGCGAACAATCACGCCACGCTTCTCGTCGCAGTACGTGAGCACCACCTTCCCGTGGATGTACTGCGCATTGATTTCACCGATCGCGCCTTCGGGCGTGTCGGGGAGAAGGATGGGGGTCGGGTTGATGTGCCGTCCCCACTCCCACCGTGTACCGGTCCAGCCCCAGAACTCCCACGACGCGTCGTTGCATAGGTGCCGCCAGTTCGCCCGGCGGAGGTAGATACCGCTATCCGGGCCGCGCTTCCGCCCCTCCGGCGTGCCGAACACATAGACGTTCTCGTCGCCCGGCAGCATCACCATAGTGTTGTTCTGGAAGTAATGATCGCGTCCGCGATTCACCCACTCGTATAGGGTGCCCAGGTTGTTCTCGTGACGGCATACGTCCCACACCTCGGCGTGCGGTTCATTCGACCAGAACCAGGCTGCGGATAGGGTCCAGCACATCCGCTGCACACCGCCCTGGCCCCACCGCTTCACACGGAAGCCGTTGCCGAGGTAGTTCCCATCGGGGAGCTGAATCACATCATTCGGGATGATGGTAAATGCGTCGAAGTTCCTGCCGTTCACCGTCCCGGACTCGCCCACGTGCCGGTAGGGCCACATCTGGTTCGCGTAGTTGATTCCGTGGATTGCGTTGTCCCACACGATGCCGCGCGTGGTGACATCCCGGTTTGACGAGCGGAGCCCCACGGGCGAGCGCCAATCACCCTGGCCCGGTGTCCCGCCGGTGAAGGTATCGCCGAAGACACCGCCGACCCATAGTGCCTTCCCGCCATTGACGGACTTGCCGCCCTCGAACAAAAAGCCGAGGTCTGTCCCGCCGATGCCGAACCGCTGCGTGGGCTGGTCAGTCCCGCCGTTGCCCGCCGAGGTGTGGATGAACGTGCCAACCGGCACGTCGGGGACGATGGATGCTGGGATGATCTTCCGCGCCCAGCTGAATACCTGATTAATGAATGACATCATTTCTGCTCCTATCCGGGGTAGATGGAACCGTGCTGCGAACCAGCACGATCAACACTCACCGGGGCTGCGTGCTGACCGTACTCCGCCGACTCGTCCATCGGAGGGTTACTGTCCGCAGCGCCGACCGACTGGTATGGCTGCTTCTTCTCGTTGATGGTGTCGAGCAGTTCCCGGCTCATTTGGTACATCCGCTCCATCGCGGCCACGGTGGCTGCGGTCTGCGCGGCCTGAACATCGTCCTCGGTCGCCGTCGAGTTCGACCCGCGGTTCAGCTTCACCAGCGCTAGACCACCGGCGACCATGCCAGCGAGCTCCGGGGCATAATCCAGCCACGCCTGCGCCTGATCACTCGTCGCTTTACCCGACAGCAGCATCGCGGCCGAGAACACGAACGCCGCGGCGTAGATCACCCCGCGAACGATGATGGACACGTCAATTCCCTTGATTTTCACTTACTTCTCACCCTTCTTGATTCGGTTGATCAGATCTTCGTTAGCGAGGAACAGCAGCTCGACGGGCGTGCACGCGCCCGTGTCCGCTAGCTTCTTCTTCGCGGACGCGATGACCGACTCGGCATCCCACCCGGCGAAGTCGGGGAGCCCGTCCTGCCGGTACTTGTACCCGGCGAGCTGCTCGAACGACAGTCGGGCGTAGTCCTCGGCGGTCAGCTTCGACGCGAAGACTGGAGGGCCGACTTCCGCCCCGGGCGGGGTGGTGTTCCCCTCGCCCTGAAACAGGGCGCGGAGCTTATCCATCCCGCCGCGGAAGGCGTTCGCGTCCACCTTCATCCCGGCGACGACGGCCCGGTCGGTGAACTGCCACATCGCCACCTCCAGACCGCCGTAACCAGCCCAGCCAGCGTCCCCTGCGGTCGAGTACAGCGCCGAAGCGTAACCCGGGGTCGTGGACGGGTAGTTCGAGGACCACAGCGGCGGGAGCCCGGACAGGTCAGGCTTCCCGGCCTTCGTCCAGTACCACCGGGGGAGGTAGGTCAGGATCACCCGGTAGCCCCGCCCGCGAAGCGCGGACACGATGCCGTGCCACAGGCCCGGGTCGTAGCCGCTCTTGTCCTCGATGTCGAGTGCGACGGGAACGTCCTTCTCGGGTAGCTGCGCTTCCAGCGCGGCGGCGTGATCCTCCGGCGATGTTTCCTCGCGCACGTAGATGTAAGCAGCGGCCAGCACGCCGTTAGCCTTCGCGTCGTCCAGGTGCGACCGGAACACCGGGTCGCGCCACGTCCCCTCGGTCGCCTTGATGATGGTGAACGCGAAGCCTTCCTCCTTCACCCGGCGCAACGAGAAGCCGTTCTGATGGTTCGAGATGTCCACGCCGAAGAGCACATCGCCCCCGGCTGGTGATTCGCCGGTGACGGGGGCGCGACCACCACCGGGCGGTGGGTAGGCCGCGTCCTGGAGCCAGGTTTCCGGGTCCACGCGCTTCCCGCCGTAGCCACGTTCCCACACCGTGACGTGGAGGTGCGGGCCCGTGGACTGGCCATTCGACCCGACGTAGCCGAGCAGCTGCCCGACCTCCACCCGGTCGCCCAGTTTCAGCCCCGTGGCGAAGGCGTTCCACATGTGCCCGTACTCGACGCAGCCCCCGCCGTCCGCGTCGGACGAGTCCACGACGATCCACTGCCCATAGCCCGAAGCGGGTCCGATGTACTGCACAGTTCCAGACTGGACGGCGTAGAACGGGGTGCCGTCCGGGGCGGCTAAATCTGTTCCGGAGTGTGATTCTGGTCGGCCCGTCACGGGGTTGATCCTGCCCGCGAACCGGGATGTGATGGTGAATGTGTTCTTCGGCATCGGCCACTGTCTGCTCATAGGTTGAGTCTAACCGGCGCGACCGCCCCGTCCCCTATACATGAGGAAGCCCCCTCGCCATAGCTGCCCACTAGGCGAGGGGGAGGTCGTAGCAACACGGGCCTTAATCCCTTCGGAACCGGCCCCCAATCTGCTGTCTGGAGGTCAGCGGGGACTGGTCCTGCTTGCGGTCTAGAATACCACGCCCCACCCGCTCCGCTTCGTCCCCCGCGTCAGCGACTCCGCAGACTGATATAGCCCCATAACCTCGGAATCTCCGAGCAGCGCTTCCTGGATGATCAGCTCGTCCACCACAACCGCCCCGGCGGACACGCCGACGGTCATGGTACGGGGACGGTCGAAGTTCACGAGGTTGAACAGCCCGCCGCTATACGACTGCACGGCAACCAGCGTGCCGTTGATATACATGCGGGCGCGGCACCCGCCCCATATCGTCGTCCCCTCGACGGTGAGGGTCACGAGGTGCCACCGATCCGGTGATAACTGCTCCGACCGGGCGCGGAGCGCGAACCCGCCCGAGGACAACCGCACCCACCCCTCGACCGTGCCTGGAGGATAAACCGAATTGGCGCCGTACACCCGCGCACCCATGCCGGGAATGTTGCCCCACTGAAACAGCTCCGCGGTCGCGGAACTCGCAGAGTACCGGAACCACAGTGATACCGACACCGGGTAGCCTGCAGCAGCAGCGGACGACACCGGGATAGTCGCACCAGCGTTCGCGGGAATCGACAGCGCCTGACCATCCACGCCCTGCACGTACACCGGGGAGCCAATCATCGCCCCGCCCGTGTTGAGCCGCCCGTCGAATGACTCATGTGTCTGAACCGCCCGCGCCGTCCTGACCCAGTCCTTGATACTCATGCTAGGACTCCTGCACCCGAAGCGTAACCGTCACACCCGCCGAGGACGCGGACGAGATCGCAACCCGCACCGGGCCCGTGATGGGGACGGACATCGCCGACTGCTTCGACACCACCCCATCCCCCACGGTAATAGACCCGGTCGCCCCACCGCGCAGCGTCACAGTCACCGCCGAGCCGGGGGTGCCGACCGCGACACCGATATGCGTGATCTTCAACCCCGCCGCGCCCGTGCCGATCAGTAGGGGCGGGGACACTTCCTCGCCGTTGATCGTGCCCGGCACGCTGAACGGGATAACGTAGGCGGGCTTCGCTTCCGCCTTCGTCGCGTAGGTCGCCCCGGCTTCGGCCTTCGTCAGCAGCGGGGCGATCGCTTCCGCGAGCTGCTTCGGGGTCGTCGCAGCCGCCGCGAGCCGGATGTACTCGCTCGTTTCATCCGACAGGCGGAGTGTCACATCCTGCTCCAGCGTCCCACCCCCGGCGAGCCCGTCCCCGGCGATGATTTTCCGACCGAGGACTTCCGCCGACGCGGTGGCCTGCAACTCGCGGAGCCGCTGCACCAGCCGCTCCACCGTCGCGGAGTCCGCCGAATCGTCATTCTTGATCTGCTCGATGATCTCATTGAGTAGATCGTCGTAGTTAATTTCAGCCATCGTTACACTCCTGCCAGGAAGATCATGCGGAATTGTGATTCCATTCCTCGGATGTTGCCAGTCGCCCCGGCGTTACCCTCGGTCGTCCAAATCCACGGGTACAACCTTGTCCCTGCGGTGAGGAACTCCACGCCGGTCGCCATACTGATCTGACCGAAGCCAATATCGTTCCACAACACGAGCCCCCGATCACCCGCGTTAATGTCCGTTGTCAGGCCGCAGCCCTTAGCGCCGGGGATGGTGGCGAAACCTTGCCGGGCGTACAGGTTGTACCACCCATCAACCGGGGCGACGAGGTACGGATCATTCGTGGATGCGTTCGCCACGCCACCGTAGTTCTTGCCGACAACGAGCCTCCCGTCCGAGTAGGCGCGCATACGGGTAAACCGTGCTGCTGGCGGGTCGTACTGCGGCCCGGTCCAGCGGAGCACACCGTAGGGCTTCGTGCGGAACGACGGCGCGCCAAACAGCGCGGTCGCCTGGTCAGCCGATAGGGTGCCAGCCGGGCCAGCCGGGCCCTGCGGACCCTGCGGGCCAGTATCGCCGCGGAGTCCCCTATCACCCTGCGGTCCCTGCGGACCGACGAACGCAAACGGGTCCGACCACGACGTACCATTCCACATCACAGCTTTACCGCTATCGGTCATGACGTAGGTGTCACCCACCGCCGCCGATGGGGGCAGTGATGCCGAGGATGCGACCTCCCCGCGAACGATCAACGACCGACCGTCCTTACCGGGTAGGCCGGTATCGCCCTTCGGACCCTGCACACCTTGAAGCCCGGTATCACCCTTCGGACCGGTCGGCCCAACATCGCCCTTCGGACCCTGCGGACCCATCGGACCCTGCGGGCCAGTATCGCCCTTCGGGCCCTGCGTGCCTTGGATGCCCTGCGGGCCGCGCGGACCAGTCTCGCCCTGCGGGCCACGGAACAATGGTGCAGCGCCCTCGGGCGGGAACTTCGCCCCATCCCACACGTAAATCCGACCATCAGCGGTGACAACCCAGCCCTTGCCCTTATCAGACGAGGACAAACCCTTCGGGAGATCAGCGTAAGTCGCGACCATCGACTCGTACGACACCGAAGCGCCGTCCTTACCGTCCTTACCAGCCGCACCCGTGTCGCCCTTCGGGCCCTGCGGACCCTGCGGCCCCTGCGGACCCTGCGGACCCATCGGCCCCTCCGGCCCGCGTGGACCCTCCGGCCCGGCGACCGTGCCGATGGACTCGACCTGTCGCGTCGCTTCCTCCGCCGCCGTGACGGAACGCTCCGCAGCAGCAGCAGCGAGCGCAGCGTACTGCTCCGCTTCCACCGACACCTGATCCGCCGCGACCTGCGCCGCGTCCTTCACCAGGTTCATCACCTGCTCCACAGCCATTTCCGACCGAAGCGCAGCCGTCTCCGCCTGCTCAACCTGCGCCGACAAATCACCGAACTGTGGAATCACCGCCCGGACTTCGCGGGACGTTTCCAAGTCCCGGCCTACCCGCATCACCAGCGCATCCCCATCCACGCGGATGCCCAGCACCGACTCGCCGGGCAGCGTCTTAGCCCGGTCCTCGATCATCTGGAACACCTCCGCCATAGTGGGGAAGTACTGCGCCGCCGCGGGGAACTCAATGTAGTCGATCAGATCGACCCACCCTTCCTCCAGCAACTGCTTGATGTGCGGGGTGAACCGCACCATCATCTGCTCGTTGTGTCGGAGGAACGGGGTCGGCTTCCCATCCCGGTCGGCGGTGAGGACGGCGTGAGTGCCCTGGATGCGCACCACCACACCGAACTCGGGAACGTTATCCGCCGGGACGGGGATGCGTCCGTAATCCTGTTCAAGTGCCATTGTTGTGTGTCCTATCTAGTCGAGCTATACGGGGTCGGGGAAGGCGAAGAATCGCATGGTGTTCGAGAATGCCCAGACGAACGCGGTCGGCCTACCATCGCGCGGGTGAGCATCGCCCCACGGCACCCGGACGTAAGCGTTCGTCACCAGTGAGACGCGGAACCGAACGTCCAGCGATTGTCCCGCTGGAACGCGAATCTGGTCCAGCGTCGAGGTGGCTTCCGGGGTGGACTGCCACGTCGTAATCGGGGGCCACTCGTCCCCACCCATCCCATTGAACGGTGCGAACAGGCCCGCGCCCCACTCCGTGTTCCACGTCGGCTCCGTCGTCGGCTCCGGGGCCATGATTTGCGTAAGCCCATCGGTCCCGACCCGCGTCGTGTACGACTCTCGGAGAAACACAGTGTGCGGACACGTCGTGCTCATGGTTCGGCGAGCGCGTTGGATCTGAACCTGAACCGTCACAGGAACTCCGAAGTCGTTCTTCCAGTGCCCGCGCTGCTCAATCAGAATCTTCTGGTTATCAATCGGCGAGTGCTCTTTAATATCCCCGTCATTAACCGAGGGCGTGCGAGTCTCCAGCACCACGCGGGGCATCGCGGCCCGTGATAGATGCAGCACCCCGTTCTCGGTCGAGAACTGACGGGATGTGCAAATGGTGTTAGCCATAACCTCTATGTCTCCTTCTTACCCTGCGGCTCCGACTCACGCCGGGCTACAACGGTTCTCACTCCGGTGTCCAGATTATCGGCGACGAGGTCCCCATACCGGCCCACACTCAACTGCCACGGCCCCAGAGCGCGCTCCAGCCGCCTGACACGCCGCTCCAACTCCGCGATGTACTCCGCATCCGTCCGCGCTGTCCTACCCATGATCCTGCTCTCCTATAACGGCGTTCCGGGCTTGACCCAGTCCGCATCGTCGGCCTTATCCTTCTGCGAAGCGTTGGCCTTACCGGCCTGCTCCTTCTCCCACGGCGACTTGAAGTCGTTCGTCAACGGCGGCGGGAACTCCTCGCGAGCCTCCCACGACACCGACGGAGGAACGAGGGACAGTTTGATCCCATCCGGTGAGAACGCAACCTTTTCGATCATCAGGTCGCAGCCGACCCGCACGCCGGTCTGAACCGACGAGACAGGCACACGCACGCCGGGAACGAGCTCATGCAACGAAACCGGCGCGTCGGCGCGTAACCCAGCCCCACCGACACTCACCGCCACCGGGGCGACCGCGAACTGGTCCAACGTCGCCTGCGCCTTCGTCTCGCACTCCTGAACCGTAGCGAGCTTGTTTCCCTTCACGATGGACTGGAGGACGATCCGGTCATCCTCAATCGCCCGCTGCGCCCACACACCCTCACCCTTGACGAGCACGTCGGTGACCACATCCTTGCCCACCTTCGTCACGACGACATCATCGCCGAGGTGCCGATCCGACAGCGGTGCGGTACGATGCCGAGCCCCGACCGGTCCGACCATCAACGACCCGCCGACGAACGTCCACTCCAGCCCGGCCTCGGTCAGATCATCGACCACATCATCCACGAGGACGCTGTTCGCCGTCTCGTTCACCACGACCCAGATTCGGGAGTCCAGGGCGTGAATGTGATCAGCGATGTGTAGCGGGTCGGACGGGCCCATCCCATCCACCACGAGCTGCTGCATCACCTGCGATGCGTCGCGTTGATCCCAGAACCGCCCGGACGGGAGCCGACGGCGCTTGAACAGACAGGCACCATCCGACGCGGTGACGGTCAGCGACCCCTTCGCCGCCTTCGTCTCCGTCACCAGACCGTGCCACGCGACCTCGCTACCCGCCCAGAATGTGAGGGTGTGCAGCCACGGCTCCACGCGGGAGCACAACACCGGCGATGCCGCGATTTTGATACTCGCCTTCGAGATGTCGCACAGCACCCGGTCGAAGTCCCAGTCGCTAATGTCCTCACCGGACTGCCAGATGATCCGCCCGGAAGGCTCCGCGATGGTCGCGCCCCACCTCGGTTGTCCCAACGTCGGCATGGCTACACCTCCCCCGTCACGCCGGTGACTTCCACCGTCGCGGTCGTGTCCTGCCCAGCATCAACCACGAGGGTGTAGGGAGCGCCGCACGTCATCACCGGGGGTCGCCACGGCCCACCGGCACGCCCGACCATCACCGGCGTGGCATCAACACGCCGACCATCCGGAAGGTCAGCCCACGCCGCCCCGGAACGCCCGTCGAGGGTGAGGACACTATCCGCGGGGAGGTACGTTGCCATAGCTTCGCCGACGGTCTGGCAGTCCAGCGCCGCCCCATCATCGACCACAAGCCCACGCGCCCAGCGGATGCGGATGTTCCTTTCTTCCCGCCCCGTGGAGCGGACCACGACGGTCGGCAGCATCTCACCGGTCAGGGGGATAGCGCCCTCCCTGATTGTGAACACGGATCGTCGCGAATCAATCGGCATGCAACCGATCTCAACGCCCGGCGCGGTCGGGCGGGGCAGCGTCCACAGGTCGCCCATCTTCGGATCTAGTAGCACGCCCTCGTCGTCATCACAGTTCGCCGGGCACGTCCCATCCGCGTCGAGTTCTTGGAACCTAGCGGTCATCACCTCGCCCGCCGACAGGCTCCGCGGCCCAAGCAACACAACGGGGCTGCGCCATACCCTCGGCACCAGCGCCGTCAGCTCGAACTCCACCACCGCCATACACGGCGCGTAGTCCCCACGGTCATTCGACACGCCGTAGCGGTTCGTCACCTCCGGGGTCTTCGTCACCACCACGCTCGTCAGAATCCGGGTCAGCTGCCCGGCACGCTCCCGGACATCAGCCGGGCGCTCCCACTGCCGATAATCCGGGCACGATTCGAGAAACACCAAATCACGCGGGCCGCTATCCCCCCCGCACCCATCCGCGAGCAGAGAACGGGTCAGCCACCGCAAGCCCCACTCCAGGCCACGGGAAGTCGCCGCCATAAGCAAGCATTCCACCTTGACCTCGCGAGTGGGGAGCCTACGCCTGCCGACCGAACCGCCGTCGCCCGTGGCTTCGGTGACATCCTGATCAATCTTCGTCGTGTCGAGCCCGTCAATATTCAGGCCGTACACCCCGCCGAACTCCAACGACTCCGGCCTGCCCGCCTGAACCCACGGGGCCCCGGTTTGCTCCGGGGTGATGTAGTCCTCGTCGCCGAGCCACACGTGCTGCTGGCCCCACGAATCATCCCAAATCAGCTCAAACGAGCGGGAACAGATACCGTGGAGGGCGTGCCCAGCCGCCCGGCGGGAGTTAATCAACTCCGCGCTTCCGAGACTCAAATAGCCGTTGTAACTCACCACGCGCTCCTAATAAGTCGCTGCTCGACGGCATCGGCCACGTCCTCACCGTCGCCGCTCCCGTAGTAGTTCAGGGTCACCTCAACCGTCCTTACGCTCCGCCCGCCGCTGTCGCCGGTGATGGTTGCACCAGCGTCGCGGAGGGACTGCCAATCAGCCGACCCGAGGAACCCGACGAGCTCCTCAAACGCGCCGGTCTGCCTAGGCGACAGCACCCGCTCCGCCTGCGTCGTCTGCTTCGAGAACAAGCCCCGATCCGTGATCAACCCGCCACGGTCGTAACCATGCCCGTGACCCCACATAGTCGTAAGGTCCATGCCATAGCGGGACTTGTAGTACCGCAGCGCCGCGACCATGTTCGCGAACGGGTTCGTGCGGTCGTTCGGCAGCTCCGGGTCACGGTGCGCCGCGAACGTCGTCGGAATGATCTGCAGCAGGCCAAGGCCCGCCGACGCGCCGGTGCCGTTCACATCCACGATTTCCTGCGCCCGGTTCGGAATACCACCGGACTCGGACTGAATCTGCGCGATCATGGCATCGACTTGGCGTTTATCCTGCCAGTTGAAGCCGACGCGGGCCATGGCACGCTTCGCCATAGGTCGCCACCGCTCCGCGCCGACACCGCCGGGGTCGCCCATCATTTCCTCGGACAGCTTCGTAATCTTGTCGCGGGTGATCTTCCCCAGCGTCTCCGACAGCTTCTGCGGATACGTGTTGATGATGCCAGCGTGCGACTGCGCCCACCCGGCGGCTGCGGAACTCATGCGTTCCTGGAATGGCTTCGTCAACCCGCCGATGATGTCCACCATCGACGCGCCGCCGCCCATGCCGGGCACGAACGCGCCGGAATCAGTCACAATGAGCGAGAATCTACGGTTGAACTGCGAATCATTCGCACCAGCAGCATCCGAGGTACCGAACTTTACACGTGAGTTGATGCCACCGGACTCGACGTTCACCGCGGGGATGCCCGGCGCTCCGCCGATCGTTCCGGCGGTGTGGACATCCGAGATGCCGACGGCGAAGCCCGCCGCCAGGCCGGGCTTCCACGCGCCCTGCTGCGAACCGGGGAAATTGCCTGTAGCCCATTGACGTGCGCCGGACCCGCCGAGGATCACATCCGCGATGCCCGACATGAAGCCAGAACAGTCCGTACCACCATCGCCATGCGCCGAGCCGCCCCACACGTAGGGACGACCGT
>NZ_JBQHTP010000031.1:0-20839 GCF_052065655.1 Bittarella sp. HCP28S3_D9 | reverse complement strand
GGTTTACCCCCCCCCCCCCCCTCCCTGCGTTGTGATCGGCAGATGGGGTCTAGTTGAGGTGGAGCAGGCGGAAGGAGAACTGTTTGGGCAGCGACAGGTCTCTGTACACTCGTTTGCTGAAATGCGTCACAAACGCCTCCATCCACCGGCGCTCCTCGGCGGTGCAGCCGCCCTTGGAGAAGCGGGCTTTCTGCGCCAGTTCCAGGGCCTTGGCGAAGTCGCCCTCGTGCACCGTCAGGTGGCGGATCTGCAGGGAAGTAGCGTACTCGTCCACCGGCAGATGCTGTCGGTTGTCCTCGCCCAGGTAGCGCAGCACCCGCTCCAGCCGCCCGTAGTCCAGCAGGACCTTCTGGGTGTCGTCGGCCCGGCGGTACCGGCCGGTGCTCCTGGCGCGGACGATGCCGGCGCGCAGGAGGAGGGCGGCGAGGAAGAGGGCGAGCAGCGCCCCCACAAAGAGGGGGATCATCAGGTAGAGGGGGAGCTGGCCGAGCCAGGTATCCCCGAAGCGGAAGCCCAGGAACTTCTCCTGTATGGTCTGGGGACCGTCCACCCCGCCCACATTCTCCTCCGCCTTGGGATCGCCCTCGCTCTCCAATGGGGAGCGGTCGCCCGAGAGGAGGGGATAGCTGTACCCGTCGTAGGGGTCGCGGAAGGTGGTGGTCATCTCCATGGGGATCCAGCCGTAGCCGTCCACATAGACCTCGGCCCAGGCGTGGGCGCTGTAATCCAGTACATCCACCTGGCGGGCGGGGTTGGAGATGGCCTCGCCGCTGATGTCGTAGACCAGCTGGTCCCCCGCGTCCTTGCCGCTGGAGAAGGTGTCGCCCTTGACCAGGTACCCCTCCACATACCGGGCGGGGACGCCGGCGGCCCGGAACATGGCCACTGCCGCGGAGGCGTAGTGGACGCAGAAGCCGCCGTCCATCTGGTCGTAGAAGTAGGCGATGAAGTCCTCGCCCTCAGGCACCTTGCCCGGGTTCATGTCGTAGATCTTGTTCGACTGCAGCAGGGTGCGGACGTATTTGGAGTACCCCTCGAGCCCGCCCAGCTCCTGGTACTTTTCGGGGGTGCAGGCGGAGCGGATGCTGGAGAGCCCTTTGTCGGGCAGCTCGGTGTAGGTCTGGTGGACATAGTTCTCGTAGACAGAGAGGAGCTCGATGTAACCGAAGGGGTCGTCGCTGGCCGAGGCGGCGTCGTGGCGGAGGCTCCCCACCTCCAACATGCTGGGCAGGGCAAAGTAGTCAAACTCGTACTTGCGCTTTTTGCTCTTGACCGAGACGTTTGCCTCCCCCGAGAAGGTGACGTCGTCCTCGCTGAAAAGGCCGTTGTAGGGGGTGTAGGTGTAGGCGGAGTTGGCGCCCCGGTTTTCGATTTTCACGTGGGAGAGAACGCTGCGCTTCACCTGGCCGCTGAAGGCCTTGCGGGCCAGGGAGACGGTCTCCCCCTGCAGGTTTTGGGGGTGGCTGCCGCTGGCCTCAAAGGCGTCGTACATCTCCTGGGTGAGCTGGGTCTCCCTGGCCATGTCGGCGGGGAGCCAGGCGGTGCCGATGTACTCGCCCCCCACGAAGCCCCGCAGGTAGAAGGCGTCGCCAAAATAGGGGCCGGTGACCCGCAGGGCCGTCTGGCCGGTGTAGTGCAGGCCGTCCACCTCGTAGAGCTTGCCGCCGGTCAACCCGCCGGAGGCGCCCCCGAAATTGCCGCTGAGGGGGAAGTCCTCCAGCGCCTCGGCCATGTCGTCGCGGAAGTTCTGCACCGCCGTCGAGTCGTAGAGGGCCGGGGTGAGCAGGGCGGTGGCCCCGCCCATGCTCAGGCAGACGGCGGCGATCAGGATGACCGAGACGATCATCGAGAGCCACTTGCGGTGCCCGCCGTTGTAAAAGAGGACGTCCTTTTTCTTTTTGGGGCGGATAAACTCCCCCTCCCCCCGGCGCTGGCGCACCACCTGCATGGCGCCGATGCCGGCGTAGGCCGCCACCAGCAGCAAAAAGGAGAAGTAGGCGGGCACCAGCCCCACGAACATCCCCACCTCGATGACGGGGAAGCTCAGGAGCAGCACCATGGGCAGGCTGGGCCGGCGGAGGATGAACCAGCAGATGCCGGCGGAGAGGAGGAAGAAGACCAGCATGAAACAGAGGTCGGAGCTGTCGGTCTCGGCAAAGGAGTAGGAGACGTAGGGCAGCTCGGTGGGGATGCGGGTGTTGATCCGCGCCGCCAGGGCGTTGTAGGCCATGTAGGCGCTGGGGATCAGGCGGTCCCCCATCCAGACACAGACCCCGGCAAAGCCGGCAAAGGCGATGGGGAGGCCGATGCGGGTGGTGTGCTTGTTGAAGTAGATGAGCCCGAAGAGCAGGGGGAAGACCGCCACCCCCAACATCAAGTTGGAGTGGGACTGGTCGATTTTGTAGATGGTCGAGAAGGTGCTGGCAAAGCCCAGCAGACAGAGAAAGGCCAGCACGATGGTGGCAAAATAGCTGAAGCCCGGGACCTCCCAGCGAAAGGCGAGGGAGGCGCCCTCCTGAAAGAAGAGGCCGCTGTTCTGCCCGGGCTCGACGTCCTTGCGCCGGGAGGGCGCGCGAGAAGCGGATTTTTTTGACAAGACAGGGCCCTCCTTACAGCATTAGATTTTGCAGGCTCGCGCCCACCTGGTCGGGGTCGATGGGCACCAGCCCCGGCCCCTGGGCCTGTTCCCCCCCGTCGGGGTTGGTGTAGAAGATTGTGAAGCTGTCGCCAAAGCTGCGCAGCCGGTCGTCCTTGGCCACCTCCTCCGCCAGGTTCGGGGTGACGTAGAAGGCGTAGGGCTCGGTCCCCGCCAGCTGGTCGAGGTAGTGGTCCTGCAGCATGTGCGGCCGGTCGGCGTAGGGCTTGGCGCCAAAGACCTGTTGCAGGGCGTCGAGCACCTCCTCCTCCGCCCGGACGGGGTAGCGGTGCAGACCGCTCTCGTCGCACCAGCAGAGCTGGTGTTCCCCCACCTGGTCCAGCAGGTAGAAGGAGAGGGAGGCGCAGGCGTCCAGGGCGGCGCTCAACTCCTTTTTATAGCGGGGGCGGCTGGGGTCGGCCCAGAGTTCGAGCAGCAGCAGGGGGGCGTTTTGCAGGGGGTAGCTGCCCTGGCGCACCATGAACCGGCCCTGCGAGGCCGTCAGCTTCCAGTGGATGCGCTGCAGCTTGTCGCCCGGCTGGTAGTCGCGGATGCCGAAGGTCTCGGAGTAGTCGTCGCCGAAGCGGTTTTGGTCGAAGGTGTCGCTCTCGCCCAGGGCGTGGCGCTGGGCCATATTGGACTCGATTTCATAGATCACCGGCATCACGGTGAAGGGCACCGGGTCGGGCAGCTCTTTGGCCCGGCGCTTCCAGAGTTTAAAGGCGTCGAAGTAGACGATGGAGCGCACCTCGATGACGGCGTTGCCGTCGTAGAGGGCCCGGATGGGGAAGGTGAAGTCCTGCCGGTTGAGGGGGAAGAGGGGAAAGACCACCGTCTGCACGTCTTCCCCCCCGTAGTACTGGTGCCGGCAGACCAGGGTCACCCGGCACTCGGACACCGGCAGAAAGGAGCGCACCCGCGCCTTGATGTGCAGTGTCTGCAAGTCCCCCGCCACCACCGAGTAGTGCTCGCAGGCCAGGGAGATCTTGGTGTAGCGCACCGCCACCCGCAGCAGGATGTAGAGCAGCAGCGGCAGCAGCAGGGTGATGGCAAAGGTCAGGTAGGAGAGGTAGTCCTTGTAAAAGACCGAGAAGAGGGCCATCCCCACCACCAGCAGGCCGTAGACGCATTTGCGAAACCACATGGCGCCCAGCCCCTAGCGATCCCGCCGGGCGCGGGTCGGCTGCTGGATGGAGGGGGGCTCGATCTCCCCGAGGATCTTCTCCAGGATGTCGCCGCCGGTCAGCCCGGCCACCCCCGCCTTGGAGGTGAGCAGCACCCGGTGCCCGGCCGTGGCCTTGAGCACGGCGCGCACGTCGTCGGGCACCACGTACTCGCGCCCCAGGTAGTAGGCGTTGGCGCGGGCCATCTTGGCCACCGCCAGGGTGCCGCGGGGGCTGAGGCCCAGCCGCAGGTCGGGGTGGTTGCGGGTGGCGGCGGCGATCTCGGTGATGTAGCGGTAGATGTCGTCGTGCACGTGCACCTCGTCCACCTCGTTTTGCATGGCCATGATCTCCTCGCCGTCGGCGATGGGCTCGATGTCGTCGAGGGGGTTGTGGCCCTTGCGGTCGCGCAGGATGTTCAGCTCGCTCTCCGCGTCGGGGTAGCCCATGGTGAGGCAGACGGCAAAGCGGTCGAGCTGCGATTCGGGCAGCAGCTGGGTGCCCACCGAGCCGATGGGGTTTTCGGTGGCGATGACCACAAAGGGCCGGGGGGTCTGGCGGGTGACCCCGTCCACGGTGATGCTGCCCTCCTCCATCACCTCCAGCAGGGCCGACTGGGTCTTGGAGGAGGTGCGGTTGATCTCGTCGGCCAAAAAGAGGTTGCACATGGCCGCGCCGGGCTTGTAGACAAACTCCTGCTTTTCCTTGTCATAGATGGAGAAGCCGGTCACGTCCGAGGGCATGACGTCGGGGGTGAACTGCACCCGGTTGTAATTCAGGTTCATGGCCTTGGAGAAGGCCACCGCCAGGGTGGTCTTGCCCACGCCGGGGATGTCCTCCAACAAAACGTGGCCACGGGCCAGCACTGCAAGCATGACCTTGGTGACCACGTCGTCTTTGCCGATCACGGCTTTTTTTACCTCGTTGACAATGTCCTGGGACTTGTAGACATAATCGCGATTCATCTTCCCATTCCTCCGCATTCTAATCTCTTGGGTGGCCTTTGAAAAACACACAATCTATCAATATTTTACACGGTGGAGGAAGCGGTGGCAATTCTTTTATTTTGTTTTCACAAAACGGTTGTCGAAATTTGTCCCCCTTTCCCCCGGGATGGCAAAAAGGGGACAAACCCGCTCCCCGGGCGGGCCGAGGGGGGCGGGGAGAGGGGCGAGCGGGAAGGGGGACTATAAAAGGTGCACAAAATAAACCCGCAAAGTTCATGCAGCCTGTTTTGAAAAGATTGGAAGAAACGGTCCCCTGTCCGAGCGCGCTCCGAGCGGCGGGGGAGGAGAGAAGGGAAAAAAACGCCCCGCCGGGGGCGACCCGGTAGGGCGGAAAGGGCGTTTTGCAGTTACGGGTCGCGCCGGGGGGAGGCGTCTTCCCCCTCCCGGGCGCTCTGGGCGATGTAGAGCTCCGCCGCCCGCTCCATTTTGGGGAGGGCTTTCTGCGCGGCGGAGAGGGTGCGGTAGAGTTTGTAGGCAAAGAGGCCGCCCACCGCGGAGACCGCCACCGCCCCCACCGAGACGACCGAGCCCACAAAGGCCAGCGAGCGGGCGATGGACTTGGAGGACTTGACCAGCCCGGCGGGCTGTTTGACCGATTTTTTCATGAAATCGCGCTCCTTTCTCACGGCCGGCCGGCTGCTGTGCCGGCCGGATCGCAGTCACGACAGTTTGTAGACCACCCCGCTGCGGCGGGGGAGGAAGAGGGGCTCCGGCCCGGCGGGGGGGATGTCGCCGCTCTCCATCCAGCCGCCAAAGCGCGTTTCGGCGGTGTGGAGCACCGGCTGCCAGACCCGGCCCTTCTCCGGCGGGGGGAGCTTGGTCTTGCAGTCGTTCACGGGGTGAAAGTTGAGGGCGAAGAGGTAGTCGCCCCGGCGGTAGACCAGCAGTTTGCGGTTGTGGCTGAGTTTTTGCAGGTTGGAGGGGGCCCCCAGCAGGTTGCCGCTGTTTTGCAGGTCGATCATGGCCATGTCAAAGGCCTGCAGGTGCTGGTAGCGCAGGAAGGGGCTGTCGGCCAGGCTCCACTGGCGGCGGGCGTACTGGTAGCTGTTGCCGTTGCCCTCCCGGGGCATGTCGATCCACTCGGGGTGCCCAAACTCGTTGCCCATGAAGTTGAGGTAGCCCTCCCCCGCCAGGGAGAAGGTCACCAGCCGGATCATCTTGTGCAGGGCGATGGCCCGCTCGATGACGTCGCTGTGGGAGTTTAGATCCATGTGCCAGTACATCTCCGCGTCCGCCAGCCAGAAGATGAGGGTCTTGTCCCCCACCATGGCCTGGTCGTGGCTCTCGCAGTAGCCGATGTTTTTCTCCTGCGGGCGGCGGGTGGTGAGTTCAAACCACATCTTGCCCAGGTCCCAGTCCTCGTCTCTCTGGGACTTGAGGGTCTTGATCCAGAAGTCGGGCACCCCCATGGAGAGACGGTAGTCAAAGCCGATCCCCCCGTCGGCGATGGGGACGCACATCCCCGGCATCCCGCTCATGTCCTCGGCGACGGTGACGGCGTTCGGCGAGACCTCGCGGATGAGGTCGTTTGCCAGCTGCAGGTAGGTGACCGCCTCCACGTCGGTGTTCATGCTGAAGTATTTTTGATAGGAGTCAAAGCTCTCCCCCAGGCCGTGGTCGTGGTAGAGCATGGAGGTGACCCCGTCGAAGCGGAAGCCGTCGAAGTGGTACTCGGTGAGCCAGTATTTTAAATTGGAGAGGAGGAAGTGGAGCACCTGGGGCTTGCCGTAGTCAAAGAGCTTGGTGTTCCAGGCGGGGTGGTCCCCCTGGGGCCCGGCGTGGAAAAACTGGTACTCGGTGCCGTCGAAGGCGGCGATCCCCTCGGCGGTGTTTTTGGCCGCGTGGGAGTGCACCAGGTCCAAAAAGACGGCGATCCCCATCCCGTGGGCGGTGTTGATGAGCGCCTTCAGGTCCTCCGGCGTGCCCAGCCGGGAGGAGACGGCAAAGAAGTTGGAGATCTGGTAGCCGAAGGAGGCGTAGTAGGGGTGTTCCATCACCGCCATCAGCTGCACCGTGTTGTAGCCCAGCCGCTTGACCCGGGGGAGGACGGTCTCGGTGAACTCCCGGAAGGAGGAGACTTTGGGCTCCTCCCCGGCCATCCCCACGTGGCACTCATAGATGAGGGGCGGGGTGTCCCGCCGGCGCACAAAGTCGCCGTCGGTCCAGACAAAGGGCTCGTCGGGCCACCAGATCTGCCCGTTGAAGCCGAAGGTGAGGGGGTCCTGCACCGCCCGGCGCACGTAGAGGGGGATGCGGTCAAAGAAGGTGCCGTCGGCCGTGATCTGCACCTTGACTTCCGACTGGTGGGGGATGGGGCCCTTGACCCGCAGCTCCCAGTTGCCGTTTTCCAGTTTGCGGCAGGGATGGGCTTCCCGATCCCAGCCGTTAAAGTCGCCAAAGAGGTGCACCGCCTCGGCGTGGGGGGCCCACTCACGGTAGACCCAGCCGTCTTCGGTGGGGTGAAAGCCGTAGTAGAGGCTGCCGTTGGCGAAGTCGGAGAGGCTGTCCCCGCCGCCCAGCAGCTGTTTTTTGACGCCGCGGTACCGCTCGTCCCGCAGGCGGATATCCCCCTCAAACGGGGCGAGAAGGGGGTCAATCTCGAGCAATTTCAATCTGTTTTTCACAGCGGTCACTCCTTGTCAAGAGAGGGGAGGGCGCCTCCTCTCACCGCGGGGAGAGAGAGTTCTCCCCTTTTTCTCTACTGTATAGCAAACACAGACAAAGGTCAACGAAATCAGTACAGTTTGCACATATTTCACGATATTTCAATCCATTGTCTGTCAATTGATACAAATGCCCCCTTTGGCGAGAGGGGGGAGATGTGCTATACTCGTGGGGGAGGAGGGCCTGTCCCCCCTCCCCTTTACAAAGATAGCGGGGGCTGCCCGCGAAATTGATAAAAAGTTGAGAATTGCCGGGTAGACTGTTTGAAAAAGGGGTGCTGTGAGATGGGAGAGCCGCCGCCAGCACAGCGCCCAGGTCCGCTTTGCGGGGGAGCTGACCGTGGACTACTCCCAGCGGCGCCCCCGTTCTGGCGGCCGCCGGCGTGGGGGCGGTTGCCCTTGCCCTGCTGGCGCGCAGCCGCTGGAAGGCGGGGAGATAGCAAAAAGGGGGAGCGCCCCGGGCGGATTTGGTGCCCGGGGCGCTTTTTTGGCGTGTCGGTCAGGCCAGCCCCAGCAGCCGGGCGGCGGTGGCCACGGTGAAGCAGACGAGCATCCCCACCAGGGTGGGGACGGCGAAGGAGATGGCCGTCCACTTGAGGCTTTTGGTCTCCTTGCCGATGGTGAGACAGGTGGTGGAGCAGGGCCAGTGCATCAGGCAAAAGAGCATGGTGCAGACGGCGGTGAGCCAGGTCCACCCGTTTTGCACCAGCAGGTCTTTGAGGGCGAAGAGGTTTGACATGTCGGTGAGACTGCCGGTGGCCATGTAGGCCATGATGATGATGGGCACCACGATCTCGTTGGCCGGGAAGCCCAGGATGAAGGCCATGAGGATGACCCCGTCCATCCCCAACAGGTGGGCGAAGGGGTCCAGGAAGTGGGCGCAGTGGAGGAGGACGCTGGCGTCCCCCACCTGGATGTTGGCCATCAGCCAGATGAGAAGGCCCGCCGGGGCGGCCACCGCCACGGCCCGGCCCAGCACGAAGAGGGTGCGGTCGAGGACCGAGCGCACCAGCACCTTGCCGATCTGGGGGCGGCGGTAGGGGGGCAGTTCCAGGGTGAAGGAGGAGGGCACCCCCTTGAGGATGGTGTGGGAGAGGAGCCGGGAGATCCAGAAGGTCATGACCACCCCCAGGACGATGACCCCCAGCAAGACCACCGCCGACAGCCCGGTGGAGAGGGCGCCCCCGGCGGCCCCCACAAAGAACATGGTGATGATGGAGATCAGGGTGGGGAAGCGGCCGTTGCAGGGGACGAAGTTGTTGGTGATGATGGCGATGAGCCGCTCCCGCGGGGAGTCGATGATGCGGCAGCCCACGATCCCGGCGGCGTTGCAGCCGAAGCCCATGCACATGGTCAGGGCCTGTTTGCCGCAGGCGCAGGCCTTTTTGAACTGGTGGTCCAGGTTGAAGGCCACCCGGGGGAGGTAGCCGAAGTCCTCTAACAGGGTGAAGAGGGGGAAGAAGATGGCCATGGGCGGCAGCATCACCGAGACCACCCAGGCCAGCACCCGGTAGACCCCCAGCACCAGCGCGCCGTGCAGCCAGGCGGGGGCGTGCAGGTAGACAAAGAGGTCGGTCAGCCGGTCCTGCACCCAGAACAGGGCGTCCGAGAGCCACTGGGAGGGGTAGTTGGCCCCGGTGATGGTGATCCAGAACACCGCCGCCAACAGGGCCAGCATGATGGGGATACCGGTCCACTTGTTGGTGAGGATCGCGTCGATCCTGCGGTCCCGGTCCCGGCTCTCGGCCTGGCGCAGGGTGACGCTGTCGGCGCAGGCGCCCTCGGCGGCGAGGACGATGGCGGCAGCCACCCGGTCCCGCAGCCCTTCCGGGGTGATCCCCTCGGCGGCCAGCCGAGCCCGGGCCCCGTCCAGCGCCGCGGCGACGGCGGGGTCGGCCAGGGGGTCAAAGCCCAGGTGGGTGCGCAGGGAGGCGGTGAGGCTGTCGTCCTGGTCCAGCAGTTTGAGGGCCACCCAGCGGGAGGAGAGTTTGCCCGCCAACCTCCCTTCCAGCAGGGGCTGCAGGGAGGCGATGGCCGCCTCGATGGGGGCGGTGTAGCGGATGGGGTCAGGCGGGGTGGGGCGCCCCTCGTGGGTGACCGACGAGAGGGCCTCCATCAGCTCCCGCAGCCCTTTGCCGCTGCGGGCGGCGGCCCCCACCACCGGGACCCCCAGATTGCGCGAGAGCTGCTCCAGGTCGATGTCGATCTGCTTTTTCTTGGCCTCGTCCATCAAGTTGACGCAGACCACCACGTTGGGGGTGATCTCGATGGTCTGCAAGACCAGGTTGAGGTTTCGCTCCAGGCAGGTGGCGTCGCAGACCACGGCCACCCCGTCGGCCCCGCCAAAGCAGATGAAGTCGCGGGCCACCTCCTCCTCGGCCGAGTGGGCCAGCAGGGAGTAGGTGCCTGGCAGGTCGACCAGGATGTAGTCGGTCCCCTCATATGTATGGGTGCCCTGGGCGGTGGCCACCGTCTTGCCCGGCCAGTTGCCGGTGTGCTGGTTGAGGCCGGTCAGTTCGTTGAAGACGGTGCTCTTGCCCACGTTGGGGTTGCCTGCCAGGGCGATCACCCGGTCGCCGGGGGCGCGGCGGGCGATCTGCAGCCCCTGGTCCACGGCCCCCATGCCGGTGGAGTGCGCGGTTAATCCCATGAAATATCAGCTCCTCTTTTGCGGTTTGCAGGAAAAGGCGGCGGGCAAAAAGGGCTTCTGGCCGCCGCATCTATGTACCCCGGCGCCCCGATCGGGGCCGGGGAGGGGGGCTAGCTCTTGAGCCCCTCTGTGCCGCGGTGAAGGCCGACGGTCTCCACCAAAATTTGGTCGCTGTCCTCCTCCCGCAGGGCGATGACCGCGCCCCGGATGAGGTAGGCCACCGGGTCGCCCCAGAAGCTCTTTTGCAGGCACTTGATGCGGGTGCCCTCGATGATGCCGATGTCCTGTAAGCGGCGGCGCATGGTGCCCTCCTGCAGGATGTCTTTGACGCGGGCGGTCTGCCCCTCTTTCAGGGCGCCCAGACGAGCTATGTCTTGAACGGAGTTCATGGTGCTCTCTCCTTTGACAAGGCGGGCGGCATAATTGTGGCCGCCGGCCGAATAGGTATAAGTTGGTTTGAGGAAACTCTCTTTCCTGCCCCTATCTTATTGGCTGGCGGGAAAAAAGGTGACAGGGACCGGGAGGTGCGCCGATGGACAGCGACATCGATTTTTACACCCTCAGCGGCTATGCGCTCAAAAATCCCCCTGCGCTCTCCGCTTCTATGGAGGATTACCTGGAAATGATTGCCCGGCTCTGTGCGGCGGAGGGGTTTGCGCGGGTGGGGGCCCTGGCCGAGCGGCTGAACGTCAAGCCCTCCTCCGCCTCCAAGATGGTGGGGCGGCTGCGGGGGGCGGGGCTGGTGGCCTTTGAGCGATACGGGGTGGTCACCCTCACCCCCAAGGGGGAGGAGGAGGGGCGCTATCTCCTGCAGCGCCACCAGCTGCTGGCCCGCTTTTTCTGCCTTCTCAACCGCTCTTCGCACCAGTTGGAGCAGGTGGAGCGGGTGGAGCACTTTCTCTCCCGGGAGACGGTGGCCAACCTGAAATCCCTTGTCGAGCGGATGGAGGGGGAGTGGGGCTACACCGAGTGACGCCCCCTCTGCGCGCCAAAAAGGGCCCGGCGGTTTTGACCGCCGGGCCCTTTTGAAAGGAAAGTCCCGCCTATTCGGTGTAGTCCTCCCCGGTGAGGAGGAAGAGGTTGTACTGGTAGAGCCGCCCTGGGTCCTGCAGGAAGTGGTCTCGGATCCCCTCGGCCTGTTCCCGGGTGGGGGCGAAGAGGGAGACGGAAAAGAGGTCGGTGCCGATGTCCAGCACGCTGCAGCGGACGACGTAGCCGTCGCTGACCTTGATGATCTGCACGTCGGTCTCACTCTTGTTCTTGGCCAGGTCCACCATCCGGTCGAGGGCGGCGGCGGCTTTCTCCCGCACGGCGGGGGGGATCTCGTCCCCCAGCAGCGCGGCGGCGCGGCGGCCCTCCCCGTCCAGCTTGACGCAGTCGTCCTCGAGGACGACCTGGCCGTTTTCCAGCAGGGCGGAGATGGCGGCGGTGATTTCAAAATAGTTGGCCAGCCCCTCGAGGGTCAGGCTGTCGATGAGGAGATTTTGGGGCACCCCCTCCGGCTGGCGGGAGGCCAGCCAGCAGACCAGCACCCGAATCTCATTGGTGGTGGTGAGCCCGCCGGGGATGATGCCGTGGATGAATGCGTTGTTCTTGTTCATGGGGGGACCTCCGGAATGCCGTTTTGGAAAGAAGGGCTTGATGGCGTTTGGATGCGGCCGTCTGGCCGCAGGGCGGGGGGAAAGAGGGCTGCACGTCCGCCTGGGTGGGGGGACGGCCGCTCGGCGGCGCCGTGGGAAAGAGGGAGCACGGGGCGGGGGTAGGGGGTAGGGCATCTGCACATCGGCCCGGCCATCTCGCCCTCGCCGTCGTTTTGCGGCCAGGACGCCGCAAGCGCCGAGCGCGCGGCGGAGCTTGGCTGTGAAACAGGGGGGGAAGGACATTTGCGCATCTGCCCGGCCCTCCCCAGCAGGACGTCGCTTCGCGGCTGTTCTGCCGCAGGGGGAAAGCGCGCGGCGGAGTTTGGCTGGGAGGTAGGGGAGCAAATAGTGTTTGTACAGCTGCCTGACAATCCCATTATAATAGTTACTTCGTGGTTATTATACCACAAAACCCGAAAATAGAAAGCGGGCGATTGTTTTCTCTGCGCCGATGCCCTACAATGGAGGAAAAGAGAGGGGGAGTTACAGTGAGCGAGAGAGCAATTTGCATCGTCGGCGCGGGCCGGCATGCCCGGGCCAACATCTACCCGTCCATTTTGCTGGCGGGGGGAGAGATGGCGGCGGTGGCCACCCGCAATGCCGAGCGCTCCCGCCAGGCCCTGGAGCGGTGGGGCTTCCCGGGAGGGCGGGCCTACGGCGACTACCAGGAGATGCTCGCCCGGGAGGAGTGCCCGCGGGTGGCGGTCATCACCCAGGGGGAGAGCGCGCCGGCCATCGTCCGCGACTGCCTGCGGGCGGGCAAGTCGGTGCTGGTGGAAAAGCCCCTGGGCTTTGGCGAGGAGGAGGCCCGCCAGATCGAGGCGGAGAGGCGGGGGGACCGGCAGCTGATGGTGGCCTTTATGAAGCGCTACGCCCCGGTCTATCGCCGGCTGAAAGACTGCCTCTCGCAGGGGGAGCTGGGCGGCCCCTGCTCGGTGCAGGCGGCCTTTGCGGTGGACGCCTCGGCCTTTTGCAGGACCGACCGCGACTTCTTCTTTGCCGTGGCCATCTACTATCTGGACCTGCTGCGCTACCTGATGGGGGAGGTGGAGGAGGTCTCGGCCGTCCGCTCGGGCGGAAAGGGGAGTTCCTACGCTCTGACCCTCCGCTTTGCCAGCGGCGCGGTGGGGAGCCTCTCCCTGGAAAACCGGAGCGCCTGGACCCGGGAGACAGAGTGGGTCTGCGTCACCTGTGAAGAGGGGTTTGTGGCGGCCAGGGACCTCTGCGAACTGCGCCTCCACCGGAGCGCCGCCTCGCCCCGCCCCTGGGCGGATGTGAGCGAGGGGGACTGCCTCTGGACGCCGGGCATGGGCCCGGCCTCGGGGACCGAGCGGGACCTCTGGCTGCGGGGGTTTGCCGGGGAGGTGGAGCACTTCTTTCGCTGCTGCGAGGCGGGGGAGGAGCCCCTCACCAGCGGCCGGGACAACATCCTGACCGCCCGGCTCTGCGAGCAGGCGCTGTCCGCCCTGGAGGGGTAAAAAGAGAGAGGGCCGCGGGGAGTGTTTCCCTGGCGGCCCTCCTTTTTTGGCGGCGCGCTAGCAGCCGGATGGGGGGGTGAAGACGGTGGCGATCTCCCGCGGACAGCTGGGCGGGGAGTAGTAAAAGGCGTCGATGTGATCGCCCTCCCAGTAGTAGTGCAGGGGCGGGCGGGACTGGTGGCAGGACCCGGCGGGGAAGTCGTCGATGATGATGAGTTTGATCTTCATCTTCTCCGGCAGGATGCTCTTGATGTAGACCGAGACGGTGTCCCCCGGGTGGATGCCCTCCCGCACCTCCGCCAGGCCCGCCAAATTGGGCAGCAGTTCGATGAAGATGCCGTAGCTCTCCACCGAGCGCACCACCCCCGGCACCGTGTCCCCCGGGGAGAAGGAGGCGGCGTTTTCCAGCCAGGTGCCCAGCAGCTCTTTATGGGTGAGGGTGATCCGGCCCAGGCCGTCCCGGCCGGAGACCACTGCCCGCAGCCACTGGCCGGGGGTGAAGCGGTCGCGGGGATGGGCGATGCGGGAGACGGAGATGCAGTCGATGGGGAGGAGGGAGACGATGCCACAGCCGATGTCCACAAAAACGCCGAAGGGCTCGAAATGGGTGATGGCCGCGTCGATGATGTCTCCCGGGGCGAGGCGGTCCAGGTAGTCGCGCTGACAGGCCTCCTGCACCAGCCGGCGGGAGAGGTCGGCCACCGGTCTGCCGTCGGCCCCCTCGCGCAGCCCAGTGATGCAGAAGCAGACCGGCTTGTTGACCTTGGAGATGACCGAGATCTCCCGCACCTTCCCCAAATCGGCGCCGACGGCGCTCTCGCGAAAGGGCAGCACCCCCATGGCGGCCCCCAGATCTATGTAGAGATTGTAGCTGTTGTCGCATTTTTGGGCAATGCCTTCCAGCACGGCCCCCGACTCGATGGCTTCGGAAATGTTGGCAGTGCAGTCAAAGTGGGCAGGCTGCCTGCCCGAGGGCATGCCTTCCGGTGCATAACAATTCAACGTGAAACCCTCCTTTTTTCTTACTGTATCAGTATATGAGCGCCCGGGCGGGAAATATGCGCCCGGGCGCTGCGGGAAAGCCGCCCGCCCAATTTGCTGGAAGCGGTGATAAAGATTGCCAAAACGGGGAAAACCCTTTATAATAGGGAAGGCAATTTGGCCTTTTTGTCCCACGGCGGCAAAAGGGCTTTTCGGCTGTTATTGATTTGGGAAAGGGGCGTGTGGCGAGAGATGGACATTCGGGTCGGAGACAGGTTGCAGATGAAGAAAAAGCACCCCTGCGGCTCCTTTGAGTTCGTTGTGCTGCGCGCGGGGATGGACTTCAAGATCCAGTGCACCGGCTGCGGCCGGGTGGTGGAGCTGCCCCGCTCCAAGTGCGAAAAGAACATCAAGAAGCTCTTCCCCCTGCCGCGGGAAGAGGGACCGCAGGGGGGATCGTAGCGACTGCACTCTAACATGCTATGTTCCCACACAGGTAAAAATACAAAACAGAGAGTTGGAGAAGAAGAGATATGGCAGATATGTTTGACCGGCTGCGCTCGGCGGAAGAGCGCTTTGAGCAGCTCAACGAGCTGCTGATGGACCCGGCGGTGGTCACCGACCAAAACCGCTATCGGGACTTGATGAAGGAGCACAAACAGCTGACCCCCATTGTGGAGAAGTACCGCGAGCACATGGCCGCCCGGCAGGAGCGGGACGAGGCCAAGGCCATGCTCGACGAGGGCGGGCTGGACAAGGACTTTAAAGAGATGGTCCTCGAACAGCTCGACGAGAGCGGCAAAAAGCTGGAGCAGACCGCGGAGGAGCTGCGCATCCTGCTGCTGCCCCAGGATCCCAACGACGACAAGAACGTCATCATTGAGATCCGCGGCGGCGCCGGCGGCGACGAGGCGGCCCTCTTTGCCAACACCCTCTACCGGATGTACAGCATGTACGCCGAGCAGAAGGGCTGGAAGAGCGAGATCATGTACGCCAGCGAGACAGAGCTGGGCGGCTTTAAGGAAATCAGCTTCGCCATCAACGGCGACGGGGCGTACAGCCGCCTGAAGTTTGAGAGCGGGGTGCACCGGGTGCAGCGGGTGCCCGAGACCGAGGCCGCCGGCCGCATCCACACCTCGACGGTGACGGTGGCGGTGCTGCCCGAGGCCGAAGAGGTGGACGTGGACATCAACCCCGCCGACCTGCAGATCGACACCTACCGCTCCGGCGGCGCGGGCGGCCAGCACGTCAACAAGACCGAGTCGGCCATCCGCATCACCCACCTGCCCACCGGCATTGTGGTGGAGTGCCAGGACGAGCGCAGCCAGTACAAGAACAAGGACAAGGCCATGAAGGTGCTGCGCTCCCGCATCCTCGAGGGGGAGATGCGCCGCCAGCAGGAGGAAATCGCCGCCGAGCGCCGCAGCCAGGTGGGCACCGGCGACCGCTCCGAGCGCATCCGCACCTACAACTACCCGCAGGGGCGGGTCACCGACCACCGCATCGGGCTGACCCTGTACAAGTTGGAGGCCATCCTCAACGGCGCGCTGGACGAGATCATCGACGCCCTGATCACCGCCGACCAGGCGGAGAAGCTCAAGGCACAGGATTAGGGGTGAGTGAGATCGACACCAAGCTGTTTGTCATAGAAGACATCGCCCGCGACGACGCCAAGCTGGCCGAGGCCGCCGCCATGCTGCGGGCGGGGAAGGTGGTGGCCATCCCCACCGAGACGGTCTACGGGCTGGGGGCCAGCATCGACTGTGAGGAGGCCATCAAAAACGTCTTTTTGGCCAAGGGCCGCCCCCAGGACAACCCCCTCATCGTCCACGTGGACCGGGTGGAGATGGCAAAGGAGCTCTACGCCGCTTTCCCACCGGAGGCGCAGGCGCTGACCGACGCCTTCTGGCCGGGGCCGCTGACCATCATCCTCCCCAAGACCGAGCGGGTCTCCGCCACCGTGTCGGGGGGGCTCGACACGGTGGCCGTCCGGATGCCCTCCGACCCCATTGCCCACCGGCTCATCGAGCTGGCGGGGGTGCCCATCGCCGCCCCCTCGGCCAACCTGTCGGGCTACCCCAGTCCCACCACTGCCCGCCATGTGCAGCGGGATCTGACGGGCAAGATCGACGGCATCGTCTGTGGGCCCGACTGCCAGGTGGGGGTGGAGTCCACCGTGGTCTCCCTGGCCGGCCCGGCGCCGGAGTTGCTGCGCCCCGGGGCCGTGACCCTGGAACAGCTGCGGGGGGTGTTGGGCCGCTGCGAGGCGTCCCCGGCCATCCTCCACATGCTGCGAGAGGGGGAGGTGGCGGCCTCCCCGGGGATGAAGTACAAGCACTACTCCCCCAAGGCAAACGTGGTGATTTTGAAAGGGGACTTTCCCGCTTACTGCGCCTACCTGAAAGACCACGCCGGGCCGGGCGTCTACGCCATGTGCTTTGACGGCGAGGAGGGGGCCCTCCCGGTGCCGGCGGTGCCCTATGGGCACCGGGAGTCGGACGAGGAGCAGGCCAGGCACCTCTTCGCGGTGCTGCGGGACTTTGACGATCTGGGGGCCAAGACGGTCTACGCCCGCTCCCCCAAAGAGGAGGGGGTGGCCCTGGCGGTTTACAACCGGCTGCTGCGGGCCGCCGCCTTCGAGGTGATCGACCTTGGATAGGGGCCGGGTCATCGGCGTCACCGGCCAGACCGGGGCGGGCAAGTCCCTGATCACCGGCTGGCTGCGGGAGGCCGGGTGCCCCGCCATCGACTGTGACGCCTTCGCCAAAGAGGTGATGGACGGGGATCCCGCCTGCATAGGGGAGATCGGCGACGCCTTTCCCGGCTGTGTCAGGGACGGGGTCATCGACCGCGGGAAGCTGGGGCCGCTGGTCTTTTCCGACCCGGAAAAGCTGGCCGCCCTCAACGAGATCGTCAACCCCCGCATCCTGCGGGCCCTAAAGGAGACCATCGACGGCTGGCCCGAGGGGGAGATGCCCCTGATCGTGGACGGGGCGACCCTCATCGAGACGGGGGCCGCCGACCTCTGCGGCTTTTTGGTGGCCGTCACCTGCAGCGCCGCCGAGCGGATAAAGCGGATCGTCGCGAGGGACAATATATCGGAAAACCAGGCCAGAAATCGGGTGGCGAGCCAGCGGGAGGACCGCTTTTACGCCGCCCGTGCAGATTGGGTGATCGACAACAGCGCGGGCCCCCAGGCGGCCAAGGAGGCGGCAGGGGAGGTGCTGCGCAGATGGAAGGAGCGATTGTGATGAACGAGCTGTCCCAGGGCCAAGAGCTGGCCAAACAGCTTTTGATGGACGACAGAAACGGCGTGGAGAAGGTGGGTGCGGAGGAAATCTACCAGGCCGACCTGTTCTGCGAAAACTACAAGCAGTTTCTCGACTGCGGCAAGACCGAGCGGGAGGTGGCCGCCCAGGTCACCGCCATGCTGCAGCAAAACGGCTACCGCCCCTTTGTACCCCAGACGGCCTACCAGCCGGGGGACAAGGTGTTTCTCAACAACCGGGGCAAGGCCATCATCGCCTGCACCATCGGCCGCCAGCCGGTGAGCGCGGGGGTGCATATCGCCGCCGCCCACATCGACTCCCCCCGGCTGGACCTGAAGCAGCGCCCCCTCTACGAGGAGAAGGACCTGGCCCTCTTCAAGACCCACTACTACGGCGGCATCAAGAAGTACCAGTGGACCGCCATCCCCCTGGCCCTGCACGGCGTCATCGTCAAGCAGAGCGGGGAAGTGGTGCCGGTCTGCGTGGGCGAGTCGGCCGACGACCCGGTGTTCTGCGTCACCGACCTGCTGCCCCACCTGGCCGCCGAACAGATGAAGCGGACGCTGGGCGACGGCGTCAAGGGGGAGGAGCTGAACATCCTCATCGGCAGCCGCCCCTTCTTGGACGACAAGGTGTCCGAGAAGGTCAAGCTGAACATCATGCAGATCCTGGCCCAGAAGTACGGCATCACCGAGCGGGACTTCCTCTCGGCCGAGCTGGAGATGGTGCCCGCCTTCAAGGCGCAGGACGTGGGCTTTGACCGCAGCATGATCGGCGCCTACGGCCACGACGACCGGGTCTGCGCCTACACCGCCCTCATGGCCGAGATGGCCGCCCAGTCCCCCGAGTACACCACCGTCACCATCCTGGCGGACAAGGAGGAGACCGGCAGCGACGGCAACACCGGCCTGAACTCCTCCTACCTGAAATACTTTGTGGCCGACCTGGCGGCCTGCTTTGGCGCCAACGGGCGGGACGTCCTCTCCCATTCCCGCTGCCTCTCGGCCGACGTGAACGCGGCCTACGACCCCACCTTCCCAGACGTGACCGAGCCGATGAACACCGCCTACCTCAACCGGGGCGTGGTGGTCACCAAATTCACCGGTTCCCGCGGCAAGGGCGGCACCTCCGACGCATCGGCCGAGTATGTGGGCTATGTGCGGCGGCTGCTGGAGCAGGAGAACGTGCTCTGGCAGACCGGCGAATTGGGCAAGGTCGACGCCGGCGGCGGCGGGACGGTGGCCCTCTACATCGCCAACCTCAACGTGGACGTCATCGACGTGGGGGTGCCGGTGCTCTCGATGCACGCGCCCTTCGAGGTGGTGTCCAAACTGGACGTCTACATGGCCTACCGGGCCTTCCGGGCGTTTTACAAGTAAGTGATTTTGCCTCCCTGAGGGGGAGGCGCCAGAAAGCGGGGGTGCTGCCCCCGCTTTTTGAGGGCATGGGCGAGCGGGCTCCCAGCGGCGGCTCTGCCGCCCGCCTGTGCCGAGACGACAAGAGGAGGATTTGACCCTTGAAAAAGAAAAAGAGCATCGCCCTGCTGTTTGCCCTGTACGCTGTGCAGGTGACCCTCTCCAACTTCATCCATCCCATCACCCCCACCCTGTTTAAGGATCTGGGGTTCCCCGACTACATGTTCGGGGTGGCCTTTGCCGCCATGAGTTTTTCCAACTTTCTCTTCTGCCCCATCTGGGGGGTGGTGGGCGACAAGATCGGCCACCTGAAGATGTTCGGCATCACCGCTTTTGGCTACGGGCTGGGCCAGCTCTTCTTCGGCCTCGCCACCACCCCGGCCATGACCCTGCTGGCCCGGTTTTTCGGCGGCGCTTTTGCCGGCGGCTTCATGGTGGCCATCATGGCCTACCTGACCAACAACAGCGAGCCCGAAAAGCTGGCCTCCCGGATGAGCTATCTGGCGGCCCTCACCTCGGTCTTTACCGCCATCGGCTACCTACTGGGCGGGGTGATCGGCGAGCGCTCGGTCTTTTGGGACTTTGCCCTGCAGGTGGGCGGCATCACCCTGGTCGCCATTTTGATGCCCCTGCTGGTGGCCGAAGAGCTGCCCGAGACGGCGCCGAACGCCCCCAAGCAGAGCCTCAACCCCCTGAAGGCATTCATCTCCATGGGGAAGGGGATGTCCGCCCCGCTGGGTCTCTTTTTGGCGGCGGTCTTCTTCGCCAACTTTGCCACCATCGACTACGACAACGCCTTCAACTACTACATCAAGGCGGAGCTGGGCTTCCCCCCCTCCTACAACGGCATCATCAAGGCGGCCATCGGCATCATCGGCCTGCTCATCAACCTGACGGTCAATGTATGGCTGGCGAGAAAGACCGACATGCGCCGCAGCATCGTCCCGGTCTTTGGCCTCTGCACGGCGACCCTGGTGGCCGTCTGCCTGGTGCCGGGGACCGCCCCCTTCATCGCCGCCAACGTCATCTTCTACCTCTTTAACGTGATGTACATCCCCATGCAGCAGACCCTGGTCACCAGCGACACCACCACCGGCAAGACCAGCGGCGAGCTCTCGGGCATCTTCAACGCCGTCAAAGCGGTGGGGATGATCGGCGGCTCCCTCTTTGCGGGGCTGATCTACACCGTCGGCGCCAAGCTGCCCTTCTGGTTCGGGGCCCTCTCCTTTGGGCTGGCGGCGGTGACCAGCATTTTCAGCTTCCGCGCCTACCAGAAAAAGGGGCTTTTGAAGAAGGAGGCGACCCCTTCGTCTGCCGGGAAAAATTGAGTGAAATTTCTTGTAAAAAGGTGTTGACACAGACAATTCCCATTTGCTATAATAGCTACTGCCGGGTCAAACCGGCAGAGCGTCTGGGGCATTAGCGCAGCTGGGAGCGCGCCACACTGGCAGTGTGGAGGTCAGGAGTTCGATCCTCCTATGCTCCACCAGAGAGAAGCCGCACAACAAAGCTTTTGTTGTGCGGCTTTTGCTTTTTGGACAACCCGCCTTTTAACCCGTTTGAAATGGGGAGGAGAGCGCCGTGCTGCCCTCTCTGTGCGCCGACAAAGAGGACACAGATCTGCAGTCTGCCCCTCTTTTTCCCCCGCTTCCCGCCGGCCGGGCGCAGAGGGGGGGAGGGGAAGCGAATTCTGCAGAAAAGGCAAAAAAATGGTTGACAGAAGCCACTCGGTTTGGTATACTATAAAAGTCGAAAAAAGCAGTAGACATCTGGGGCATTAGCGCAGCTGGGAGCGCGCCACACTGGCAGTGTGGAGGTCAGGAGTTCGATCCTCCTATGCTCCACCAGAAAAAATGGCTTGGCAACATCGGTTGCCGGGCCATTTTGCTTTTGCGGGACAAAGGACAGAGGGAAAGAGAAGGGGCGCACCACTTGGTG
>NZ_JBQHTP010000030.1:0-22237 GCF_052065655.1 Bittarella sp. HCP28S3_D9 | reverse complement strand
GTCTACGCCCGACTACAGTCGCCCATCACGATCCTCGAGCAGCGCGGCGCTGCGCAGCTCGTACCCCGCCCAGCCGGGCACATCTACAACCTCGCAAAGGATCAATCATGACCATCACACCCAAACAGGCACGCGCACGCCTGGAACAGAAACCGGACGCTAACCGAATCGAGCGCCGCGCCTACCGCACTATCGCCGGGATGCAGTGGGAGTACGCCCCGCAAGCCCACCTCAACGGAGCCTGGAAACACTACACCGGATGGGGCAACCGTAGGCGACCGGAGCCGCCATTCAACACGCCAGCGCACACATTCGAGGTCGGCTGGTTCAACAGCGAAGAAGAAGCGCGACGGATAGCGCCACCGCCAGATTGGGCAGAATACCGCATCGTCCGCAGACTCGTATCCAAACCGGAGGTAGTCGAATGAGCTTCGCAATTTACGGCACGCTCATCGGCATCGGAGCGGGAATCGCAATCGGAACCGCAGCGACCTGGGACGAGCGCCGATCCCGCATCCTACGCATCACCATCACCGCCGCCATAGCCGGGGCTCTAATACTAGGAAGCTTCGGCGGATGCCTGGCATACACGACAGATACACTGCAATGCCCGCCAGGGCAAACCGAGGTGTACGCCGAAGAGAACCCACACGGCCTAAGCGGCTGCGTCCCCAACGACCTACTGAAAGACCTCAAATGACCGCCAACACCGACTGGCTCAACATCATCGCCCACACCTCCCGCATCCTCCACGACATCGTCGAGGGCCACCCCGTGTCCACAGCCGACCTCCACAAGGCCGCAGCCGTATCCGGCTGGATCGCCGAAACCCCACAAGCAGACCAAAACATCGTCGCCGAGTTGTACACAGACAGCACCCCGGAACGCCTCGCAGACTTGGGGCGCGCCTTCCTCGCCCTCGCCCTCAACCGCATGGAAGAACAGGAAACAGAATGACCATCACGCCAGACCAAGCAAAGACCCTCAGCTGCGACGACTACCCCCGCCCGTGGGAAATCGGCCAAGTGCCCGTCTTCGACCCATGGGATGACTACGAGGATGCCTGGTACGCAGGCCCCGCCATCGTCTACGACGAAGACATCGCACCCCTAGTCGCAGCCGCCCCGGTCATGGCCGAGCAAATCGCCGGAATGCAGTGGGAGTACGGCATCGATCGAGAAAACTTACAGTGCAACCACATCGACCAACCAAACGGATGCCGATTGACGATGTGGTGCCAGAGTCTCGACAGCGCTCGTGACGGAGTCGAGATCGCGCAGCAATCAGACCCTACCGCCCGCATCGTCCGCCGCCTCGTCGGACAACCAGAAGAGACACCACAACCACACCTGCTACAATCACACACAGGTGAGTCCACCAACGCGCTGCAACGCAAGGACCCACCATAAAGGGGCACATCAGAGAGATACCAAGTCCATCACCAAGAACCCCCGCGACAAGGTTCGGCAAAACCTCGCGGGGGTTCACCCATACCCACCCAAAAAAACAACAAACCAAAACAACAAAAAATTAAGATAACATCAAACCATGACAAAACTCGGACACACACAAACCATCCCCACCAACCAACTCCACACCCACCACAAGAACCCACGCCGCGGCGACGTCCAAGCGACCGCCGACTCCCTGCGCGTCAATGGGCAGTTCCGACCCATCGTTGTGAACCGGGGGACGCATACGGGCCGTCCGATGGAGGTGTTGGCTGGGAATCACACGTTAATGGCGGCGCGTGATTTGGCGGAAGAGGGGGTGTCGGACTTCGCGGAGTTGGACTGCTACGTCGTGGACGTGGACGAGGATCAGGCAACGCGGATCGTCCTGGCGGATAACCGCACGGCAGACATTGGCTCGTACGATAACGAGGAGCTGCTGGCCTTGTTGGAAACCCTGGGCGACGAGTTGGACGACGTTGGCTTCGTCCTGGACTACCGTGCTCTCGCGGGCTTCGGCGCGTGGTTGGACGAGAAGTTCGACCACCAGCACCTGAACGACCGGGTGGGCTTCAACCCAACAGCGGAGAACATGACCCGGTTGCTGTACGAGACCGCGCGGAACATGGGGCTCCCCGCCATAGCGGTGTCGTGGTCGGAGACTCCGAAGACGTGAGCGACGTACCGACCGAAGGGAACGCTGTGATGGACTACGACTACATGACCGCAATGCTCGACTGGCTCGACCAGCATCCCGAAGCGAATGTGGAGCGCCTACCCGTGTCGGAAGTGTTCGGCCCGACAATTCAAGGCGAGGGACCGCACGCCGGGCGGACGTGCCACTTCATCCGCCTGGGCGGCTGCAACCTATCCTGCTCGTGGTGCGACACCCCGTATTCGACGGGGCAGCACGGCATCCCGCTTTCAACCGTTCCCCGGGTGATGGTGGACGATGTGGTTGCGCAGATCCCCCACGGAGCGATGGTGGTGCTCACCGGTGGGGAGCCGCTGATGCACGCACGCCGCGCCGGGTTTAGGGCGCTGCTCGTCCGGTTGAAGAATCACGGGTGCGAGGTGCATGTGGAGACGAACGGCACGATTGTTCCCCATGAGCTCGCCCCATTGTTTGACCACATCACCGTGTCCCCGAAGCTCGGCGCTCCGATGCGGAACCAGCACCATAACCCCACCCTCGGGCAGTGGGATACGTGGGAGACCCCGTTCTGCTTCAAGTGGGTTATCGACGTGGGCCGGGACGAGGACGTTCCCGAAGCTGTTACGCGGGCGGTTGATCTGTCGTTAGAGCACGGCTGCGACCGTGGGGATGTGTGGGTCATGCCGGAGGGCGCGACCCCGGAGCTGCTGGCCCGCCGGTTCACCGCGATATGCGACGCAGCAGCCGAGCAGGGAATCAACGTTTCGCACCGACTCCACGCCCTCGCGTGGGGCGACAGCAAAGGACACTAGATTATGCACAGTTACACCGAGGATCAGATCATGGCGGCAGAGTCCGCGATCAGTGGGCTGCTCGCAGCCTTCAACATTGACGAGGGCGACCACACCGACAACACACCGCACCGCGTGGCGAAAGCATGGGCGGATGTGCTCGGCGGGTACACGGAGAACCCGGCGGATCACCTCGCCACGACATTCACCGCCCCCCAGAACCCGGGGCTGGTGGTGGTTCGGAACATCCGCATGCAATCAACCTGTGCCCACCACCTGTTGCCCATCACCGGCACGGCGACGGTCGCGTACCGGCCCCGCCCCGGCGAGCGGGTCGTCGGCCTGTCGAAGATCAACCGACTGGTGGACGGGTACGCGCGTCGGCTCCAAGTCCAAGAGAACATCACCGCGCAAGTCGTGGACGCTATCGCCGATCGGCTGAACCCGCTGTGGGTCGCGTGCGCAATCACCGCCGATTATGGGTGTATGACCCTCCGCGGAGTCCGCGACGAGTGCTCCGACACCATGACGTTCAACGAGTGGGGAGTGCGGGACAGCGCGGATGTGGATGCGTTCTGGGCGGCGCACGTGGGCGGTGGTCGCCGTGGCTAAGAAACGCCCCGGCCCGCGCGTCGGCATGACCGAGGAAGAACGGCTGCAGGAAATCGAAGAGATGCTCCGCCTACGCCGAATGGGCGCGTCCTATGAGGCGATCGGTCGTGAGTTCGGCCTGACCGCTCGGACTGTGTGGGGCAAGATTGACACCTACCTTAAAGAGACACCGAAGCACGAGGCGGCGCAGCTGCGTGTCATCGAGGGCCGGAAGCTAGACCACTACGAGTTGAAACTCCAGGCCGACATCAACAAGGGCGATGTGCCCGCGATTAATACCGCTATCCGCATCTCGGAGCGTCGGTGTCGCATGATGGGGCTGGACATGCCGCAGCAGCATGAAATCACGGTCAGCAAGGAGGAAGAGGCGTTGGCTGATCAGTTGGTCGAGGAGTTCCTGGAGGACTTCCGCCGGGCCGCGCGGGAGGATGAGGAACACGACACGGAGTCGGAGTCGGAGGTGTAACGGTGGTTCGAGAGCCAACCCGGTCGGAGATTCTCGGAGCATTCGACCGGCTAAGTGGAGAAGCGCGGATCATGGCGATGCGCCGCGCCGTCACCGCCCTGCGGAACAAGAACAACCGCATGAGGTTCCGCACGCCCGGCGAGTTGGCTATGAGCGTGGACCGGAAGATGCGACAGACCCCGGCCCTGGAGCTGATCGACAAGGAAATCGCTAAAGCCCTCCGCGATGGTGGTCGGCTGATCATCACCATGCCGCCGCAGGAAGGCAAATCAACCCGCGTGGCAATCTGGACACCCATCTGGGCGCTGATGCGGAACCCCGATTCCCGTATCGTCGTGGCATCGTATGCGGCTTCGCTGGCTCGTCGTAACGCCATGGCTTCGCGTGAGATCATCGCCCAGTACGGTTCGGGGGCTATTGATCCACTGTCGGGCGCGGCGATGCCTGACCGCCTTGGCCTGGCGCTGAACCCGAACCACCGGCAGGCGACATCGTGGTCGGTCCTCGGGGCGCAGGGCGGCGTGTACGCATCCGGCGTGTCCGGTTCCCTGACGGGTAGGGCGGCTGATGTGTTGCTGATTGACGACCCGTTCAAGAACCAGCAACAGGCCGACTCCGCCCGCGAGCGGGAGAAAGTCTGGGAGTGGTGGACTTCGGTGGCGCAGACTCGTCTCGCCCCCGGCGCTGCTGTGATCCTGATCATGTGCATGACGGGGGACACTCCCGTCCTCATGGCGGACGGGAGCGAGCGACCACTGCGGGATATTCGACCGGGTGATGAGGTGGCGACGTATGAGGGGGGACGGTTGACTACCTCCACGGTGAAAAACTGGCGAAACAATGGCCCTGATTCCATCTACCGGATTAGAATGAAATCGGGTGTAGAAGTCCGCGCAAACGCACGGCACCCCTTCCTGACCGTGAAGGACGGCAACGAAACATGGACGAGACTAAGAGACCTGAAGCCGGGCGACATCATCCGGAGGGCTACTGGGGAAAGTGGCGAGGAGTCACCTGCTCCGCAGAAGGGTGTGACAAGCCCGCGAAATGCAAGGGCATGTGCATGTCCCACTACAACCGGAAACGGTGGGCAGACGGACACCGGCCCCCGTCTGCCAACCCGGAATCCCGTAGAGCCGCCCGAGTCAAGCACCGATACGGAATCACTGCCGACGAGTACAACGCACTCCTGCAACAGCAAGGGGGACGGTGCGCGGTCTGCGGCGAGTACCCTACGCCCGGGAACACTCGCGCCCACTGGGACGGGAAGCTGTGCATCGACCACGACCACGAGACCGGTCGAGTCCGTGGCCTGCTCTGCAACGACTGCAACCTCGCCGTCGGGTACGGGAAGTCACCAGACGTCCTCCGACGGTCCGCTGACTACCTACAACGTCACTCCTGACGAGGTGGAGTCCATCACCCCCTGCGGGGTGGAGGACGTGTTCGATGTGCAGATCGACCGGACGGAGAACTTCATCGCCAACGGGCTCGTGAGCCATAACACCCGCTGGCATGAGGACGACCTCGCCGGGCGGTTGATCCAACATGATTTAAGACAGACTCCGGAGAACCGTCTATGGCGGGTGGTGAACATTCCCGCGGTGGCGGAGGAAGGTGTGCCCGATGCGCTCGGTAGACAACCGGGCGAAGCGTTGGTGTCGGCGCGTGGTCGTTCCCGCAGGGACTTCGAGACGATCCGGCGGAGCGTCGGCGAGCGCGTGTGGACAGCCCTATATCAGGGCGTGCCGACCCCCACCACCGGAGGTTTGTTCGCGGCCGAGGATCTGAACAAGCACCGCTGCCAGTCGTCGGACATCATCGGGCGTGTGGTGTCGGTAGACCCCTCGGACTCCGGCACGGGCGACGAAGCGGGCATCCTAATCATGGGCTGGGACGACTACGGCAACGTAATCGTGGAGGAAGACCACTCGGCCCCGATGACCTCGGCGACGTGGTCGAAGGAAGCGGTGTCGCTCGCGATCAGCACCGGGGCGGGCGACATCGTGTACGAGGCGTTCACGGCGGAGGCGACTTACCGGGCGGTGCTGGAGAACGCGTGGCATGATATTCACCGGCAGGCGGAACTGCTCCGCCAGACCGGCGGGGATACCGTCGCGGCTGCTCAACTATGGCATGACGAGGGGCGTGGCGGCGATGGGCTCGGCGCGATGCAGGAAACATTGGGCATTCTCGATTTGGTGCCTGTGGAGGATAGGATGCCGTTCCGGCTGGTTCCGTGGCGAGCCAGGGGCGATAAGACCGCCCGCGCGGCTGGTGCCCGGCAGGCATCGCAAACCGGCAGGCTGCGGATGCTCGGCGAGCACCGCGTGCTGGAGAACCAAATGAGAACATGGCAACAAGGCCAGGCATCACCCGACCGGGTCGATGCGATGGTCAATGGGTACGAACACATCCAGAAAACAATCGGTGTCACCACAAGCATCGCCTTCCCCGGCGAGTGGTAGGTAGGGAGAGATCATGGCGCACTACACGATCGGCTTGTGGGAACAGATGAAGTTCACGGATCTGTCCCCCACGGCGAAGCGTATCGTCGCCGCCGCGTGGATGAACCGTGGCAAACCACTGACCGAGGATGCTCGGCTCACCTCCGCCGACCGGGGGCGGATCGGCAAGATCATGGACGAGGAAGGCTTCGAGGTGCTGCAGGACATCCTCGCCACCACCGACGAGCTCCGTGCGGAGAATAGGCGACTCCGCCGCCGCCTAGCCGACGTTCAACGCGGACTGGTGGGCTGACCGGTGCTGATAGTCTAAGCGTGAGCTACATTCACCCATCATCAGAGGAAGTGACCCCCTATGGCCCACGTCATCATCATCGTGTGCGCCGCACTGCTCGGCGCTCGCATCACCCGGCTAATCACGGCTGACCAGATATTCCAGCCATTCCGAGACTTCGTCCTCCGCCGGTGGGGAGTCGAGTCCCAAGTGACGTACTTCGTCCACTGCCCCTGGTGCGTCGGCGTGTGGGTCGCGATCATCCTCGCCGTCGTCGCGTGGCTCACCGTCCCCGGCGACTGGCCCGTCACCGCGTGGTGGGGCATCCCCGGCATGGCCGCAGGTATGTCGTGGCTCAACGGGTTCACCGCCTACACCGCTAAGGGGGAGTAAGCCGTGGGCATCCTGAACAGTCTCACCGCATCGGTGAAGAAAATGGAAGTCGGAGTGCCGCAAAGCAACAGCAGCGGGTTTCAGGACGATAAGAAAAAGACCGCGTGGCAGGCCGAAGCCTGGGAGATGTATAACACCGTCGGCGAGCTATCGGCGGTGTGTCAGTGGATCGGATCATCCGCCGCCCGGGTGGGCTTGTACGCCGCGGATGTGGACCCCGACACTGGGCGTACCAACTCCCCGTCGGATAACCGCCTGGCTCGGCAGATCGTCCGCGATATCGGCGGCGGTGCGGAGGGAACAGCGGAGCTGCTGCGCCACGCAGCGACGTTGCTCACCGTCGTTGGCGAGTTCTACATCGCGATCATCACCGACGACAACACGGGCGAGGAACAGTGGTTGGTGATCCCCACGAATCACGTGTCGAAAACGATCCGTGGCGAGTGGGAGATCAAGCTGGGCGAGAAGAAGCACATCATCAACGACGACACCGAGTCGTTGTTCAAGGTGTGGATCAAGTCCCCGAACGAGCCGACGGAATCGCGGTCGTCGGTGCGGGCGGCTCTTCCGGTGCTTCGTGAGATCAGGGCGATGGATCGGATCATCGCGGCTGCTGCTCGGTCGCGCGTGTCGGGTAACGGCATTCTGATTGTCCCCGCCGAAGCGGAGCTCCCCCGCCGCCGACCGCCCCGCGCCGCCGACGCGCCGGGGCTTCCCCCACGCCCGGCCATGCCGACCCAAGAGGACGACGCGACCTCGTTCTCGAAGAGTTTATACACAACAATGAAGTCGGCGCAGGACGACCCGGACTCGCCCGCCGCTGTGACCCCTATCGTGGTGAAGGTTCCGTCGGAGCACGCGGCGCAGTTCCGTCACTTGACGTTGGACACCGGTATCGAAGCGAAGGCGGTGGACACGCGGGAGCGGGCGATCCGCCGCCTAGCGTTGTCGTTGGATGTGCCCCCGGAGGTGCTGCTCGGCATGGGCGACTCGACGCACTGGAACGCTGGCCTGGTGGACGAGTCGGCGCTGCGGCAGCACATTAGCCCGCTTGTGGAGGTCATTTGCGACAGTCTCACCGAGTCGGTGCTGCGCCCGTTCATGCCGGAGGGCGAAGCGGGGAGTGTCGCGGTCGCGGCGGATATGTCCGCGTTGGCGCAGAAGCAGGATAAATCGCAGGCCGCATTGGATGCGTTCGACCGTGGCGTGTTGTCCGCTGCCGCGCTCCGCCGGGAACTCGGGTTCAGCGAGGACGACGCGGACGACAAGGACTCGGATGTGGCTCGCCGCGCCCTGGCGGAACGGTTGGTGACGAAGGCACCGTCGTTGTTCCCCTACCTCGCGGAGGTGCTGGGCTTCGACCTCCCGCAGAACGTGTTGGACCGTCCGATTAGCTCGAATGTTGGTGCCCCGCTGCGGGCCGTTACGGCGGGGGGTGATCATGGTGGCGCGTAGTCGTTTCAGCGCGGAGCCGAACCGGGGGACTGACGAGCTCGTCGGTATCGTCACCGCTGCTGTGAAGGAGTGGATCGCCACGGTCCGGGAGGATGTGGATATGATCACCGCAGCCGGTGAGGAATGGGCTGGGGAGGTGACGGTGAACGTTATGCCCGCGCTGGGTGCGGAGTTCATCGCCACGGCGGCGGCGGACGCGCCGAACACGGGGTTCGTGTCCCCGGACGTGGCTATCCCCTGGCCGTCGGGTGTGTCCGGCCCGGCGACGGTCGCTGACCTTCTCGCGGAGATTCCCGCGACGTTCGCGGGTGTGGACCCGTCGCAGATCAGTTTCATCATCGCATCCCCGTCGTGGCGGCACCTGTTCGCGGACTACATGCGCACGACCGAGAACCTCGTGGTGGGAATGCAGGACACGGTGTTCCAGACGATGCAGGGTATCTTGTCGAAGGCTGGGACGGGCGGGAGTTTCGAGCAGCGGGAGCTGGTTAGGCAGTTCCTATCGTGGGATGCCGAAGGGGGCTATGAGGGGTGGATGCGCCGGGCGGAGCGGATCGCCCGGACGGAGCTTCATCAGGCCCGCACGGCGGCGGTTCACGCTTCCGCGACGATGACCGCCGATGCTGGTGTCCCGATGGTGAAAGTGTGGTCGGCGGCTCATGACGAGCGGACGCGGGTCGCGCACGCCGAAGCGGACGGGCAGACCCGCCCGGTGGACGAGCCGTTCGAGGTGGGTGGGGAGCTGCTGCGCTACCCCGGCGACCGGGCTAACGGCTCGGCGAAGAACACGATCCAGTGCCGCTGCACCGCGACCTACGTCGAGGATGAAATCGGCGCGGACATACCGTGGGCGACGCGGATCAATAGTATGAGAGACGTAGAGCGACAGATCAGGGAGTTAGATATGGATGCGTTGGCAGCTAGTGGCGCGAAGGGCCTGGAGTGGAAGGGCCGTCTCGCCCCGGTGGGTGAGCCGACCGGTGATGGTCGTATTTTCACGACCGATGGTGAGTTCCGGTTCCGGAAGTTTCCCCTTCCACTGCTGTGGCAGGAAACGACGAGCGAGGGCCACGACTCGTCCCGTATCGTCGGAACCATCGACCGGGGCGAGGTCACCCCGGACGGGTTCACGGCGGAAGGCACAATCTTCTCGGATGAGGATAAGGTCATCGCCCTGCTGGAGAAGGGCGTGATCCGCCCGTCGGTTGATTTGTGCGACATGCTTGCCGACACGTTTGAGGTGGAGGATGGTCCTCGGCTGGAGGTGCATTCGGCGACGATCATGGCGGCGACGTTGGTGGCGAAGCCCGCGTTCGAAAACGTGGGTATTCAACTCACCGGCGACGAGTCGGAGGTGGATACCGACGGCCTGGTCGCGTCGGCTGGTGCGGTGTTGGACCTGCCGAAATATGATTCGGCGGCGTTCGCTGACCCTGGCCTGGACGGGCCGACTCCGATTACCGTCACCCCGGAAGGGCGTGTGTTCGGGCACCTCGCGCTGTGGGATACGTGTCACGTCGGTCAGCCCGGTAAGTGCGTGACCCCGCCCCGTTCGGCGGCTGGGTACGCGCATTTCCACCAGTCCACGGTGCTCACCGATGATGGTCCGGTGGCGGTGGGCCGTCTGACTGTGGGTGGTGGTCATGCTGGTGTGCGCGCTGGTGTGCGTGCCGCTGCGGAGCATTACGACACGACCGGGTCGTGTTGGGCGTTCGTCCGCGCCGGTGAGGACGAGCACGGCATCTGGGTCGCTGGTGAGGTGAATCAGGACGCGCCCGCCGCGAAGCTCCGCGAAGCCGCGACCGCACCCCTATCTGGTGACTGGCGGCGCGTCGGCAACAGCTTGGAGCTCGTCGCTGCCTTGTCCGTGTCCACCCCGGGCTTCCCCGTGCGGCGGGAGTACGTCGCGGATGGTCAAGCCCTGGCGTTGTGCGCGTCCGGGTGGGCTGCTCCCGCTGTCGAGGAATTGTCCCCGGTGGATGCCGCCCGCGTGGCTGCTATGGATGCGGTGCGTGAGGTGTTCGCCGCCCTCCGCGCCGAAGGGAACTCCCCCGGTGAGCTTGCGCACGCGCCGGGGCTCCGCGAACGGTTCAAGGCCGCGCAGGGCGTCATCGGCTTCGACGTGGAGCCGGACGTGCCCGCCCGCTATCAGGCGGTGCGGGACATCATGGAAAGCAAGGAGGACTAACAATGGCTTGTGGAGCATGTGGCAGCGGAGGAAGCTTCACCCCGGCGACGTACACCGTCCGCTCAACCGACGCGGATGGTCAGGTGCAGGAGCAAACATTCCTGTCTAAGACGCAGGCGGTGATGTTCGCGTCGCGGAACGGCGGTGGGGAGATCATCACGAATAGGGGCGAAGCCCGTAGCTAGACTGTGGGAGGTGAGGGGCATGTCGCCCTGTACACTCCCGACGTAGAGGGACGAGAGACCGACAAGGAGACCAGATGAACACGCTGGATGACATTCTCAAGGCCGTGGCGAACATGCCTACCGACCCGGCGGAGATTGACAAGATCATCACCGCCGCTAAGGCGGTCTACGATAAGCTGACCGCCGACGCGGGCGATAACCCTACCGAGGAGCAGGTCGCCGCGTTGGAGAAGCTCGCGGAAGCCGTGACGCAGGCGCGTGCTGCTAAGGCCGAGGCCGCTAAGGCGGATGCCCAGGCCGCTATCCGAGGTCGCCGGGACCGCGCCGCCGCCGCTGCTGCCGCGTTCGCGGATGATAGCGACGAGGGTGGTTCCGACGATTCCGAAGAGTCCGAAGGGGCCGACGGTGAGCAGGACAGCACCGATGATTCCGACGACTCCGACGAGTCCGAGGATGACGACGCGGGCGAGTCCACCAACGAGGATGATTCCGACGACACCGATACTGACGAGAAGGAGTTCGCTGTGAAGCGACGCTACGGCGGAGCCACCGCCGGTTACCGGGGCGAAGCAAAGTCCACCACCCCGTTCACCCTCGACCCCGCCGCGCCGAACTTCAAGTCCGGCGAAGCAACCTTCCTCGACTTCGCGGAAGCGTTCAACGGCATTTCGTCCGGTCGCGCCCTGCGCGCCACGACCGTCGGCCAGCAGACCCAATCTCACTTCGGACACATCCGCCGCGACCTCCCGACCGAACTCGTCGCATCCGACGAGGCGAGCCTGGTCGCCGCGATTGACCACGCCACCGACGAGTCCCGCCTTGACGGCGGTTCCCTCGTCGCGGCTGCTGGATGGTGCGCCCCATCCGAGACCATTTATGATTTCCTGCCCACCCCGGCTGCGGCGAACCTGTTCTCCCTCCCGGAGATCAGCCTGTCCCGCGGTGGTTTGCGCTACCCGGTGGAGCCGGACTTCTCGACGCTGTACGCCACCAACCGCGGCACCATGACCGAAGCGCAGGCGATCAGCGGCCAGACCAAGGACTGCATCGAGATTCCCTGCGCCGAGATGCAGGAAGTCCGCATGGATGTCCTGTGGACGTGTGTCACGTCGAATCTGCTGGCTAACACCGGCTGGCCGGAGCTGACCGCGAAGTTCCTGGAGAACGCCACGAAGGGTCACCTCCACCGCCTATCCGCCGCCCGTCTGGCGAAGGTCATCGCCCTGTCAAAGAAGGTCGCCGTGGGTGTGCCTGCCCTGGGCACCGCGGGCACGGTGCTGAACAGCATCGAGCTCCACGCGGAGACGCTGCGCCAGAAGTTCCGCCTGGGCACCTCCACCCTGGAGGGTGTCGCCCCCGCATGGCTGCGATCCATCCTCCGCGCCGATTTGGCGTACCGCGATGATGTCCTCCCGGAGCGTGTGACTGACCAGATCCTCGACCAGCACTTCGCGGACCGTGGCGTGCGCTTCCAGTGGGTCGATGATTACCAGCCGCTCAACGGCGACCCGGCATCCGCTGGCTACCCCGCCGAGGTGAAGGTGCTGCTGTACCCCGCTGGCACGTTCTTCTCCGCCGTCCAGAACGTCGTGAACCTCGGCGCTATCTACGACAGCACTGGCCTGTCCAAGAACCAGCGCACCGAAATGTTCCTGGAGGATGGTTTCGCCGTGGGCCAGCGTGGCTACGAGTCCCGCGAGCTGACCATCCCCGTCGCGATCAACGGCCAGGTTGGCCTGCGTCACGCGACAAACCCCGCCGTCCCCGCAGAGTAACCTAACCGGATCGTAGAAAGGAGGTGTCGGCATGGCAACAGTTGTGAAGCCGATGCAGTTCGTCGGACGCGCCCCGCTGCCGACCCCGTCGCGATCTGGCCTGTACGCGGTAGCTCAATTCGTGGACGTGGAGCGCCCCGTCATTCACGGGGTGGAGGTCAGCGTCCCATCCATCGGCGGTCATGGTCTATGGCCGGAGCCGTGCAACCCCGGCCAGGGGCCGAAGCACGGCGGTAATTCCGCAACGTTGATGCAGTTCCCCGGTAACGCTGTGTGGGCTGCGGAAGAGTGCGCCGCCGTGGGTCTTTCCGAAGCGGAGTTGTCCGCCCGGGCGGTGGAGAAACTTAAGGCGGTTGAACCGATTGATGTGGAGCGGCATTTCGCCGCGCTGCTGAAAAAGGAGCCGAACACCGCGTCGAGTATCCCGCAGGCCGAAGCGACGATGCTGGCCGAGGGATTGACCCCGACGGTGCATGTCCGCCCGTCGGACCTTCCCCGTCTGATTGAGTCCCGGCAGGTCATCTCGACTGCTGGTGTGCTCCGCACGATCATGGGGAGCCCCGTGGCGGCGGGCGCGGGGTATGAGACTGACCTGGACGGCACCTACGTCACCGGATCTGTGACGGTGTACCGGAACCAGATCGAAACTCATAACAGTTTCACCCCGGCGACGAACCTCCGGTTCACCGTGGCGGAGCGTGCCTTCGCCGTGGTGTGGCTGGGTACTTCTATCAAAATCAACGAAGGGAGCTAGCGGTGGCTGGCGTAATTTTCGAGACTGACGGTGATGTGGTGACGGTGTCGCCCATCATGGGTCGGCAGCAGGATTTCCAAGATGTAGCGGCGAAGCTCGTCGCCGCTGGCGAGGTTCAGACGGTCACCGCATCGCGTGGCGTGGCGCTCCGCGTCACCCGCGATACCGCTGTGGCGGCTGGTGTCCTCGAAGAGGATAAACCGGCGGCTCGGTCCGCCAAGAAAACGACTACTAAGAAGGACGGCTAAACAATGGCTGCAATCAACCAAGCACTCCCGGTTATTAAGGGCTTCCGGATGCGCGCGACCCGCGTGGGCCGCTGCGGACTCCCCCTAAAGGGCCCGAAGAACCAGATCGTCACCGACGGCTTCATCGAGTTCGGCATGGAGCGCGAAACCTCCGATGGTGACGACATCGAGCAGAAGAACGCGTCCGGTGTCGTGTGCGCGACCGACCGCACCGAAGACCAGTTCAAGCGCTACAACCTCACCCTCCAGTTGTGCGGCATTCAGCCGGACTTGCTGACGATGTTCACCGACCAGGCGGCGGTTCTCGACGCTGACGGCGACACCGCGGGTTTCCTACAGCAGACCGGTGGCAACACTTCCGGTTCCGTGGCGCTGGAGCTGTGGGCCGGTACTGGCGGCGGTGATGACTGCGAGGTGCCGGAAAACGACGACATTTTCAAGTCTGTTGAGGGTGGTAAGACTGGCGGTCAGTGGTGGTACATCCTGCTCCCCTGGGTGCGTGGTGCTACCCTGGGCGACCTGACCATCAACGGCACCGACGCGGCGGAGGTTACCGTGTCGGCGTACACCGGCAGCGGTGCTCATTGGGGCCAGGGTCCCTATAACGTCGTGCCGGGTGCGGATGGTAGCGCGGGTCGCCTGCTCGCCCCGGTGCCTGCTCGCACCCACCTGTTGATGCAGCGCACCACCATCGCACCCCCGGAGGTGACGAAGGGCGCGGTGGAGCTTACCGTGCCGTCCCCGTATTTCTCCGCTGCCTAATCATCCGGTATAGTGGTGGGTGGTGGCCCTACCGATTAGGGTCGCTGCCTCCGCTTCCAGATGTTGCGGTGGTGACAAGAAACCATTTTTTCTTGCGCGTACCCATGATTCCCCCGCTGTCCACTCACGGCGGGGGATTCGTGGTTGTATGCTGGTGGTGCGATGCTGCTTCACCGTCGGGTGTTTTCAACCGCTGTGGTGCTCGGCGGGGAGTTTGCCGCCCGGCTGGTGGGCAGTATCGCGCCGAGAATGAGGGATTGTCCGAATGAGCCCCGTTCCTGGTTGATGATGGTGTGGAGACCGTCGCCCCTTGTGGCCTTGTGATCTCGTTGTCTTGTGGTGAGCAGCGATTGATCCGGCGTATGGGTGCGGAGGACCATCATTACCCGGGGGCGGGGTTTATTCGTTTCCCGACCCGGGGAGGGGTGTCGTGGTTGGTAGCATTACCGGTATGAGTGACCTTTGCGAGTGGCCGGTAGACATGTCGTGCTTCCCCCCTATCCCGGAGGGTAAAGAGGATGTGGCCCGCCTGGCTGTGGATACGGCTACGGAGATTCTGTGGGCGCTGACGGGTCGGCAGTTCGGGGTGTGCCCGGCGGTGTATCACCCGGGGGTTGAGCAGTGTTTGCGGTGCGAGCCGACGCTGTGGCGGGGCGAGTGGTTCAACGTGGATGTGTCCACAGCGGAGTGTATGCGGATCGTGCTGCCCGGCCCGGTGTTCGAGGTGACTCGGGTGGAGCTTTCGGACGGGTCCGATGGTGAGTTCGCGGTGTCGGGGGATGCGGTGGTGGTGCGTGGGGCTCGCCCGACGGCGATTCACTACCAGCGGGGTATTCCCGCGCCCCCCTCGGCGGGGTTCATGGTTGGCAGGCTCGCGGCGGAGCGGTATCTACAATGTGTCGATTCCGGGCGGTGCCGACTCCCCAAATACGCCACGCAGGTGACCCGGCAGGGAGTGTCGGTGCACATGGCCGACCCGGCGGAGGTTATTGGGGAGGGGCTCACCGGCCTGCCGGAGGTTGATTCGTGGATACGGTCGGTGAACCCTAACGCACTAGCGGAGGACTCGGAGGTGCTCGGATAATGGCGAGGACCGATCAGGTGTCCGCCGCGCTGGTGCGGTGGATGGATAAAGCGTTCAACGATTCCGAGGCCCCACCGGTCGGTGGCGTGTCCGGGGGGACGGAGCTCCGCCCCGGCGTGAGTCTCCCCGCGTTGGACAATTTCGACACGTGCGTTCTCGCGTGGGTCATGTCCGGCATTAGGTTCCGGACGGAGACGTTCCCGTCGCCCGCGGAGATTCCGCAGTGCGGTGGGCGGCTCGCCGTCGAGTTCACCGTCGGCATCGCCCGATGTTCCGAAGCGTTGGGTGATGGTGGTGTCCTCCCGTCGATTGAGACGATGGAGCGGGAGTTCGCGATCCAAGAGGACGACAAGGACCGGTTGTGGGCGGCGACGTGCCGGGCGGCGAAGGAGCTGGAAATGGAGCATCACGTCCGCTCGTCGGCGTTGTACCCGGTTGAGGTGTACGGCCCGGAGGGTGGCACCGTGGCCGTGTACCGGTCCATAATTTTCGAGTTGATGTAGGAGATCAATCATGAGCAACAGTTTCAACATTCGTATCCGCTGGGTCCGCAACGTCATGGGCTGGCAGCGTGGAGACGAGACGACCGTTACCCGCACGGCCTATATTGACAACCTAATCGCTAATGGCATGGTGGTTGTGGTGGAGGATTTCGCTCCGCAGCCCCCGGCGGAGAACGCGACCCGGGCGGCGTGGGCGGAGTTCCTGACGAAGATGGGGATTGACTTCCACGAGCAGACCCCGCGCCGTGATTTAATCCGCATGTGGGATGACCGCACCGCCCCGGCTGCGGTGGACGATGGGAACCCGTCCGATGCCGAGTAGCGGTATCGTTTTCACCCCGAACCGGGCCGGCATAGCGGAGGTCACGGCGGGCGCGGCTGGGCCGGTGTTCAAGCTGGTGCGTAAAGCCCAGGCGGAAACACAACTCGTCGCGAACCGGATTACCCCCACGGATACTGGTCGTCTCCGCGGCGCGAATGAGACCACGCCGATTGTGGTGCAGGGAACGAAGGTCGTCGCCGGGGTGGAGAACAAGACGTCGTACGCAATGTTCGTTCATGAGGGCACGCGGGCGCATGTGATTGAGCCGAGGAATAAACGCGTCCTCGCGTGGGTGCCGCGTGGCGGGACGGTGCGGTTCGCGAAGCGGGTGCATCACCCGGGGACGAAGGCGCAGCCGTGGCTCGCGAAATCGGCGGAGCTCGCAGCGAGCCGGAACGGGTTCACCTTCCGGAAATCGTGATAAGTTGGTGTGGAAACACACCACACATATCCCCTAATGGAGGAATCATGGCAAACGATAAGGCAGCGGCGTTCAAGGCCGATGTGGAGTCCGCGGAGGATCGTCGGGAGCAGCTCCGACGCGAGCTCGCGGAGCTCGACGGTGATGCGGATGCCCCGGTTGCGGAACATGGAGATTTGAGCGTCGATTCGTTTGACGGCATCGACCCGGAGACGGTCGAGGTGGAGTCGAAGATGCTGGGCCGGACGCTGCTGGTGACCCGCCCCACCTCGGCCGAGATGACGCTGTTCGCATCGGATGTGTCTTCGCGCCTGATCAATGATGTGCAGCGCACCGCGATCATGTCGGACTTCTGCCAGACTCATATCGACCCGGAGGATTTCCTAGCGTGGCGTGACGAGGTGCTACGCCGCGGTTCGTCCCTGTTTTTTTATGAGTCCATCGCGGCGATGGTGGACATGCTCGAAGAGCTCGTCGTGGATAACGACTCGGAGCAGGAGTGGGAGTCGTTCGCGAACCGGCAGGAACGCCGGAAGGCGGAGCGGGAGAAGGCGGCTCGTCAGAAGGCCCGCGAAGCGAAGTTGCGTAAGCGTTAGGCCGTGGCGCTGATCGTTCGCGCGTACAGCCGGGACTGGGAGTTTTCGTCTCCCGGCCCGGCTGTCGCTCTACGTATCCACGAGCTGGCGGGCATGAGCCCGAATGACCAGTACCTAGAAATAGTGGACATCGTCGTGGAGCACCTATCAGACGACGATGCGGTTTGGTTCGACGCGCGGGGTAAATACGAACTGCCGGAGGATGCCCCGGCGGAGCTGCTGATCGAGTGGCTGGAAGCGGCGACGGGTAAGCCGTTCTCGGCGGTGGCTGCGTTGTCGTCGGCGTTGGTGGAGAGCTGGGCGCAGGTTCGGGGCCGGTTAATCACGTCGGGCATCCCGGAGCCGATGGTGCAGATCCGGCAACTCGGGTCGATGCTCGACGCGGTAGAGTTCATGATCCTAGAGTCCCACAAGGACGACAAAGAGAGAGCGCGGTATCGGCAGAAGGTTTACAAGCCGCGTGTCAAGACCGGGGCAATTGAGAAGCCCGCGGGGTTCGACCCGTCGGACATGGCGGCGCAGGCGGCGATGCTGGAAGCGCTGGACGCTTAGCACGGTAGAGTATGGGGCGTAGGATCGGGAGGTTCATGGTATGGCGACTGTCGGCACGGCGCGGGTGACGATTGAGGCTGATTTCAGCAGGTTCGAGCAGGACGTTCAGACGTTCTTCAACCGCAGCGGCAAAGCGGCGGGGGATGCCCTCAACCGGGGCGTGAAATCGGGTGCCGATGCGGCGCAGAAGTCCGTGAAGGACGTGGGCACGGAGTTCCAGAATGTTGCATCGTCCGCGTCCTCGGCGGGGCGTGATGCGTCGTCGTCGTGGGCGGCGGAGATGGGGAAGGTTGGCACGTCGACGCAGAAGTCCGCGGCGGTGGCTTCCTCGGCGCTGACTGATCTGTCGGGTAAGGGCGCGTCGGCGGCGAGCCGGGTGTCGTCGTCCTGGGCATCGAACATTAGTGGTGTTGCGTCCTCGACATCCTCGGCTGCGTCGGCTGCGTCGTCCTCGTTGGATGGTGTGGGACGGGCCGCGTCGGGTGCCGCTTCTGGTATCCGCGTGTCCTTCGCGAACGGCTTCGGCGGTGTCGCGTCGGCTGCGTCCGGGATGGTGAGTCGCGTGTCCGCGACGATGGGTAGCGTGGCTTCCTCGGCCCGTGGCGCGGCGGAGTCGATTAAAACGTCCATCACCAACGCACTGAAGGAGTCGGAGCAGACCGCTGACCGCGTTCCGAGCGCTATCGGCAGGATCGGCGTGGCCGTGGGCGCTATCGCCGGGCCTATGGCGATCCTAAAGGGCGGGTTCGACCGCCTGATGAACATCCAGCGTGCCGAGGTGATGTTCAAATCCGTGGGCCTGTCGGCGGAGCAGACGAAGAATCAAATGGCGAAGCTGACCGAGCAGGTGACGGGAACGTCGGTGTCCTTGGCGGATGCGGCGAAGTACTCCGCTATGTTCGCGCAGTCTGGTGTGGAGCTCGGCAAGCCGATGGACTCCGCGATCCAAGCGTTCACGGCCCTATCGTCCATCGCGGAGGGCTCGGGCGTGGACGTGGGGCGTGTGATGCAGCAGATCAGCGCCCAGGGCAAGGTCACGGGCGAGGACATGGCGCAAATGGCCGACGCTGGTGTCAATGCGACGAAGTACCTCGCGGACAGCATGGGCATGTCCCAGGCTGATGTAAAGAAGGCAATCTCGGACGGCAAGATTTCGTTCGAGGACTTCGTCACGGCTATCAATAAGGGCACGGGGTCGCTGGCGAAGGATATGGGGCAGACCCTCCCGGCGAAGATTGCGAACTTCAAGACCTCACTGTCCGCGTTCGGCGCGACGCTGCTGGAACCCATGATCGGCCCGATGACGAAGGCTGTGGAGTTCCTCACCGGCGTGTTCAAGGGGCTGAACCAGCCGATTAAGGACTTCGTGACGTGGCTCGGCGAGGGGTCGCTGGCGGCGGATGCCTTCAAGGGTGTAATGATCGTAGTTGGTGGTGTCGTCGCGGGTGCCGTGTCGCTTATGGCGGTCGGCGCGTTGGCTTCGCTAGGGAGCATGATCGGCGGGTTTGTCCTGGGCGGACTGCAGGCCACCATCACCGGGGCGAAGATGGTCGCGGCGGCGTGGACGACCGTTGCTGGGTGGGCTAGGGCCGCTGGTGCTATGGCGATTCAGGTGGCGAAGATGATCGGTCAGTGGGTCATGCTGGGCGGTCAGGCACTTGTGCAGGCCGGGCGTGTCGCCGCCGCATGGATCATGGCCGCGCCGAAGAACCTGGTGCAGTACACGATAGCGTTCGTTCAGATCATCGCCGGGTGGGTGCGCATGGCTGCGGTGGCGACGGTTCAGGCTATTAAGGCTGGGGCTGCGTGGATCATAGCCGCCCCGAAGAACCTGGGCACGTATGCCCGCGCGTTCGGCGCGATGATCGCCGGGTGGGGACAAGCCGCCGGTGCCGCTATCGTGAACGCTGGGCGCATCGCCGGGGCGTGGATCATCGCCGCCCCGAAGAATCTTGGAGCCGGTGTCAAGGCGTTGGGCATGATAGCCGGTGGGTGGGTCCGCGCGGGCATCGCCGCCGTCGCGAACGCCGCTGTTATCGCCGGGTCGTGGCTCGTTGCTATGTGGCCGGTGGCCCTCGTCATCGCCGCTATCGTCGGCATCATCGGTGTGTTCAAACTTCTGTGGGATAACGTCGCCGGGTTCCGCGAGTTCTGGCAGGGCGTGTGGGACGGCCTTGTCAATGTGGTGGCTACCGCGTGGACGTGGATCAAGAACATCATCGTCGGGACGTGGGACGCGATCGTCGGCTGGTTCCAGTCCGGCTGGGTGCAGGCAGTGTGGCAGACCCTCGTGGATGGGGCGCAGGCCGCGTGGAACATCATCACGGCGGTGTGGGGCGGCTTGGTTGATTTCTTCGGCGGGATCTTCTCTGGACTCGCAACCGCGTTCAGCGCCGTGTGGGACGTCATCGGTACTGCGTTTATGTGGGTGTGGGAGTCCGTCCTATCGCCCATCTACACTTGGATTGCTGACACGTGGGGACGCATCGCGGAGATCATCGCCCCGGTGTGGGACACCATCACCGAGAAGGTCGCGGCGTTCGGGTCGTGGTTCATGGACTTCTGGAACACGACGCTGTGGCCTATCGTGTCGCAGGTCGTGGACTTCTTCAAGCGGATTGGTGAAGCGGTCGGCGGGTTCATCTCGGATCATTGGCCTGTTCTGCAGAAGGTGCTGATGATCATTGGTGGTGTGTTGCTCACGCCTATCATCATTGGTCTTGGTCTGGTCGTCGGCGCGATCGTCGCGGTCGTGACGATCGTTGGTGTGGTCATTGGTGCCATCACCGGGCTCATCTACGTGCTGGTGCAGCTCCCCGGGTGGATTAGCCAGGCCGTCACCGCGATCAAGGACTGGTTCGGCCAGGCGTGGCAGTGGACGAAGGACAAGTTCGCGGCAATGGGCGATGCCGTGTCCGGGTGGTGGCGTGATCACGTCGCGCCGTTGCCGGGGCGGGTGGGTCAGGCTATCGGCGGGGTAATTGATTGGTTCAAGGGCCTGCCGGGGCGTATCCGCGGAGCCCTGTCGGATGCTGGGTCGTGGCTAATCGACACCGGCAAGAACATCGTCCAAGGTCTGATCAACGGCATGACTTCCCTCGCCGGGAAGATCGGCAGCTACTTCCTCGACAAGATTCCGGGGTGGATCCGCAAGCCGTTCGAGTCGGCGCTGGGTATTCACTCCCCGTCGCGCGTGTTCGCGGGCTACGGCGAGAACATCGGGCAGGGCCTAATCAATGGCGTGCAGTCTATGGCTGGGAGCGTGAAGGGCGCGGCGCAGAGCTTGGCAAACTCGGCGGCTGATGTGTCGCTGCCGGAGGTCGCGGCCCCCACGGTCGCCGCCCCGGTGGTTCCCGCCCCGGTGCCCGGAATCGCGGTAGACAGTGTCGCCCAGATGCCCGGTGATGGTGCCGCCCTGGGCGCGATGATGCAGCAGCAGCAGGAGTCGATGCTGGCGTGGGGAGCCACCGCGCAGCAGCAGACCGGCGAGGTGGTGAACCCCGCCCTCGCGAGCGTCGGCACGACCGCGCAGACCATGAACGACACGCAATTCCAGCCGGTGATGCTGGGTATGCAGACCGCAATGTCCGCGACCGGCTCGGCGGTGTTGGCTATGACGAGCATGGCGTGGACCCCGGCGATGCTGGGGATGCAGGCCGCGTCGAACGCTACTGGCGCTAACACGTCGTGGAATGCTTACGGCGTCGTGAACCCCGCGTTGTTCAGCATCGCGAACACCGCGTGGAATGTTCTCAACACGGGCGTGAACCCCGCTATGGCTGGTATCCGCGGGGCGCTGACGTACACGGCGAACACGTTCGGGTGGGCTGCTGGCAACATCGCGCAGCAGTGGAATCAGGTGCGTGAAGCCACCGCCCGCCCCGTCCGCTTCGCGATCCAGTCGGTGTTTAACGACGGCATCGTCGGGATGTGGAACTCCGCGTCCGAGTTGCTCGGGACACAGAAGATGGCCCCGTACCCCGTACGGTTCGCCATGGGCGGTGCGGTGCGCGGCCCGGGTGGGCCGAAGGACGACAAGATCCCCGCGCTGCTGTCGAACCACGAGTACGTCCTCAACGCTAAGGCCGTTCGGAACATCGGCGTGGATAACCTCAACGCCCTGAACTCGGGTGGGTATCGCGTCGCCCCGCAGGTCCTCCGCGACCCGGAGAAGCGCCGGGCGATGCTGCGCGACAAGACGTTCACGAACGTTGCGGCGCGGTATCAGGGCGGCGGTCTGGCGGAGGGAACCCCGGCGTGGAAGGCGCTGCTCCGCGGATACAAC
>NZ_JBQHTP010000029.1:0-24610 GCF_052065655.1 Bittarella sp. HCP28S3_D9 | reverse complement strand
CCCCCGCCCCCGCCCCCCCCCCCCCCCCCCCCCCCCCCCCCCCCCCCCCCCCCCCCCCCCCCCCCCCCCCCCCCCCCCCCCCCCCCCCCCCCCCCCCCTCCTCTCTGGGGGGACGCTGCCCGGGTTGGGGGAGGGCGACCACCCATCCCTCTTTTATGGATAGGAAAAAATTATGCACTCCGACAAACTTTTAACAAGAGTTCTGTGCACCTGCTACAAATTGCACAGAAAGCCTTTGCACTTTTCGTGGTTTTCCCAATTCGACAGCAAATTGGTGTACAGCGGCGCGGGGAGATGCTATAATACTCAATTGTAAATAAACCGTGAAACCGGCGGGGAATGGGGCTTTGCCCCCTTTTTGCGCGCAGTCCGCCGGCGCTCTTTGCGCCGGGTCTGCGCGCGCCGACGCGGTCAGTACGGGAGGGTACAATCTGTGTTTTCGTTTGGTAAGAACGCGTTCAAAAAAACCAGGGGCGGCGTTTTGCCGGGGCACTTCAAGAACACCAGCGGGTGCGCCACCGAGGCAATGCCGGTCCCCAAAACCGTCCGCATCCACCTGGCGCAGCACGTGGGCAAGCCCTGTGAACCCACGGTCAAGCCGGGGCAGGAGGTGTTTGTGGGCACCGTCATCGGGCGGACAGAGGGGGGACTGGCCTCGGTCGTCCACGCCAGCGTCTCGGGCAAGGTGAGCGCCGTTGAGGAGTTCATCCTGCCCAACTCCATCCGCGCCAAGGCGGTGGTGATCCAGGCCGACGGGGCCCAGACCCCGGACCCCGCCATCGCCCCCCCGGAGGTGCATGACCGGGAGAGCTTTTTGGCCGCCGTGCGGGAGTCGGGCCTCATCGGCCTGGGGGGCGCGGGTTTCCCCACCTATGTCAAGCTCGCTCCCCCGAACCCCGAGGCCATCGACACCCTGATCGTCAACGGGGCCGAGTGCGAGCCCTTCCTCACCGCCGACTACCGCGAGTGCCTGGAAAATGGCGACGACGTGCTGGAGGGGATGCGGCTGGTGCAGAAGTACCTGGGCATCCGCACCGCCCTCATCGGCATCGAGAGCAACAAGCCCGAGGCCATCGCCGCCCTGACCCAGAAGGCCGAGGGGGACGAGCGCATCCAGGTGCGCACCCTGGTCACCCGCTACCCCCAGGGGGCGGAGAAGGTGATCGTCAACGAGCTCACCGGCCGGGTCATCCCCAAGGGCAAGCTGCCGGCCGACGTGGGGGTGGTGGTGCTCAACATCTCCACCGTGGCCTTTATCGCCCGCTACTTGAGGACCGGCATGCCCCTGGTGGAGAAGCGGATCACCGTGGACGGCGACTGCATCAAGACCCCCAAAAACGTGCTGGCGCCGGTGGGCGCCTCCATCGCCGACGTGGCGGCCTTCTGCGGCGGCTATGTCGAGGAGCCCAAAAAGATTTTGCTGGGCGGCCCGATGATGGGGATGTGCGTCTACACCGACGCCTACAACGTGGCCAAAAACACCAACGGCCTCCTCTTTTTTGGGGACAAGTACGTCAAGAGCCAGGCGGTGTTGGCCTGCATGAAGTGCGGCCGATGCGCCGACGCCTGTCCCATGAGATTGATGCCCCCGCAGATCCACGAGGCCAACAAGGTAAACGACATGGAAGAGGTGGCCCGGCTGCAGGTGGACGCCTGCATAGAGTGCGGCTGTTGCTCCTTTGTCTGCCCCTCCAAGCGCCCGGTGACCCAGGCCATGCGGGAGGCCAAGGCCAACCTGCGCGACTACCGCGCCGACAAAAAAGTCGGCAAAAAGAAGAAATAGAGAGGGGGAGGAGACAACTTGAACACCCAAACAATCGAAAACAAACTCATCGTTTCCTCATCGCCCCACCTGCGGGACAAGCGCACCACCTCCTCGGTGATGCGGGACGTGGTCATCGCCCTGATCCCGGCAATCGTCGCCTCCGGCATCCTCTTTGGCACCAAGGCGCTGATCCTGATCGCGGTCTGCATCGTCTCCTGCGTGGGCTTTGAGTATCTCTGGAACCTGCTGATGAAAAAACAGCAGACGGTGGGGGACTTCACCGCCGTCATCACCGGCATCCTGCTGGCCTTCAACCTGCCGGCCACCCTCCCCATCTGGATGGCGGTCATCGGCTGCTTTGTGGCCATCGTCGTGGTCAAGCAGCTCTTCGGCGGCCTGGGGCAGAACTTTGTCAACCCGGCCATCGGCGGGCGGATCGTGCTGGCCCTCTCCTTCACCTCGGCCATGACCGCCTACCCCAACGCCTTCTACTTTAAGGCCGGGGTGCAGACCATGGCCAGCGCCACCCCCCTGGTGGCCATCAAGAACATGTTTGCAAACGGCACCTGGGAGAAGCTGCCCAGCAACTGGAACCTCTTTTTGGGCAACCAGCCCGGCGTGTTGGGGGAGACCTGCGCCCTGGCGCTGATCGTCGGCGGGATCTACCTGGTGGTCCGCCGGGTCATCAACCCCATCATCCCCTTGAGCTTCATCGGCACCGTCTTCGCCCTCACCGCTGTGGCCGGGGCCAACCCCCTGCAGCAGATCCTCTCCGGCGGGGTGATGTTGGGGGCCATCTTCATGGCCACCGACTACTCCACCAGCCCCATGACCAACGGGGGCAAGCTGATCTTCGGCATCGGCTGCGGGCTGATCACCGTGCTCATCCGCCTGTTCGGCTCCAGCGCCGAGGGGGTCAGCTACTCCATCATCTTGATGAACATCCTCTCCCCCCAGATCGACCGGCTGACCCGGCACAGAGTGTTTGGAGGTGGCAAGTAGGAATGGCAAAGAAAAACACCTTTCGAGAGATCGCCTGGCCGATCCTCTCCCTGACCATCATCTGTCTGGTGGTCTCCCTGGCCCTGGGCGGGGTCAACATGCTGACCGAAAAGAAGATCCAGGACAACTTGGACGCGGTGGCCAACGCCGGCCGCCGGGAAGTCCTGCCCGGCGCGGCCGACTTTGAAAAGGTCGAGCTCACCCCCGAGATGGAGGCCCTGGGCGTCACCGAGGTGTACAGCGCCGGCGACGCGGGCTTTGTGATCTCCGCCTCCCAGAAGGGCTACGCCGGCCAGGTGCCGGTGATGGTGGGCATCGGCGCCGACGGCGCCATCACCCGCATCAAGGTGATGGACAACGAAGAGACCCCGGGCCTTGGCAAGCGGGTCGAGGAGGAGAGCTTCTGGGGCAAGTTCTCCGGCAAACAGGGGAGCGTGGCCGATGTGGCCACCCTCACCGGGGCCACCTTCTCCTCCACCGCGGTGCGCGACAGCGTGCAAAACGCCCTGAGCGTCTATGAGATGGTGAAAGGAGGGGCAAACTGATGGCAGAACAGAAAAAGGGAGGCCACCTGAAAAACCTCACCAACGGCCTCTTAAAAGAAAACCCGGTGTTGCGGCTGGTGCTGGGCACCTGTCCGACCATGGCCGTCACCACCCTGGCCGTCAACGGCCTGGGGATGGGCATTGCCGCCACCGTGGTCCTCATCGGCTCCAACCTGGTCATCTCCCTGCTGCGCAACTTCATCCCCAAACAGGTGCGCATCCCCGCCTACATCACCGTGATCGCCGGTTTCGTGACCATGGTGCAGCTGATCGTCAAGGCCTTCGCCCCCGATTTGGACAAGGCGCTGGGCATCTTCCTGCCGCTGATCGTGGTCAACTGCATCATCCTCGGCCGGGCCGAGATGTTCGCCTCGAAACACGGGCCGCTGGACTCGGTCCTCGACGGCCTGGGAATGGGCGTCGGCTTTACGGTGGTGCTGGTGATCATGGGCTCCATCCGCGAGATCATCGGCAGCGGCACCTGGTTTGGCATCGCCCTCACCGCCGACCTCATCACCCCCATGGGGATCATGAAACTGGCCCCGGGCGGCTTCTTCCTCTTCGGCTGCCTGATGGCCCTGGCCAACAAGATCACCGAGAAGAAGACCGGCAAGCCCGCCGTGGGCAAGATGGATGGCTGCGCCGGCTGTGCGGGCTGCGCCAACAAGGAGATCTGCGGTGAGATCGAGAAGAGAGAGGAGGGCGAGAACTGATGAAACAGATCTTTGTCATTTTGGTCAGCGCCATCCTGGTGGACAACTTCGTCCTCTCCAAATTCCTGGGCTGCTGCCCCTTCCTGGGGGTCTCCAAAAAGATGGATTCCGCCCTGGGGATGAGCGGCGCCGTCATCTTCGTCATGGGCCTGGCCTCGGCGGCCACCTGGCCCATCCAGCACTACCTGCTGGAGGAGATAAACCTGGAGTACATGAACACCCTGGTGTTCATCCTGGTCATCGCCGCCCTAGTGCAGCTGGTGGAAATCATCCTCAAGCGCTATATCCCCAGCCTGCACAAGGCCCTGGGCATCTACCTGCCCCTCATCACCACCAACTGCGCGGTGCTGGGGGTGACCATGCTCAACGTGGACAACAAGTACGGCTTTTGGGAGTCGGTGGTCAACGGCATCGGCGCGGGCGTCGGCTTTATGCTGGCCCTGGTGCTCTTCGCCGGGGTCCGCCGCAAACTGGAGAGCTGCGACGTCCCCAAGGCCTTCCGGGGCCTTCCCATCACCCTGGTGGCCGCCTCGCTGGTCTCCCTGTCCTTCATGGGCTTCGCCGGTCTGGCGGAGAACATGTTTAAGTAAGGGGGGCTGAGAGAATGAATATCCTGCTCAACGGGGTCATGGTGGTCACCGGCCTGGGGCTGGCCGCCGCCATCATCCTGGTGGCCTTCTCCAAAATCATGGAGGTCAAGACCGACGAGACGGTGGAGCGCGTCCGCGAGGCCCTGCCGGGGGCCAACTGCGGCGCCTGCGGCTATGCCGGCTGCGACGAGTACGCCAAGGCAGTGGCCGCCGGCCAGGCCGAGGGCAACCTCTGCGTGCCCGGCGGGGCCAAGACCGCCGAGGAGATCGCCGGGATCACCGGCCGCTCCTCCGGCGCGGTGGCCAAGCGGGTGGCGGTTGTCGCCTGCCGGGGCAATTCCCAGCACACCCGCACCAAGATGGCCTATCAGGGCATCTCCACCTGCCACGCGGCCAACCGCTTTTTTGCCGGTGACTGGGTCTGCCCCGACGGCTGCCTGGGCCACGGGGACTGTGTCTCCGCCTGCATGTTCGGCGCCATCTCGGTGCAGGACGGGGTCGCGGTGGTGGATCGGGAGCTCTGCACCGGCTGCGGGGCCTGCGTCAAGCGCTGCCCCAACCACCTGCTCCAGCTGGTGGACGACTCCAAGGCCTCGGCCTACGTCCTCTGCCGCAACCACCAGAAGGGCGGCGTCACCCGCAAGGGCTGTGACGTGGGCTGCATCGGCTGCCAAAAGTGCGCCCGCATCTGCCCGGTGGAGGCCATCCACATGGAGGAGAACCTGGCGGTGGTGGACCCCGCCGTCTGCATCGACTGCGGCAAGTGCATCGGCGAGTGCCCCACCGGGGCCATCACCCGCATCCTGGCCGACTGATTTTTGACTGCCAAAAGAGGCGCTGCCCGCTGGGCGGCGCCTCTTTTTTTGCCCTTTTTGGGCGTCAGGGGGGCTGCCCGGCCCCCTCGACTGCCAGTCGATTGCCAGTTTGCCCCTGCCTGTGCTATGGTGGGGGAAAAGAGAGGAGCGGAGAAGATGGACAGTGTGCGCTTTGGTCAGTTTGTGGCGCAGTGCCGACGGGAGGCAGACCTCACCCAGCGGCAGCTGGGCGAGCGGGTGGGGGTCACCGACAAGGCGGTCTCCAAGTGGGAGCGGGGGCTGAGCCTGCCCGACGTGGCCCTGCTGGAACCCCTGGCGGAGCAGCTGGGGGTGTCGGTGGCCGAACTGCTGCAGGGGGCGCGGCGGGAGTACCCCGCCCCCGAGGTGGAGGAGGCGGTGGAGAGCGCCCTCGCCCTCTCCCGGCGGGAGCTGGCCCGCCGCCGCCGCCAGCGCCGGGCGCTGCTGCTGGCCAGCGGCCTGCTCTTGCTCGCCGCCCTCTGCCTGGCCGTTTTGTTCTACCGCACCTGTGTGGCCCCCTACCCCCAGGCGCTCCACTACTTCTCCCCGCCGGCAAGTTGGAGCGCGGGGGACACCAGCCAGTGGGAGAAGCGCTTTCCCGCCCACTCGGCCTATGCCATGGGACTTGACGGGCGGGGGCGGCCGGTCTTTCAAAACCCCTCCGCCGCCCTGAAAAAGGTCTCCTCCGACTGCAGCGACGCGGCGGCCTACCTCCGCAAGGAGTACCGCCTGCTCCCCCTCTCCCGCTTCACCCTGCAGAGCTACGGCACCTATGGCTGGCAGATCGACACCGGGGAGGAGCGGGTCGCCGCTCAGGGGCGGATGCTCACCAGCTTTTGGGACATCTACCAAAACAGCTACGACTGAGAGGGCCTGCCCGCCCTGTGCAAGCTGCCTGTTTTTTGCGCCCCTCTTTGCCCATTTTGACACTAGGCATGCACTGCACAATGCGCTATACTATGTATAAAAAGGTATAATGCGCGGCAGTGTATGGCCGCCCTGTCCAGAGGGAAGAAAGACAGCGGTGAAACGGATGCGTTGGCCCATCTTTTTGTTGGCAGTGGGGATGGCGGCCGCCCTGACCGGCTGCAGCGGGGACACAGGGGGAGAGGAGGGGGTGACCCCGGTCTCCTCTGCGCCGCCCTACCTGCGGGTGGAGGAGCCGAGACAGGAGCTGGCCCTGCCGCCCGAGGCCATTTTCCGCCACCAGTCCACCTGCAAGGAGGAGGGGGTCTTTCTCTGGAAGGTGATCGCCGCCCGGGACGTGGCCGACCCCACCTACCTGGCGGTGGAGATGGAGATCCCGGTGCTGGTCCACTCCTGCCGATCGGGCGAACACTTTGTCGTGACCGACGAAAAGCCCAGCTACCGGCTGTCGGGTCAGCTTCGGTTTGAGCAGACGGGGGAGATGACGGTGGATTTTTGGAACAGGGACGGCAGATTGCAGCTCTTTTACGAGCTGCAGGCAGAGGTGGACTACGGCTACCCCAGCAAAAAGTCCTCCACCCGGGCCCAGCGCGACGCCCGGGACGCGGCGGCCGAACGGCTGGGGCTGGGGCGAAACGCCCATGCCTTCCGGCGGCAGCTGCCGCTGGAACTGGAGGGGCTGCACTATTACGACAGCTCGCCCGACATCTACCCCCGCACCCTCTCCGGCGCGCTGGAGGGGTGACACCAGGTCTTGAACGGGCCGCCCGCTCCCTGCCGCCGCGGGGCCGGGCGGCCCTTTTTGCCGCGCTTTTTCGCCTTTACGAACCGGGGCAAAGGGGCTATAATAAAAGCGGCTTGCAAGCGTTTTGCCTGCTAGACGGCTGTGTGATGGGAGAAGATGCTGTGAAGAGACAGATCAAGCGCACCTGGGCCGAAATCGACCTGGATGCCATCGAAGAAAACTACCGCGCCATCCGGTCCCTGCTGGGGCCCCAGACCAAGCTGATGGCGGTGGTCAAGGCCGACGCCTACGGCCACGGCGACGCGGAGACGGCCGCCGCCCTGCAATCCCAGGGGGCCGACTGGTTCGCCGTCTCCACCCTGACCGAGGCCATCTCCCTGCGGGAGGGGGGGATCCACCGCCCCATCCTGATTTTGGGCTTCACCCCAGTGGAGTGCGTGGGCGACCTGGTGCGCCACCGCATCGCCCAGACGGTCTTCTCCCTGGACTACGCCAGGGAACTGGAGCAGGCCCTGGCCGGCGGGGAGGAGCGGCTGGACATCCACGTAAAGGTGGATTCGGGGATGAGCCGCCTGGGCTTTTTTGGCCCCCAGGCGGTGGAGGAGATCGCCCAGGTCACCGCCCTGCCCCACCTGCGGGCGGAGGGGATCTTCACCCACTTTTCGGTGGCGGACGAGGAGGGGGCGGCCTCGGAGGAGCACACCCGGCTGCAGTACCGCCGCTTTATGGAGGTGGTCGAAGCCCTGGAAGGGCGGGGGGTCACCTTCCCCCTGCGCCATTGCTGCAACTCGGCGGGCACCCTCAACTGGCCGGCGTTCCACCTGGACATGGTGCGCCCCGGCATCATCCTCTACGGCATCGCCCCCTGCAAGAACGAGCGCATCCCCCTGCGCCCGGCCATGCGCCTGAAAACGGTGGTGACCCTGGTGAAGACAGTGGCCCCGGGGGAGTTTGTCAGCTACGGCAACACCTATGAGACCCAGCGGCCCACCCGCATCGCCACCCTGGCGGTGGGGTATGCCGACGGCTACCAGCGGGCCCTCTCCTCCAAGGGGTCGGTGGTCCTTCACGGCCAGGTCGCGCCGGTGTTGGGCCGGGTCTGCATGGACCAGATGATGGTCGACGTCTCCCACATCCCCGGCGTCTGCCGAGGGGACGAGGCCATTTTGTTTGGCGCCGAGGAGGACGGCCTCACCGCCGCCCAATTGGCCGAGACTTGCGGCACTATCCCCTACGAGCTGACCTGTATCCTGGGCCGCCGGGTCCAGCGCATCTACCTGCGGGGGGGCCAGGTGGTCGACGTGTTGGACTACATCTGCTAAAAAAAGTATAATCGAGTTAAAATATAACGGAATGTATAAAAAAGGAGGCCGCTCATGGAGCTGAAAACCGCTGTCAAGACCCTGGCCGAGGAGAACCTTCCCTTTGTCAAAGAGACCTTTTTGGACCTGCACCGCCACCCGGAGTTGAGCATGAAGACCGAGCGCACCGCGCGCTTTGTCCAGGCCGAGCTGGAGCGGCTGGGCTTTGCCTGGGAGCGGGTGGGGACGCACTCCATCGTCGCCTTTTGGGACACCGGCCGCCCGGGCAAGACCCTGCTGCTGCGGGCCGACATGGACGCCCTGCCCCTGGACGAGGAGCCCCAGAACGACCGCCGGCCCAAGGCGGCGGTGTCGGAAAATCCCGGCGTCTGCCACGCCTGCGGCCACGACGCCCACACCGCCATGCTGCTGGGGGCCTGCCGGGTCCTCAAGGGAATGGAGGAGGAGCTGTCGGGCAAACTCTATATTGTCTTTGAAGAGGCGGAGGAGAACGGCGGCGTCTGCGACGAGATGGAGGCCTACTTCGCCGACATCCACTTAGACGGGGCCTGGGCCATCCACGTCTACGCCAAGCTGGAGACCGGCAAGATCAGCGTCACCCCCGGCCAGCGGATGGCGGGCTTTGGCCAGTTTGCCTTCAAGGTGCACGGCAAGGGGGGACACAGCTCCCGCCCCGACCTCTGCAAAAACCCCATCTTCGTCACCTCCGCCATCCTGCAAAACCTGCAGAGCGCCTGGGTCAACATGCGGGACGTGACCAAGGTGGTGCCCCTGTCCATCGGCATCATCCAGTCGGGCACCAAGCCCAACATCATCCCCGAGACCTGCGAGTTCTGGGGCAGCATCCGCTACTTTGAGGTGGAGACCGGCCGCCGCTGCCAGGAGATCATCAAGCAGGTCACCGAGGACACCGCCAAGGTCTTTGGCTGCGAGGTCGAGCGCTTTGGCTACATCTTCGGCGAGAACATCGCCGAGACCGACCCCGCCTGCTCGGCCCTGGCCACCAGGGCCCTGAGCGACCAGTTGGGGGCCGAGGCCCTGCAGGACACCGACCCCTGGTACGCCTCGGAGACCTTTGCCATCTACACCCGCCACTGCCCTGGGGTCTTTGCCTTTTTGGGCTGCAAAAACGAAGAGGCCGGCTACACCGCCGACCACCACCACCCCCGCTTTGAGGTGGACCCCGACTGCCTGCTCATGGGGGTCGAGGCCACCAGCCGCTACGCCCTCGACTTTCTGCGGGGCTAGGCGGCGGCGACTACCACAGTAAGGAGAGCACATGTACGAGACCGAAGAAACCCGCCCCCGCGCCCTGGCCGTGGCCCTGGACACCGGCGCCTACGACGCGGAGGCGTCCCTCCACGAACTGGCCCAGCTGGCCGACACCGCCGGCATCGAGGTGATCTGCACCGCGGTGCAGAAGAAGGACACCCCCGACAACGCCACCTTTGTGGGCCCCGGCAAGCTGCGGGAGATCGCCCAGCTCTGCCAGGACGAGGAGATCGACGTCCTCCTCTTTGACGACGAGCTGTCCCCCATGCAAATTCGCAACATCGAGCAGGTGGCGGGGCTGGCCCCGGTGGACCGCACCATGCTGATTTTGGACATCTTCGCCCGCAACGCCCGCACCCGGGAGGGGGCGGTGCAGGTCGAGCTGGCCCAGCAGCGCTACCGGCTGCCCCGGCTGGCGGGGGCCGGCGTCGCCATGAGCCGACTGGGCGCCGGCATCGGCACCCGCGGCCCCGGCGAGAGCAAGCTGGAGACCGACCGCCGCCACATCATGCGGCGGATCAAGTACCTGCAGCAGGACCTGCGCCAAATCGAGGCCCAGCACCAGACCACCCACCGCACCCGCCAGAAGAGCGGGATCAAGACGGTGGCCCTGGTGGGCTACACCAACGTGGGCAAGTCCACCCTTCTCAATGCCCTCACCGGCGCCGAGGTGCTGGTGGAGAACAAGCTCTTTGCCACCCTGGATCCCACCGCCCGCAAGCTGCCCCTCCCCGATGGGACCACTGCCCTGCTGGTGGACACGGTGGGCTTTGTCTCCCGGCTGCCCCACCACCTGGTGCAGGCCTTCCGCTCTACCTTAAAGGAGAGCGCCTACGCCGACTTGATTTTGCAGGTCTGCGACCTGCAGGCGGACAACCTGGAACTGCAGTTGGCCACCACCCGCGAGACGCTGGAGAGCCTGGAAATCGGCGAGACGCCAATACTAACTGTATTTAATAAGTGCGACAACACAAAATGTATAGAATCTCTCCCGGCCGGCATCAGCCGGGAGGGGGCGGTCTTTGTCAGCGCCAGGACCGGCTACAACCTGGACGGCCTGCTGCAAAAGATCGCCGAGTTGCTGCTGGCCGACTACCTGCCGGTGGACTGTCTGCTGCCCTTCTCCCAGGCGGTGTTGGAAAACACTCTGCGGGAAAAGGGGCAGCTTCGCCAGAGCGAATACCTGGCCGACGGCATCCGCCTGGTGGGCAGCTGCCCGCAGGAGATCTTCTACCTCTTTGCGCCCTACCAGCGCGAAGGGGCGGGGGAGTAGCGGCCGCCTGTGCGAAAAAGGAGGGCCCGGCGCAGAGAGATCTCTGCGCCGGGCCCTCTGTCATCATCCGCCGGTGGGGCCTGCGCCCTGACATCCGGAGGGGTCGTTGTCCGGAGAAAGGCGAGCGCTGTTGGCCCGGCCGGGGAGAAGCCTATTCTTCAACGATTTTTTTGTTCCCGAAATACTGTGTCAGCATTAAAATCAAAGCGCTGCAAGCGAGGATCCCGTCCAGTATCCCCGCCGGCAACATGAACATCATCAAAGCCATTGTGACAACGCAGTTTATGACTGACAAAACCAGTCCCCACAGTCGGTTTTTCCACAAACCGACGGCGCCGATAACCCTCACCGCCCCGTAAAGCGCCCCCGCGACAAGCATTAAATACATATTGTCTTTGAAATACGGGACAACAAACGAGAACGGTTGACTGATATCCCATTGGCCATTTCCCAGAACAAGAATGGGGATCAGAGAGAGGCATCCCCCGATTTCCATAAAAAGTCCGTGGATCAGCATGAGGAGCGATGCGATTTTATATTTTTTCATAGAATTTCTTTTTTCCTTGCTGCTGATTGCGGGCGTCCCTTTGTGCCGGGGTCGCGCAAATATCTTATTTTCATGCTACCACATAAAAGCGTTTCCCGCAAGGCGGTTTGGCGGACCGGGCGGCGCTTTTTGGCAGCCGCCGGCAGAGGGGAGAGACCGCCCGCCGGGGTTTGCGAAACCGGCGAAAATAGAGTATACTAAAACCATCTGACGGCTGCCGGCAGCGAGCGGCGGCAAAGGGAATTGGTGAGGAGGGCGATGCGGCTGTGCCGAGAGAACACTATTTGGACAACAGCGCCACCACCCAGGTCTGGCCCGAGGTGGCCGACCTGGTGCGGGAGGTGCTGGTGGAGCGGTATGGGAACCCCTCCTCCCTCCACTCCAAGGGGCTGGAGGCGGAGCTGCTCATGAAGTCGGCCGCCGCCGACCTGGCCCGCATCTTGAACTGCGCGCCGGAGGAGCTCTACTTCACCTCCGGCGGCACCGAGGCCAACAACTGGGCCATCCTCTCGGGGTACGAGAGCCGCCGCCGGCGGGCGACCGGGGTCGTCACCACCGCCTTTGAGCACTCCTCGGTACTGGAGCCGGTGCAGTACCTGGCCGAGCGCCAGGGGGCCCAGGCGGTCTTTGTCGCCCCCGACGGCGAGGGGCACATCCGCCCGGCCGACGTGCTGGAGCGGGTGGACGAGAACACAGCCCTGGTCAGCCTGATGGCGGTCAACAACGAGATCGGCACCGTCCTGCCCATCCAGGCCCTGACCGCCGCCATCAAAAAGAAGGCCCCCAAGGCCCTGGTCCACTGCGACGGGGTGCAGGCCTTCGGCAAGCTGCCCATCAACCTAAAGGCCTGGGGGGTGGACCTCTTCACCTTCACCGGCCACAAGATCCACGCCCCCAAAGGGGTGGGCGCCCTCTACGTCAAAAAGGGGGTGCACCTGCCCCCCCTGGTGCGGGGCGGCAAACAGCAGCGGGGGCTGCGCCCGGGGACCGAGAACGTGGCCTTTGCCGCCGCCCTGGCCCTGGCGGCAAAGCGCTGCGCGAAGGACCGCACCCGGAATATGGAGCGGGTCACCGCCCTGCGGGACCGGCTGCTGGCCTGGGCCGCGGCGGACGGCGGGGTGCAGATCAACTCCCCGCAGGACGCCCTGCCCTACATCGTCAACCTCTCGATTCCGGGCTTTCGCAGCGAGACCCTGCTGCACTTCCTGGCCGAGCGGGGGGTCTATGTGTCCAGCGGGTCGGCCTGCGCCAAGGGCGGCCCCAGCCATGTGCTGGCGAGCATCGGCCTCTCGGGTCCCCGGGGGGACAGCGCCCTGCGGGTGAGCATGGATGCGGGGAACACAGAAGAAGACATCGACGCGCTCTGCGCCGGGCTCGAAGCGGCCCGGCAGAGCCTGGTTGGGAGAAGATAGGGTTTGAAAGAGATCATTTTGTTAAAGTACGGGGAGATCGCCCTCAAGGGCCTCAACAAGCAGAGCTTTGAATCGGTCCTCCTGAAAAACGTCCGCCACCGGCTGCGGCTGCTGGGGCGCTTTGAGACCCGGGCCGCCCAGTCCACCATCGTGGTGGAGCTGCTGGAGGAGTGCGACCTGGACCTGGTGGAGGAGCGGCTGAGCCATGTCTTCGGCATCTCCACCATCACCCGGGCCGCCGTCGCCCAAAAGGAGATGGGGGACATCGCCCGGGTGGCGCTGGAATACCTGGCCGACAGCCTGCCCCTGGTCTCCACCTTCAAGGTGGAGGCCAAGCGCTCGGACAAGACCTTCCCCCTCAAGACCCCCCAGATCTGCGAGGAGATCGGCGGCCTGCTGCTGGAGCGCTTTGACAACCTGTCGGTGGACCTGCACGACCCCGAGTACCGGGTGGTGGTGGAGGTGCGCGACTTCGGCGCCTATGTTCACGGGGTGGCCCACAAGGCTGCCGGGGGGATGCCGGTGGGCTCCTCGGGGATGGGGATGCTGATGCTCTCGGGCGGCATCGACTCCCCGGTGGCCGGCTACATGATGGCCAAGCGGGGGGTGCAGCTGTGCTGCATCCACTTTGAGAGCCCCCCCTACACCAGCGAGCGGGCCAAGCTGAAGGTGCTGACCCTGGCCGACAAGATGACCGAGTACTGCAACACCTTTGAGGTGCACGTGGTCCCCTTCACCCGCATTCAGGAGGAGATCAAGCGCGGTTGCAAGGAGGAGTACTTCACCGTCATCATGCGGCGGGTGATGATGATGGTGGCCAACCGGGTGGCAAAGGCCCGGGGCTGCGGGGCCATCATCACCGGGGAGAGCCTGGCCCAGGTGGCCAGCCAGACCATGCAGGCTATCGGCTGCACCGACGCGGCCAGCGAACTGCCGGTCCTGCGCCCCCTCATCGGGATGGACAAGTTGGAGATCGTGGACATCGCCCGCAAGATCGACACCTTCGAGACCTCCATCCTCCCCTATGAGGACTGCTGCACCGTCTTTACCCCCCGGCACCCCAAGACCCGGCCGGTGCTGGAACAGATCATCCGGGAAGAGGAGAAGCTGGATCTGGAGCCCCTCATCGAGGAGGCCGTCTCCGGCACCGAAAAACTGGTGGCCATCCTGCGGTAGGGACACCGAGAGAGAAAAAGGGGGAAACCACACGTGAAAGCGGAAATCATCTGCGTCGGCACCGAGCTGCTGCTGGGCGACATCGTCAACACCAACGCCCGCTACCTCTCCCGCCAGCTGGCCAAGCTGGGCATCGACATGTACTACCAGAGCGTGGTGGGGGACAATGGCGCCCGGCTGCTGGAGGCGCTCAAACAGGCCCTCTCCCGCAGCGAGTTGATCCTCTTCATCGGCGGACTGGGCCCCACCAAGGACGACCTCACCAAGGAGACCATCTGCAGCGCCCTGGGGCTGGAGATGGAGATCCACCAGCCCTCCCTGGACAAGATCAAGGAGTACTACGCCCACCTCTGCGCCCATATGACCGAGAACAACGTCAAACAGGCCCTGGTCCCCAAGGGGGCGGAGATCTTTGAAAACCACCACGGCTCGGCCCCGGGCTGCGCCATCCACAAGGGCAACCAGTACATCGTGATGCTGCCCGGCCCCCCCTCGGAGTTTGAGCCGATGGTGGAGGAGTGGGTGGTCCCCTACCTGCAGTCGGTCACCGGCTGCACCATCTGGTCCACCACCCTGCGGGAGTTCGGCATCGGCGAGTCCCTCTTGGAGACCAAGATCGACGACCTGTTGCAGGGGCAAAACCCCACCGCCGCCGTCTACGCCAAGGAGGGCGAGGTGGAGGTGCGCATCACCGCCAAGGCTGCCAGCGAAGAGGAGGCCAAGTCCCTCTGCGCCGGGGTGGTGGAGGAGATGAAGACCCGCCTGGGCGACGCGGTCTACGGCCAGGATGTGGAGAGCATGCAGGAGGCGGTGGTGGCCGCCCTCAAGGAGAAAAAGCTCACCCTGGCCACCGCCGAGTCCTGCACCGGCGGCCTCATGAGCCAGCGGATCACTGAAATCCCCGGCGCCTCGGCGGTCTTTGGCTTTGGCGCCGCCACCTATGCCGACTTTGCCAAGCAAAACACCCTGGGCATCCGCCGCAGCTACTTCAAAAAGTACGGGGCGGTCAGCGAACAGGTGGCCTGCCGGATGGCCCTGGGGGCCCGCCGGCGGGGGCACAGCGACATCGGGGTGGGGATCACCGGGGTGGCCGGCCCCGACAGCGACGACCGGGGCAACCCGGTGGGCACCGTCTACATAGCCGCCGCCTTTGGCAAACAGCTCTACGTGCGCAAGCTGGAATTGAAAAACGGCAACACCTCCCGCGAGAAGATCCGCCACCTGGCCTGCATGCACGCCCTCGATCTGGTGCGCCGCCTGGCCCTGGGGCTGGACCTGTCGGCCTACACCTCCTACAAAATCGCCAGCTACACCCGGGGCGACCGGGCAGTGCGGGCCCTGGACGGGGTGCGGGTGCTGGCCTTTTATCTGGCCCTCTGCGTCTTTATCGGCTCGCTGACCCTGGTGGGGCAGTACCTCTACGAGGGGTGGCAGAACAAGAACAAAAACAGTGAGCTCACCGACCTCTACACCTCCGGCGCCGACGTGGACGTGGAGCTGCCCGAGGGGTATCTCGACGACTACAAGGCCCTCTACCTGAAAAACAGGGAGGTGGCGGGCTGGATCAAAATCCCCAACACCCAGATCGACTACCCCATCGTCCAGACCACCGACAACAGCTTCTACCTGAAAAACGACTTCTTCAAGGAGTACTCCAAGTACGGCACCCTCTTTTTCGACTACCGCAACGACCTGCAAAACCCCGCCGAAAACCTGGTCATCTACGGCCACAACATGAAGGACAGCCAGATGTTCGGCGACCTGACCAAGTTCCGGGATCTGGAGTTCTACAAGGCCAACCCGGTCTTTGAGATGGACACCGTCTACGAGAAGTCCCAGTACAAGGTGCTGGCCATCTTCACCGCCAACACCGAACCCAGCCAGGGCGAGGTGTTTGACTACTACAACTCCCTGAGCTTCCTCACCGAGGAGGGCTTTGACGAGTTTGTGGGGGAGATCACCAGCCGCTCCCTGATCGAGACCCCGGTGGACGCCCAGTACGGCGATACCCTGGTCACCCTCTCCACCTGCCTCTACGACTACGACGGCCAGCGGCTGGTGCTGGTGGGCCGCAAGGTCAGAGAGGGGGAGGAGACCACGGTGGATGTGGAGCAGGCCCAGAAAAACCCCAGCCCGGTGCAGCCCAAACTCTACAAAAACGGGGACCTGGCCTCGGTGGATTTGAACACCGACCTCTCCCACCTGACCCAGACCCAGGTGAGCAAGCCCACCCCCGGCGGCAGTTCCAGCGCCCCCATCCATTCCGGCGGGCAGGGGAGCGCCTCCTCCGAGCCCACCGTCCCGGTGGACGGCAGTTCCTCCAGCGCCTCCTCCAGCACCCCGTCGGGGGACAGCTCCTCTTCCGGCAGCGCCTCCTCCGGGGGCGGCAGCTCTTCGTCTTCCAGCACTTCCCAGCCCGAGGCGGAGCCGGAAGAGCAGATTCCCCAGAGCATCTACGGCCTGAGCATCATGGGCGAGAGCTCCCTCACCGCCGACCAGCTGGTCGCCTACGTGCTGGCAAACAACCCCTCCCCCCAGCTCAACTGCTCGGTCAAAGAGCTGGCCAGCTACTTTTTGAGCGAGGGGCGGGCCGAGGGGGTGCGGGGGGACATTGCCTTCTGCCAGGCCATCCACGAGACGGGGTTCTTCCGCTTCACCGGCGACGTGCAGTGGACCCAGAACAACTACGGCGGCCTGGGGGCCACCGGGGGCGGCGCGCCCGGCCTCTCCTTTGACAGCCCCCGCATCGGGGCGCGGGCCAACATTCAGCACCTGAAGGGATACGGCTCCGCCGCCCCCCTCAACCAGGCCTGCGTCGACCCGCGGTACAAGTACATTTCCCCCAAGGGCAAGGCCCCGCTGTGGGAGAACCTGGCCGGCACCTGGGCGGCCGACTCCGGCTACGCCGCCAAGCTCAACAGCCACTACCAGCGGGCGCTGCAGTACTGACCCAGTCAAATGAATACCGCAAAGGCCGGACAGGCGGGGATGCCTGTCCGGCCTTTTTTCTGCCGATTCGGCCCTGGGTTCTTTGCCGCCCCTCCACTTCCCCTGTAGGAGGGGAGTGCACTGAGTGGGAAAAGAGATGCGCTGGTAGGAGGGAAGGGTGTACTGAAAAGGGGAGAAGGGCTTGAACAAGGGCTGGGTGGGGGGATGCCTTTCTGTCCTCCAGTCTACTTCTGTGAATCTGTTGGGACACCGGGCGAGGGGCGGCTGCCTCCCGTGGGGGGCACAGCCGGTTTGTGGGAGATGCCTCGCCGTCACCTCCGCTCTGCAAAATCATATGGCCGGTGGAGGGGCAGCTGCTCTTTGTAAGGGTGCAGCTGGTTTGTGGCGGTTGGCTGTCCGGGCCGTCTTACATCTCGGCCCGCTGTGAGGGGGGGAGAGAAGTTTGCGTCTGTCCCGGCCACAGTTCCCGAGCAAACGGGTGGAGTGCCCGGCCGCAAAGGGGCTTTGCAACTGGTGCGCCGCTGCGGCCGGTACCGACATTGCCGGACAGACGGGTTTTGCGCTCACTCGAGAGAGGGCTTTCTCCGGAGCGGGCGGAGGGGGCCGCCCCGCCCTTTCAGCGCTCTGTCCATAAACAAATCCGCCCTTTTGTGGCAGATGTATAAACGCGCTCCCCTCTCTTGAAAGGGGGCGCGTTTTGTGCGATACTGGTACAGGATCGAGACAGCAAACGACAAGAAGGGGGATTTTATTCAATGGGCAAAACCGTCATCCAAAACGGCATGATCATCACCGTGGACAGGGATGACCGGGTGCTGGACAAGGGCTACCTGGTCATCGAGGGCAACAAGATCACCGAGATCGGCGCGGGGGACTACCAGGGCGAGGCCGACTGCGTGGTCGACGCAGCCGGCAAGGCCGTTCTCCCCGGCATTGTGGACGCCCACTCCCACGTGGCGGGCAGCCTCTTCAAGGCCCTCACCGAGGACCCGGAAAACGGCTTTTACGGCCTCTCCCTCCCCATGGAGGGCCAGCTGACGCCCGAGACCACCTACCACCTCTCCCTTCTGGGCGCGGTGGAGCAGATGAAGGCGGGCATCACCTGCACCAACGACATCTACCACTACATGGACCGGGTCACCCAGGCCTTTTACGACATTGGCATGCGGGCGGTGGTCAGCCAGAACATCGTCGACGTGGACATTGCCGCCCTGCGCTACGACGACTACACCCGCTACCCCAAGATGGGGCAGGACTTTGTCGAGCAGAACATCCGCCTGATCGAGGACTGGAACGGCAAGGACGACGGCCGCATCACCTGCCGCTTCGGCCCCCACGCCACCGACACCGTCTCGCTGGAGCTGGCCAAACAGATCGTCGAGCTGGGCGAGAAGTACGGGGTGGGCTTTCACACCCACATCTCCCAGTCCCCCCGCGAGGCGAAGTACGTGCAGGAGACCTACGGCTTCAGCTGCCTGGGCTACCTCAAGGAGAGCGGCCTGCTGGGCGAGCACCTGATGGGCGCCCACTGCATCTACATCAGCGACGACGACGTGAAGATGCTGGCCGAGAGCCGCACCCCCATGCTCCACTGCGCCGAGATGCTGGGCAAGCGGGGCCACGTGCCCCCGGTCAAGCGGATGTTTGACGAGGGCGTCCGCCTGATCCTGGGCACCGACTGGGTCACCCAGGACTGCTGGACCAACATGCGCGCCGCCATCTCCATGGACCGGATGGCCGGCTGCACGGTGCACGACATGAACGCCAAAAAGGCGCTGCGCAAGTCCACCATCGAGCCGGCGGAGGCCCTGGGCCTCGACGACAAGATCGGCTCGCTGGAGGCGGGCAAACAGGCCGACATCATCCTCATCGACCTGCAGAGCCCCAACCTGACCCCCATGTTCGACGACCCAGTGGCCACCCTGGTCTACAACGCCAACCGGCACGACGTCTGCGATGTGATGATCGCCGGCCGCTGGACGGTGCGGGATCACCTCCTCAAGACCGCCGAGGAGAAAGAGATCCTCGCCAACGGGCAGAAGATCGCCAACGAGATCTACCAGGCCCACCTGGCCAGCAAGAACGCCGACTGGAACCACTGATTGGCCTTTGAAAAAGAGCGGGCGCACCCACGAAGGGTGCGCCCGCTCCTTTTTTCTGTCGGGGCGTCCGGGATCAGCGCTCGTACACCGAGCGGACGACGCCGGGGTCCAGGGCCTTTTCGGCCTCGATCTTCGCCACCGTCTCCTCTCGCACCAGTTCCCGCAGGGCCGTGAGGGCGGGGAAGGGGGCGCACTCCTTGTCGGCGTAGTGCAGGTTGAGCTGGTATTCCAGGGGGATCCAGGTGGAGATGTCTGAGAAGTTGTGCTGAATGAGGGCCTCGATTTTGTCCAATCCTTTGTAGAGGCGGCTCTCGGGGGTGCACTGCTGCTCCATCTCCCGGTAGAGTTCCCGCCAGCGCGCCCCCAGGGCGGGGGGCAGGGCGTCCACCATGGCGTCCACGGCGCCGTCCTCCACCGCCCGCTGGCCGTCGGTCTTGAGGAAGGTGGGGATGTCGCCGGTAAAGGCCTCCCCCATGTCGTGGAGGATGCACATCTGCAGCACCCGCTCCATCTCCACTCCGGGGCAGCTGTCCCAGAGCAACATGCAGAGGAGCCCCAGCTGAAAGCTGTGCTCGGCCACGCTCTCCTGCCGGCCGCTGGTGGTAAAGCAGTGGCGGGTGGCGCACTTGAGCTTCTCCCCCAGGGAGAGGTAGTCCAGGATCTGGCGGGGGGAAATCGCTTCGCCGCTCATCTCTCCACCCCCTTTTCCGGCCCGAAATGGGCCTCGACCAGGGCCTTGGCCATTTTGTCGGCGTACTGCGCCACCCGAGAGAGGCCCAGCAGGGCCGCCAGCAGGTCGGTGCTGTCGGAGAGGGCGCTCTCCGGCAGGAACTGGTCAAAGCAGTCCTTCACCGCCTCGTCCAGCAGGGGCTTTTGCTCCAAAAACTCGCGGTAGACCCGGGTGAGGGCGTTGTCGTAGCCGGGGGAGACATAGCACTCCTCCATCACCTGGGCGATCTCCCCGATGGAGAGGATCCCCTTCAGGTGGTAGATGAGCAGCATCTGTACGATGTGGTTTTTGGTGTAGCGCTTCCCGTCCAGGGGGCGGATGATGTTTTCCTTGCGGTAGTTGTTGATCATGGTCTTGGTCAGCAGGGGCTCCTCCCCCTGGCGGGAGAAGAGGGTCAGCACCTGATCCATGTAGAGGTCCAGGTCGGGGAGTTCCTCCAGGGTCAGCTCCCCGGTGTTTGTCAGCTTGCGGTACAGCTCTTCGACGGCGGGCATCAGTATCACCTCACAGACTCATTTTGTCACAATTAGTTTACAACAGCAGGGGGCAAAAAGCAATATCTCGACTTGTATCGGCATAGGATGCGTGGTATATTAAATACAGATAAAGTAGTATTTGAAACTATATTATAGGAGGACATACGATGCCATCTTTTTTCAGCAGAGCGCGGGACCCGGTGGACAGCTACACCCACTTTATCGGCATTGCCCTGGCCGGCTTGGGGTCGATCCTCATCGCCGTGGGGGCGCTGGTCAACCGCACCCCCCTGCGCTACGCCCTGCCGGCGCTGGTGTTCTGTCTCTCCATGCTGGCCCTCTACACCGCCTCCACCGTCTACCACTACTCCAACGGCGACCCGGTGCGGGTGCGGCGGCTGCGCAAGCTCGACCACTCGATGATCTACGTCCTCATTGCCGGCACCTACACCCCCATCTTTTTCCGCTTTCAGCCCTTTGGGCGGGCGGCCCTCTTCATCGGCATCCTCTGGGGGGTGGCCCTGGCGGGGATCGCCGTCAAGCTGGTCTGGATCACCGCCCCCAACTGGGTGTCCGCCCTGGTCTATTTGGTCATGGGCTGGTCCATCCTCTTCGACTTCTCCATCTTCTCCCGGATGGGCGGGGGGATGATCGCCCTGCTGGCCATCGGCGGGGTCTGCTACACGGTGGGGGCGGTGATGTACGCCCTCAAGCGGCCCAACCCCAGCCCTCGCTTCGGCCATCACGAGCTCTTTCACATCTTTGTACTGCTGGGCACCTTTTTCCACTTCATGGCGGTTTTGTTCTACGTGGTCTTTTAGCGGCGATCGCCCCCGGCGCGCCCCCGGATTTTCCGGGGGCGCGCCCTTTGCAGCGGCATAACTGCCCGCCCTGCCGCCATAGGGATGGGGGAGGGGGAAATCTGAAGTTTTTCTGATTCTTGCAAAATTGTCACCCGCAGCGGGACAAAAGGGTGTATACTAAGACTTGCATTGCGCCGGCGGCCAGCCGGCAAAAATACCGACCGAAGAGAGGGATCACCTGCCATGTGGGACATTTTAAAAGCAATCATCTTGGGGATCATCGAGGGACTGACCGAGTGGCTGCCGGTCTCCAGCACCGGCCACATGATACTGGCGGACGAGTTCATCCACATGGACATCACGCCGGCGTTCAAGGAGATGTTCCTGGTGGTCATCCAGCTGGGGGCCATCCTCTCCATCGTGGTGCTGTTCTGGAATAAGCTCTGGCCCTTCTCCTTCAAAAAGGGCCAGCCCCACGTCAAGAAGGACACCTTCCAGCTCTGGTTCAAGGTGCTGGTGGCCAGCATCCCCGCCCTGATCGTGGGCCTGCCCTTCAACGACCAGATCGACGCCCTCTTTTACAACTACATCACCGTCTCCATCACCCTCATCCTCTACGGCGTCCTCTTCATCTGGATGGAAAACCGCAACCGCCGCTACCAGCCCCGGGTGAGGAACCTCGGGCAGCTCACCTACAGGCACGCCTTCATCATGGGCTGTTTTCAGGTGCTGGCGCTGATCCCCGGTACCTCCCGCTCCGGCGCCACCATCCTGGGGGCGGTGCTGGTGGTGGGCTGTGCCCGCCCGGTGGCTGCCGAGTTCTCCTTCTTCATGGCCATCCCCGCCATGGCGGGGGCCAGCCTCCTCAAGCTGGTGAAGTTCGGCTTCTCCTTCACTGGGATGGAGGTGGCCATCCTGGCGGTGGGCTCTCTGGTGGCCTTTGTGGTCTCCATGCTCTCGGTGGGCTTTTTGATGAACTACGTCAAGAAACACGACTTCAAGGTCTTTGGGTGGTACCGCATCGCTCTGGGCGCAGTGGTGCTGGCCTATTTCCTCTTGTTTGCCAAATAGTGCTGAAAAAAGGGCGGGAAACCGCTCTTTTTTTGTCGCCCAAAGGGTGGGGGACGGCCTTGCGAAACCGGCGGCAATCCGCTACACTGGGTTTGTGAGAACAGATGAAAAGGGGAGTTTGCCGTGGAATTTCAAATCGAACATCACGCCGCCCTGTTTGCCTACCTGGCCCGCGAGGCCCTGCAGCGCTGCGGCGCCGCGGGGGAGGAGGCGGTGCGGGAAGGGGTTCGCCGGTACGGCCGCCAGCGCGGCCGGCGGATGGCCCGCCGCGCCCAGCGGGACGGGGAGCCCCTGAACATGACCAGCTACCTGCTCTACGGCGAGTGGGCCGACAGAGAGGGCAAAAACCGGCAGGAGCTGCTGGGCCTTGCCCCCTACGCCACCGCCTGCCTCACCTGTGGCTGGTGCGCCTGCTGGCAGGAGCTGGGGCTGCTGGAATACGGCAAGCTCTACTGCCTCGACGTGGACAAGAGCCTGGTGGAGGGCTTCAACCCCGACCTGGTGCTGGACATCCACAGCACCCTCTCCGCCGGGGCGGAGCGCTGCCACTTTGTCTGGAACGGCGCCTCCTTCGACGGGGAGAGCGCCGCTGCCTTTGCGGCCAAAAAGGCGGCCATGGGGGAGAAAAACCAGCGGGACTTCCTCTACCACACCGCCCACCTGCTGCACGCCATGGGGGAGACCTTTGCCCAGCTGCTGCCGGGCGAGAGCGAAGCCATCTGCCAGGGGGCCCTGGCGGCCTTCGCCGGCCGGTATGGCCAGCTGGCGGCCGACGCGGTGAAAGCTGCCGCCCGGGCCGATTTCGAGGCCATCTAGCGGGGAGAGGAAGAACCATTTGTGGGAAGTGCGGCCCGCCCCAAGCGGGGAGAGCCGTCTGTCCGGGCGGGAGACCGCCCGGGGATAAGAAGGAGGAATTTCATGCACTGCGACATCCTGATCACCGGAGCTGAACTGCTGACCCCCGACTACCGGGTGGAGCACGACCGCGCCATCGCCATTGTCGGCCAGCGGATCGCCGAGATCGGCCCCACCGCCGAGATGGCGGCCAAATACCAGCCCGCGCAGCTGGTGTCCGGCAAGGGCAAGCTGGCCATGCCCGGCCTGGTGGACGCCCACACCCATACCTGCCAACAGCTGCTGCGGGCCCGCGCCACCGACGAGTACCCCATGATCTGGACCCGGTTCCTGGTCCCCTTTGAGTCAAACCTCACCCCGGACGACGTCTACTGGTCGGCCCAGCTGGCCTGTTTGGAGATGATCAAGTCGGGCACCACCTCCTTTGCCGATTCGGGCGGAGTGCACATGGACCGGGTGGTCCAGGCGGTCCTGGAATCGGGGATGCGGGCGGCCATCGCCCGCTCCACCATGGACCAGGAGGGGGTCATCCCCGACAGCATGAAGGACACCACCCAGAGCGCCATGGAGAAGGCCGAGAAGCTCTTTGCCGGCTACAACGGCGCCGGGGACGACCGGGTGCGCATCTGGTTTGCCATGCGGCAGGTCATGTCCTGCTCGCCCGAACTCATCCGCCAGACCGCGGCCCGGGCCAAGGAGCTGGGCACCGGGGTGCACGCCCACCTCTGCGAGCACAAGGACGAGGTCAGCTTCTGCCTGAAAAACTACCAGAAGCGCCCCGCCGCCTTCCTGGACGAGATGGGGATGGTGGGGGAGAACTTCCTCACCGCCCACAACGTGGTCCTCTCCGAGGGGGACATCACCCTGCTGGTGGAGAAGGGGGTCAAGATCGTCCACTGTCCCCGGGCCAACCTCTCCAACCACGGCTTCCCCAAAACCCCCCGCATCCTCGAGTGCGGCGGCTCGGTGGGGATGGGCAGCGACGGCGCCTGCTCCTCCAGCCTGAGCCTCTTTGACGAGATGAAGGTGATGCGCAACGGCATCATCGCCTACTGGGGCCTGCCCATCTTCGACCCGGTGGTCATCCGGGTCGAGGAGCTGGTGAAGATGGCCACTCAGGGCGGCGCCAACGCCCTGTTACAGGGGGACGACCTGGGCAGCCTGGAGGCGGGCAAGAAGGCCGACGTCATCCTCATCGACATCGAGCAGCCCCACATCCTCCCCACTCACAACCTGGTCAGCACCCTGGTGGAGGCGGTCACCGCCGGCGACGTCAACGACTCCATCATCGACGGCAAGCTGGTGATGAAGGACCGCCAGGTCCTCACCCTGGACGAGGAGAAGATCCTCGCCGAGGCAAAGAAGCGGATGGTGGACATCTCCGCCCGGGCGGGGATCTAACCGGCTAAAAGAAGAAAAAAGGGCCCACGGTGAACGCGTTGTGCCGGGGCCCGTTCTCTGTCGGCGTTCACTTCGCCAGCAAGTCTAAGAGGGTGATCAGC
>NZ_JBQHTP010000028.1:0-27922 GCF_052065655.1 Bittarella sp. HCP28S3_D9 | reverse complement strand
AAGACTACGAGGTAGATAGGCTGCAGGTGTACGCACGGTGACGTGTTGAGCTGGGCAGTACTAATCGGTCGAGGGCTTGACCTTGTGAAGCGGTTCTCATTCAGTCTATTCCCCTTTATTCAGTTTTCAAGCTGTATTTTTGCAGAAGGAGCCGGGCGAAAGTCCGGCGGGCTGCGAAGCAGTTTGTTTAGGCACCATTAGCTCAGTTGGTAGAGCAACTGACTCTTAATCAGTGGGTCCCGGGTTCGAGTCCCTGATGGTGCACCAAAAGCGATTGTAGAGTGAGTTGACGGGGACATTTTTCGTATTTTGCAAAGCAAAATCAAAGTCCTTGAGACTTTGAGGAAAATGTCAGAATCAATTGCTCTGCAATTGATTTGGCCCGTTGGTCAAGCGGTTAAGACACCGGCCTCTCACGCCGGTAACGGGGGTTCGATTCCCCCACGGGTCACCAGGAATAATGACGGCGAAAGTCGTTCATTATATACAGACAGATGCCGTGCTTTGCGAAAGCAAAGACAAAGTCCGATGGACTTTGAGGCAGATGTCAAGGCCACTTGCAGAGCAATTGGCGAAGTCGGTGTTGATGGCGCGTAGGATCCACCCGTTCCCATCCCGAACACGGAAGTTAAGCTACGCAGCGCTGAAGATACTTGGCGGGAAGCTGCCTGGGAAAATAGGGCGATGCCGACACAAATATTCCTCCTTAGCTCAGTTGGTAGAGCATGCGGCTGTTAACCGCAGGGTCGCCCGTTCGAGCCGGGCAGGGGGAGCCAGAAGGGCCTTTAGCTCAGTTGGTTAGAGCAGCCGGCTCATAACCGGTCGGTCCGGGGTTCGAGTCCCTGAAGGCCCACCAATGTGACCATTTAGGGGTATAGCTCAGTTGGTAGAGCAGTGGTCTCCAAAACCACGTGCCGAGGGTTCAAGTCCTTCTGCCCCTGCCACGTATGCTGCTATGGCTCAGTCGGCAGAGCGCGTCCTTGGTAAGGACGAGGTCGGCGGTTCGAATCCGCCTAGCAGCTCCAAACAAGAGTTCCACAGATTACGTCGATTGTGTAATCTGTGGAATTCTTGTTTTTTATTAGTAATTAGATTGCGAAAACACATGTATGAAAAATGAAGAAAAGATAACAGCGTTGTTATATTTAAAATTGAAGGGCAGAAAATCAATTTGCATTTTTGCATGGAAATAAGAGAAAGGATATTTAGTCAATTTGATGTCCACAATAAGGACAAAAATGCTTTTTATCTTTGTGGTCTTCTTGGCTTTTCTTTTCTTGCTCAATTTGTTCCATAAAACCAGAAGAAATAATTCCAGTTGGGACTGCTACCAATCCGATTCCCAAAACGGCAATAATAGCGCTCAGAATTTTGCCAGCAACGGTAATTGGATATATATCCCCATAGCCGACGGTTGTAAGTGTAGCGACTGCCCACCACAATCCAGAAAAAGCATTATTAAAGACTTCTGGTTGAGCCGAGTTTTCGACATTATACATAATCACGGAAGCAATTACCATCAGCAAGAAGACGACAAACATAGAGGAAAAAAGTTGGCTGGCCTTGCGCTTGAAAACTTCTCCAATTTTAGAAAGTGCATTGGTATATCGATTGACTTTGAATAGGCGAAGAAGGCGAATAACGCGAAGCATTCTCAGTACTCGCAAATCGACAGGAATGACAAAGGGAATATAGAATGGCAGGATAGCCAATAAATCAATGATTGCCATAAAGGAAAAGATGTATTTTAAGCGAGATACTACCGGCCCGGCATTTGGATAGAGCAAATCTGCGGTCCAAACGCGCAATATATATTCACAGGTAAAAATAATGACTGAGACGGTTTCAATCTGTGAAAATATTGTCCGCAGACTATTCGAAATTGTAAACGTCTCTACTATAACGATAATTACATTTACTATAATTAAGAAAATGATTGATAAGTCAAAGGCTTTGCTGAGTCGATCTCCGTCCTCTGCCGTTTGAATGATTTTAAACAGTTGTTTTTTTATATGTTTCATATATGACACCTGCCAATTATAGTTAACACTATAATAGCACTTTATGACATAGTAAGCCAGCCGACAAATCTTTAAACTAAAGATTTCGATGAGTGATGAGGAGGATTTCTAAAGGCCGTGTTTGGGCAGCTTCCCTTTTTTAAATGAATATATTATAATAGATAAAATAGTCGAAAAAGGGGAAGTGACGATGAAACACGCGTATTGGAAGGCCCTCCTGGCGGCCCTGGTCTGCCTCACCCTCTTGGCGGGCTGCAAAAAGGCAGAGGCAGTGGGGCCCACTGCCGGCGCCACCTTTGTGGAGAGCGCCGCTCTCTTCTCCGACGAAGAGGAGGGGACCCTTTCCCCAAAAGCCATTGCCGCCCAGGAGGAGAAGGAAGCAGCCGAGAAGGCCGCCCAGGAGACCGGCGGTTCCGGCGAAGAGGGGGAGGAGGGCTCTGGCGAGGGCAGCCAGTCCCGCCAAACGGTGCGGGTCACTGTGCCCGAGGGCAGCACCTTCATGCAGATCGCCAATACCCTTGAGAAAAAGGGGGTCTGCACAGCGGCAGATTTCTATAGCACCGCCCAGAATTACACCGTCAAATCCTTCACTGTCCCCGCCACCTCTAACCGCGCCTTTAAGATGGAGGGCTATCTCTTCCCTGATACCTACGAGTTTTACCAGGGGGAGGACGCCGAGTCGGTTTTGCGCAAGATGCTCAACAACTACGCCGCCAAGTCGGGAATGCCCTCTGAAAAGACCCTGATCCTGGCCTCCATCATCGAGCGGGAGACCCGCAGCACCGAGCACATGAAGATGGTCTCCTCGGTCTTTCACAACCGGCTGGCCGCCGGGATGCGGCTGGACTCCGACCCCACCCGGGAGTATGTCAACAACTACATCACCGGCAACTCCCTGGTGGCAAATCAGAGCAAGTTCGCCCCCCTCTACAACACCTATAAGTGCAAGGGGCTACCTGCCGGCCCCATCTGCAACCCTGGCGCCCGGGCCATTGCCGCCGCCCAGAACCCCAGTTCCAGCGAGTACCTCTATTTCTTCTTTGGAAACGACAACCAAAACCACTATTCCAAAACACTGGAGGAGCACGAGGCCCAGATGGAGCAGTACGGGGTGCAAAAATAGCGGCTGTTTTCCAGCTCCCTACCTGGTTTGATGAAAGATCGGCAGGGGGAAGAGGGGATTTGGGGCCTCCCGGTTGGACGCTGCCCTGCGCTGGGAGCGCCAAAAAAGGACGCACAGAAGGGCGGTATCTTCCCCGTTTGCTCTTTGCTATTGCTGAAGGGGCCTGTACAGGCCCCTTCGGTGCGGGTTCGGCAGCCTGTCTTTTCCCGCAGGGAGGGGAGGCCTCCATCGGCTGGATTTCCAAAGGGGCGAGTTGCCGTCCCCCTAAGCGCTTTCCCCAAATCTGTTCTCGTTGCAGGCGAGAGGGCCTTTGCACAGACCCCTGTCGACCTGGTGGAAGCGCCGTAAGACCATACAGAAAGGGCGGGGCTTTTGCCGGCTTGTACCCCGCTGCAATTCATCCGTGAACGCAGTCTCCCATCCAGTTGGCCCCTCCACAGAGGCTCTTTTCTTCAGGTCCTATTGGGCTGTCTCCTAAGCCGGCCGCGCCCTCAAATGAGAAGGGAATGCGCATTTCATTTTGCTTTGGAAATACGCGGGGCTCGCGACCGCTGCAACAGCCCTTCGGGGAAGGGGCCTTTGGGGCGATTTTTCAGTTGTCAAATCCCGGCCAATCCGATATGATGGGGAAAGGCGGAAAAGGGGGAGGCCCCCGCCGCCCGATTTTACAGCGCGAAAGGGGTGAGGGCCGTGAAGTGGCTCTCCCATTTAAAGACGGTCAACCACCACAAAAAACTGGTGCGCCAGTACTGCTTCAAGGTGGGGCTCTACCGGCAGGGCCTGCTGCACGACCTCTCCAAATACAGCCCCGCCGAGTTTTGGGTGGGGGCCCGCTACTTTCAGGGCAACCGCAGCCCCAACGACGCTGAGCGGCAGGATCGGGGGTACAGTTCGGCCTGGCTGCACCACAAAGGCCGCAACAAGCACCACCTGGAGTACTGGATCGACTACTCCCCTGAGGGCGATCACGCCCTGGCGGGGATGAAGATGCCGGTGCGGTATGTGGTGGAGATGTTCTGCGACCGCATCGCCGCCAGCCGCACCTACCGCAAAGAGGCCTATGTGGACCGAGACCCCTGGGACTACTACCAGCGCTCCAAGCCCCACTACATCCTCCACCCTGAGACCCGGGCCCTGCTGGAAGACCTGCTTTGCCGGCTGAAGGACGAGGGGGAGGAAGCGGTCTTTTCCTACATCCGGCGGGAGGTGCTGCCCGCTGCCCGGCAGCGGGACGAGGGGCGAGGGAGAGGGAAAGACGGCGGCAAAAAGAAGGGCGAAATTTGACAACAAAATGGCCCAGGCCGTATAATGGGAGTACTTTGAAGAGAAGAGAAATGCCCCCTTCGCGCAGGGGGACGGGAAGTGATGAGTTGAGCGCTCCGCTCAAAAAAGCATATCATCTCTTTGACAAGACGCTGGGCAACGCCGGCGTTTTTCGCGTGGCCTTTTTGGCCGCCACCATCTTCTACTACGTCAACTTCTACGACCGCATCTTCAACGCCGTCAACCTGGTTCTGGGCGTCTGGGCCATCTGCGTCTTTGTCAATGTGGTGCTCATCAAGCGCCTCTACTTTCAGATGCGCCACTGGTTTACCTTTGGGCTGTTCATGCTGGCCTCACTGCTCTCGGTGCTCCTCAACTGGCGGGACAACCTGCTCTTCAACTTTTTCACCCTGGGGTATTCCGCCCTCTACTTTGTGGTCTTTTTCGGCTGCACCAGCTTAATGGACTTTCACAAGGCCCAGCGGGAACTGCGCATCCTCCTAAAGATCATCGTGCTGCTGGTGACTGCCATCACCCTGGCGGGGGCCCTCTTTGTCACCTACCGGCTCAGCATCACCATCGACGGCTACCACTTCGGCTTTTTTGAGGGGCGCTTTTACGGCATCTTCACCAACCCCAACTACGCCGGTTTCCTCAACGCCCTGAGCATCGTCTGCGCCCAGATGCTCCTGACCATCGACCACCGCCGCAAGCAGAAGATGCGGAAGGTGGCCAAGGCCTTCCTCTGGCTCTCCATCCCCGTCAACCTGGTCTCCCTCTGGTTTACCGACAGCAACGCCGCCCTGGTGCTGCTGGGGGGCTATGGGGTGATGCTGGCCTGCGGGCTGCGCATCAGCTACCTCAAGGAGATCAACTGGAAGACCGTGGGCCGCCAGTCTGTCTTTTTCCTGCTGGCCGCCGTGCTCATCTGCGGGGGCATCTTCCTCACCCGCACCGCGGTACAGGACGGGACGGCCGACGCCATCATGTACACCGTGACCGAGAACGAGGAGCTGCTCAACGAGGTCAGCGTGCAGGACACCGACGACTGGGTGGTGGTGCTGGGCGGCAGCGAGCGCCCCCTGGGCAGCGGGCGGGACGTGCTGGTCAAGCAGGGGCTGGAAATCTTTACCCACAAGCCCCTCTTCGGGGTGGGCCCGGCCAACATCGAGACGGCGGGGGACCGCTACCTGGAGGACGGGCTGCGCTTTCCCGACCTGCACAACGCCTACCTGACCATCCTGGTGGGCACCGGGGTGGTGGGCTTTGTCTGCTGCTGCACCTTTTTTGTCAGCTACCTCTGGTCCATCCTCAACGGGGTGTTCAACCGCAAATACCGCAAGTTTGACCGGGGGGTGCTGCCCTACGTCATGGCCTTTATCCTCAGTTACGGCATCTACGCCTTTGCCGAAAAGGCCCTGGTCTTTCACATCGACTTCACCACCGCCATCTTCTGGATGTTCATGGGCTATGCGGGCAACATGCTCATCCACCTGGAGAAGAAGTACTCCGCCTTTGTCAAGCGGGGGAAGCCGACGGTGGCTATCTCCGGCGTCTCCCGGGAGCGGGCGCAGGACCTGCTGGAGAAGAGCCCCATCTTCGCCGGGGCGGGGGCCAAGGTGGCCTTTTTGCTCCAGCGCCCCTCCCGCGGGGAAAAGCCCGCCCAGAGCGGCGAGCGGGAGTACCGCTTCACCTACGTCCTCCCCTACCAGCACAGCTGGCGCGACCGGGTCTACCGGGCCCTCTCCCTCCTCTTCCCGCGGCTGGCCCTGCGCCACTACATCCCCGACTACGACTGGAACCTGGTGCTGGACAAACTCTACTACACCGGCGAAAATCCGGCCTTGCAGAGCCTGTTTCTCTACAACCGCCGCCACAATGACGACTTTGAGATGGTCCACCTCTCTGGCTTTGAGCCGCCCCACCAGATGCCGGCCCCCGGCCGCCCCACCCGCGCCCTGGCGCGGATCACCGGGGTGCCCCTCTACACCGACCACTCGGTCCCCCCCTCGCAGGAACTCTAGCTGCCCGCGCTCCGGCCCACCGGCCCGGGGCGCTTTTTTTGCCCCCGCATTCGCGCCGGTGCGATTTGTTTTTTGCCGGGAATTCAGATACAATAGAAAAAGCAACGATCCAAAAGGGAGGGATGAACGGTGACCTTTGCCGAGCGGCTGATCGCCTATGAGGACAGTTTGAACGACACTGACGACGCCATTGCCGACTACCTGCGGCAGCACCGGGGGGAGCTGGAGCGCCTCTCCATCCAAAAGCTGGCCGCGGTCCTCTACACCGTCCCCAACACCCTGGTCCGCTTTGCCAAAAAGCTGCACTACACCGGCTTTGCCGAACTCAAGGTGGCCCTGCGGGCGGAGTACGACGCCCCGGCCGGCAGGGTGGAGGTGCCCATCAACATCCAAAAGACGCTGGAGATGCTCGACGAGGGCCAGCTGGCCGCGGTGGCGCGGCGGCTGAAGCGGGCGCGGCGGGTCTATTTTTACGGCATCGGCAACACCAACCCCTTTTGCGAGACCATGGCCCACTACCTCAAGTGCACCGGGAAGACGGCCGAGTCCTTTGACTACCGGCACGACATGTACTACAGTGCCGACCACGCCGAGCCGGGGGACCTGGCCTTTGTCATCAGCGTGTCGGGGGAGACTGACCAGCTGATCAAAGCGGTGCAGATGGCCAAGGCGCGGGGGGCCTACTGCGTGAGCCTGACCTCCCTCTGCCGCAACACCCTGGCGCAGATGGCGGACTGCCGCCTCTACTGCTACACCCAGAAGATGGAGATCGAGGGCTACGAGGTGTCCGACCGGGTGCCGGTGATGCTGGTTTTGCGCAAGCTGGCGGAGCAGTACTGGGCCCTGTTCGACCTGCCTATCGGCCCGCCGGTGAAATAATACACATCTGGCGCAAAAATAGAAAATGTTTTGTATATAAATGAGAGGATCGAATGGCCTCTCTTTTTTTTTGTGCTATCCTAAAGCTGTCAAACAGAGACCGACAAGGAGGGATCGAATGAACTGTGAACTGGTGGTTGCGGGCAACCTGTCGCTGGACGACGTCTCCCTGCCCGACGGCAGCCGGCAGGAAAATGTCATTGGGGGCGACGCCCTCTACGGGGCGCTGGGGGCCCGCCTCTGGTGCCCCGGGGTGGGGATGCTCTCCCGCCGGGCCGGCGACTTCTCCCCCGAGAGCTTACAGCGGTGCCGGGAGGCGGGCATCGACCTGGCGGGCGTCCCCCTCTTTCCGGGGGCCAGCCTGCACAGCCTGGCCGTCTATCGGGCCGACGGCGGGCGGCAGTTCACCGAGCTGTCGCCCCCGGGCACCCGGGAGGCCATGTCGCCCCGGGCGGAGGACATCCCCCCCGCCTACCGGCGCTGCCGGGCGGCCTTCCTCTCCGCCCTGCCCATCGACAACCAGCGGGAGCTGGCCGAGGCATTCCACCGCGCGGGGGCCCTGGTCCTGCTGGACCCCTACGAGGGGGACGCCAGCGGGCGGCGGGAGGCGGTGAGGGACGCCCTGCGCTGGGTGGACGTCTTTCTCCCCAGCGAGGAGGAGGCGGTGCGGCTGCTGGGCCCCCTGGAGGGGGAACGGGACTTTGAGGGGGCGGCGCGGACCTTTGCCTCCTGGGGGCCGGGCGCGGTGGTCATCAAGCGGGGGGCAGAGGGGTGCCTGCTCTACGAGCGGGCGGAGGATCGGTTTGTGCGGCTGCCCTGCCGCCCCACCCGCGCGGTGGACACCACCGGCGCGGGCGACACCTTCGGCGGGGGGCTGGCAGCGGGTCTTCTGCGCACCGGGAAGTTGGTGGAAGCCGCCTGCTGCGGGACGATCTCCGCCTCCTACGCAGTGGAGAGCTTTGGCCCCCAGGGGCTGTTCGAGGCCGAGAGGAGCGCCGCCGAGGGGCGGCTGGAAGCCTATTTAAAAGAGAAGAGGAGTGGTGAAGACAGTGGCAACGGGAATTGACATCATGCGGGAGGAATTGGCGCTGACGCCGGAGGTCATCCGAAAGGGGGTGACCGACTTTGAGGCGGCCATCCGGGAGAAGGCCCACCTCCTTCCCGAGAGCGGGATCAAGAAGATCTACGCGGTGGGGTGCGGGGACTCCCTCTTTGCCGCCCAGGCGGCCCGCTACACCTTTTTGGACCTGACCGGGGTGGACTGCGTGGCCTGCGAGGCGCTGGAGTTCTGCCGCTACGAGGCGGACTATCTGCCGGAGGGGTCGCTGGTGCTGGTCATCAGCTATTCGGGGACGGTGGCGCGGACGGTGGAGTCGGCCCTGATCGCCAAGAAGAGGGGGGCGGCGGTCATCGCCGTCACCGGCAATCCCGACAGCCCCCTGGCAAGGGCGGCGGAGGGGGCCCTGTGCTACCAGGTGGTCTCCCTGGGGTACGCCCCCGGCACCATCTCCTTTACGGCGGCCCTGCTGATGCTGCAGCTCTGCGCCCTGCAGATCGGGCTGCGCACCGGGCACCTGGGCGAGGAGGACGCCCAGCGGGAGCGGGCCTGGCTGCTGCGGGCCGCCGACACGGTGGAGGAGGCCCTGGCCGAAAACGAGCAGGGGGTGCGGGAAATCTGCGCCGGCTGCGCCGACGCCGAGCAGTTCACCGTCTTGGGGGCCGGGCCCAACCAGTCGATGGCCCACTTCGGCGCCGCCAAACTGGTGGAGGGCAAGCGGATCGACGGCATCCCCCAGGACCTGGAGGAGTGGGCCCACCTCAAATTCTTCGTGAGCGGGCCGGACACCTCCATCCTGATCTGCGCCCCCCAGGGCGGCGGGTACAGCCGGGCGGTGGAGCTGATCCGGGAGATGAATTTTATCGGCGCCAACAGCATCCTCTTTACAGAGAGGGGCCTGGACAGGGCGGAGGCCAGCCACCGAATCACCTACGCCCCCGGCCTGCCCGAGCGGTACACCCCCCTGGTCATCAGCGCCCTGCTGGGCTTCTTCGGCTACCACATCTGCAAGGTGAGCGGGGTCGAGAGCTGCGATTTCGCCAGCGATGAGGCCAAGGAGGAGCACTACAACACGCTGCACAACAGCGCCTATCGGGAGGACCTGCAAAAATGAGCATTTTGAACCAGTTGAGAGAGGGCTGTTTCACCATCGGCGTCCTGCACGTCCCCCCCTTTCCCACCAGCGTGCTGGGGGGAGAGCGGAGCCTGGAGGAGATCGTCGCGCACTGCGTGAAAAACGCCCGGGTGCTGGAGGAGAGCGGCTTTTCCTCCGTTCTCCTGCAAAACGTGGGGGATGAGCCGGTGGGCCGCGCCGCCTCGCCGGACACGGTGGCCAACATGGCCATTGTGGCGCGGGAGGTCAAGAAGGCCCTCTCCATCCCCCTGGGGGTGACCCTGCTGGACCACGACGGGAGGGCCCCCATCGCCATCGCCAAAGCCGCCGGCGCCGACTACGTGCGCATCAAGGTGTTTTGCGGCCTCATGGTGAAGATGACCGGCATGTTGGAGGGGCTCTACTACGACGCCGTCCGCTACCGGCGGGAGATCGGCGCCGGGGAGGTGGACATTCTCGCCGACGTCTTTGACAGGGAGGGGTACCCCCTGGGGGACACCGATTTGGGGGAGATGGCCCGCTTTGCGGTGCAGAGCTGCAAGGCCGACGGGCTGATCCTCACCGGCAAGGACCGGCGGGGCACCGAGGAGATGCTGGAGACCGCCGGCCGGGCGACGGAGGCCCCCCTGCTCATCGGCGGCGGGGTGGACGCCCAAAACGCCGGGCAGCTCAAGGGGCGGGCGCAGGGCTTTATCATCGGCAGCTGTCTCAAAACCCCCGGCGGCCCCTACGCCGACTTGTCGCCCCGCGCCTGCAGAGAGGTGGCGGAGGCGTTCGCCAAACAGTGATGAGAGCCGGCGGCCAGCCGGTGCAGAGAGGAGAATGGTACCGTGAAGAAAAAGAAGATGCTGTCGATTTTGCTGGTGGCTGTGCTGGGCCTTTCGGCCTTTGCGACGGGCTGTGGAAAGGGGGACGCGGGGGAGGAGAAGAAACCGCTCAAGGCAGCCTACCTCTGCGACCGGCTGGGCGACAAGGCCTTCAACGACATCGCCTGGGAGGGGTTCCAGAAGGCGTCGCAGGACTTTGGGCTGGAGATCAAGGTGGTGGAGTACGGGACGGACAAATCCAAGTTTGACCCCTCGGTCATCGACGCGGCGGAGAACAACGACATCGTGGCCTTTTCGGGCAACGAGTTCATGGAGATCGTGGAGAAGCACTACCAGGAGTTCCCGGACACCAAGTTCATCGGCGTCGACATCCCCCCCGACTACCAGGTGGAGATGCCCAACGTCTTCGCCGTCTACTACGCCCAGAACGAGGGGGACTACCTGGCGGGTGTCCTGGCCCAGAAGATGAGCAAGACCGGCATCGTGGGCTTTTTGGGCGGCGCAGAGGTGATCGTCATCAACGACTTCCTGGTGGGCTTTGTCGAGGGCAGCAAGCGGGCCGACCCCAACGGCAGGATCGCCATCTCCTATGTGGGCGACTTTGTCAACGCCACCAAGGCCAAGGAGATGGGGCTGCTGATGATCCAGCAGAAGGCCGACATCCTGCACCAGGTGGCGGGGGCCGCCGGGCTGGGGATGTTTGAGGCCTGCCAGGAGAAGGGGGCCCTGGGCATCGGCGTGGACGCGGACCAGCGGGCCTTCTTCCTGGACAGCAAGCCCGAGATCGCCGACGTCATCATCACCTCCATGCTCAAGCGAAACGACATCGCCATGTACAATATGCTCAAGGGCACGGTGGAGGGGACCCTCGCCTACGGCACCCTGGAGACCATGGGGGTCAAAGAGGGGGTCACCGCCCTGGTGGAGGACGACTACTACAAAGAGATGGTCCCCCAGGAGGTGCGGGATTACCTGGAGGAGATCAAGGGTGAGATTGTCGAGAAGAAAATCAAGGTGAGCAGCTATTTCGGCATGGAGCAGAGCGAGTTTGTAAAGATCCGCGACTCGGTGCGGCTGTAAAGGGCCGCCAGGGGCCATCGCCACTGCCCCCTCTGTCCTTTCCGGGGCGAGGGGGCAGGCCCCCTGACCAGTTTGCGCGCCGGCCGGTGCAGCCCTTCGCTGTGCCGGCCGGCGCGCATTTGCCCAAAGGGGGGCGGCTGTGCTATACTCACACTGAAGAAAAAAGGATGGAGGGGAAGCGCGATGGGGAGAACGGCGCTCATCACCGGCGGCTCTCGGGGCATCGGCGCCGCCTGCGCCAGGGCCTTTGCCGCCGCCGGGTGGAAGGTGGCCATCAACTACTGCCACAGCCGCGGGGCGGCCGAGGCCCTGGCGGGGGAGCTGGCGGCGGCCGGTGCGGCGGTGCTGGCAGTGGGGGCCGACGTCTCCGACCGCCGTGCGGTGGAGGAGATGTTTGCGCGGGTCGAGCGGGACCTGGGCCCGGTGGCGGCCCTGGTCAACAACGCCGCCATCGCCCCCCGCCAGGGCCTCTTCACCGACCTGGACAGCGCGGGTTGGCGGCGGCTCTGCGGGGTGGACCTGGACGGCGCGGTCTACTGCTGCCAGCGGGCCCTGCCGGGGATGATCCGCGCCGGGGGCGGCAGCATCGTCAACCTCTCCTCGGTCTGGGGGGTGCAGGGGGCATCCTGCGAGGTGGCGTATTCTGCCCTCAAGGCGGGGATCATCGGCCTGACCAAGGCCCTGGCCAAAGAGGTGGGGCCCAGCGGGGTGCGGGTCAACTGTGTGGCCCCCGGCGTCATCGACACCGAGATGAACGCCCACCTCGGCCCCGCCGACCGCCGGGAGCTGGCCGAGGCCACCCCTTTGGGCCGGTTGGGTCGGCCGGAAGAGGTGGCCCAGGCGGTCCTCTTTTTGGCGGGGGAGGGGGCTTCCTTCGTCACCGGCCAGGTGCTGGAGGTGGGGGGCGGCTTCCCCGCCTAAAAAGAGGGTGAGAGCCCCTTCCCAGCGGCGGGAAGGGGCTCTCTGTTTTTTGGTTTCCAGCCCAGTATAGCGAAGGGGAGAGGGGCTGTCAACGGCCCGGGGCGATCCTTGTAGGGGGACATCAAAAGCCCCGTCTATTTTTGGGGGCTTTGCGCATTTACAGCCCGGCGATTTCTCCCTATACTGGTGGCGTACGCATTGGTCAACGCTGGTGGAGACACGTTCCGTCGGCCTGTACTGGTGGTGTGCCAAATCGATCGAGGAGTGATGAAATGGCAAGCAAACAGACCATCTGCCTGTGCACCCCCCAGCGGTATGCGCCGGACTGGGAACAGCAGCGGCAGAGATACCAAAGGGCCTGCGAGGCGCGGGGCTTTGCCCTGCTGGAGCCCGACTGCGCCGGACAGCGGGTGGAGGACGACTTCCACAGCTGGATGGAGACCGTTCGGCGCTGCGACATCCTGGTGGGGGACATGAACAACTTCCGCGGCTGGGAGCCCGATTCGGGGGCCTGCTTTGTCCTGGGCGCGGGCTATGTCTGGGGGAAGAAGATCTACCTCTACCTAGACGACCTGCGCAGCTGTGCCGAGAAGTTCACCGAGGAGAAGTACCAGGACGAGCCGGGGGAGCAAATCGACATCACCGCCCCCGAAAACCAGAACAAGGGCACCGTCTCCAAGGGCTGGCGGGACAAGGAGGGGATCGTTCTGGAAAACGGCCCCCTGAACCTGATGATGTCCGCCCACGCACCCATGGTGGAGGGCGGCTTTGAGGAGGCGCTGGAGCGGATCCAGCAGGACGAGGAAGGGGGCGCACACCGGTGTTTGTAGACAAAAATGGGGTGGTCCGCCGCCCGGTGGCCTATCTGGCCGGGCCGGACATGTTCTGGCCCAACGGAATGGAGATCGGCGCCGGGTATGTGGAGTTGAGCCACCGCTACGGCATCGACGGCATCTTCCCCCCCGATCCCGCCAGGGAGGATCAGTACCGGGAGTACACCCCGGCGGACAACTCGCAGGAGGAGCTGGAGAAGAAGATCTTCACCCACGACATGAACCAGATCTACCGCTCGGACATGATCATCGCCAACCTCAACGACTTCCGCCGCGGGCAGGAGCCCGACTCCGGCACCGCCTTTGAGTGCGGGGCCGCCTGGGCCCTGGGGCTGCGCTGCTACGCCTTTATGGAGGATATCCGCCCCCTGGTGGAGCGCTTTTCCGGCGCCAAGCATCAAAATCTAGAGGGCCGCTGGGTGGACGGGCAGAGCTACCTCATCGAGGACAGGGGCCTGCCCTACAACCTCTTTCTGGGGGTGCCCTTCACCTTTGTGCAGGGGACGATGGAGGACGCCATGAAGCGCGCCCGGGCCGATTTTGACCGGGAGCTGGCGGCCGCCGGATACCCGCCCTACACCCCGGAGGGGTGAGGGGGAGGGGATAGGCGCCCTTCCCGGACCGAGAAAAAAGAGAGCTGTGTCCCGGCCGGTCGGCCCGGGGCACAGCTCTTTTTGGTCGCTCTCTTAAAAAGGGGGGCTATTTTCCGCCGAAGAAGTAGCCCAGCAGCACCAGGGCCACGATCACCCCGACGGTCATCATCAGCACCTTCATGGCAGAGGGCTTTTCACGCGGTTGTCTGGGGTCCACCTGCAGCACCTCCGTTCTCCGGCCGGGGCCGGTCGATGATCCCGCCGCCGATCACCAGTCCGTCTCGATAAAAGACCGCCGACTGGCCGGGGGCCGGCGCCCGCTGGGGCGCTGCAAAGCGGACGGTCAGCCCGCCGCCGGGCAAGAAGTGCAGGGTGGCGGGGCAGGGTTTGGCCACCGAGCGGATCTTCACCAGCACCTGCGCCCCCTCGGCGAGCTGCGCCGGGTCGGGGGCGCAGACCTCCCGAAGGCGGATCTCCGCGGCGTACTCCTCCCCCGCGTCGCAGAGGAGGACGTCCCCGCTGGCGAGGTCGATGGCGCGGACAAAGACCGGCCGCCCCAGGGCGATGCCCAGCCCCTTGCGCTGGCCCACCGTGTAGTGGGCGATGCCCCGGTGGGGCCCGGCGGGGCTGCCGTCGGGGGCGATGAACTGCCCCCGGCGGGAGGGGCCGCAGCGCCCCTCCACATAGGCGGGGTAGTCGCCGTCGGGGATGAAGCAGTTCTCCTGGCTGTCGGGCTTGTCGAAGGTGGGCAGCCCCGCCTCCCGGGCCAACTGGCGGACCTGGGGCTTCTCCATCCCCGCCAGGGGGAGCAGCAGCCGGGCCATGATCTCCTGGGGCAGCCGGTAGAGCATATAGCTCTGGTCCCGCTGGGCCGACTGGGCCTGGGTGAAGTAGTAGGTGTCCCCCCGGCGCACGATCCCCGCGTAGTGGCCGGTGGCCATCCAGTCGTAGCCGCCGCGCTGCATCTCCTCGTAGAGGGCGGCGAACTTGACGGTGGGGTTGCAGCGGACGCAGGGGTTGGGGGTCTCGCCGGAGAGGTAGCTCTGGCAGAAGTAGTCGATGACCTCGCGGGAAAACCGCTCCCTCAGGTTGCAGACGGTCAGGGGCACCCCGAAGAAGTCGGCCGCCAGCCGGGCGTCTTCCACCGCCTGATGGTGGGCGGGGGACATGTCAAAGACCACCCCGCCCACCTCGTAGCCCTGCTTTTGCAGCAGGGAGACGCAGGCGGAGGAGTCCACCCCCCCGCTCATGGCGACCAGGACCCGCTCAGCCATGGCAGGCTTCGCAGTCGCCGATCTCCCCCACGATGGGGGTCGGGTCGATGCCCTGCTTGCGGTAGTAGTCGCTCAGGGCGGCCTTCACCGCCTGCTCGGCCAGCACCGAACAGTGGATCTTGGCCGGGGGCAGCCCGTCCAGCGCCTCGATCACCGCCTTGTTGGAGAGCTTCAGGGCCTCGCTGATCTTCTTGCCCTTGATCATCTCGGTGGCGATCGAGCTGGTGGCGATGGCCGCGCCGCAGCCGAAGGTCTTGAACTTCACGTCGGTGATGGTGTCCCCGTCGATCTTCAAGTACATCTTCATGATGTCGCCGCACTTGGCGTTGCCCACCTCGCCGACGGCGTCGGCGTCCTCGATCTCGCCCACGTTGCGGGGGTTGGAGAAGTGGTCCAGTACCTTTTCAGAATAGAGCATTTGTCATCCGCCTTTCCAGTTGTAAAAATGTGTGTTGAGAGGGGCGCGTTCGGGGGAAAGGTCCGCCCGCGCCCGGCCGGGCCGCTACTGCTCGGCCTTGACGATCTTCTCCCACAGGGGGGACATGGCGCGCAGCCGCGCCACCACGGTGGGGATGGTCTCGATGATGTAGTCGGCCTCCTCCTCGGTGATGTCCTCGGCCAGGGAGAGGCGCAGGGAGCCGTGGGCCACGTCATGGGTCAGCCCCAGGGACAGCAGCACGTGGCTGGGGTCGAGGGAGCCGGAGGTGCAGGCCGAGCCGGAGGAGGCCGCGATCCCGTTTAAGTCCAGCATCAGCAGCAGGGACTCGCCCTCCACCCCCTCGAAGGAGAGGTTGATGGTGCCGGGCAGCCGCTTCACCGGGTCGCCGTTGAGGCGGGTGTGGGGCAGCTCGAGGGCCGCGGCGATGATGCGGTCCCGCAGGGGGGTCAGGTGCTCCCTCTTGCGGGCGATGGCCGCCGGGTCGCAGGCCAGCTCGATGGCCCGGCCCAGCCCCACGATGGAGGCCACGTTCTCGGTCCCGGCGCGGTGACCCCGCTCCTGGCCGCCGCCGTCGAGCAGGTTGGGGATGGCGATCCCCCGCCGCAGGTAGAGGGCGCCCACCCCCTTGGGGCCGTGGAACTTGTGGGCCGAGAGGGAGAGCATGTCGATGTTTTGGGCCTTCACGTCGATTTCCACGTTCCCCACCGCCTGCACCGCGTCGGTGTGGAACCAGACCCCCCGCTCCCTGCAGATGGCGCCGATCTCGGCGATGGGCTGGATGGTGCCGATTTCGTTGTTGGCGTACATCACCGAGACCAGGGCCGTCTCGGGGCGGATGACGGCGGCCACGTCGGCCGGGTCCACCAGCCCCTCGGGGCTCACCGGCAGGTAGGTCACCTGGCAGCCCAGCCGCTCCAACTTCTGGGCGGTGTGGAGGATGGCGTGGTGCTCGAACACGGTGGTGATCAGGTGGGTCTTCCCCTTTTTGGCCAGGGCCATCACGGCCGCCTTGAGGGCCCAGTTGTCCGCCTCCGATCCGCAGCCGGTGAAGTAGATCTCCCCCGGCTCGCAGCCCAGGGCGTTCGCCGTCTGCACCCGGGCGTGCTCGATGGCCGCCAGGGCGGCCCGCCCCTTTTGGTAGATGCTGGAGGGGTTGCCGTACTCCTCCTTTAAAAAGGGGAGCATGGCCTCCAGCACCGGCTCGCTCACCGGGGTGGTGGCGGCGTTGTCCGCGTAGATATATCTGCTCATGGAACACACCTCATATCTCTGTAAAATGGGGGCCGGCTGCGCCGTCCGGCGCGGCTGGGGGACCCGTCGACTCTAATATACACCAATTTAGTATGAATTGCAAGGGGGCGCCCGTCTATTTTCAAAGAGGGCCGCTGCCGAGTGGGGGGAGGGGCCCCGGCCCAAAAGCGGGCTCTGATAAAATGGTATTCCCCGCCGCCCCGATTGGCGACAGCCGGCCGCCCTCGCTTCAGCGCCCGGCGACGCCGAAGCGGTCGCGCTGGGCCACCGCCAGGGCGTCGCAGCGCTCATTTTCCGGGTGGCCGGCGTGGCCCTTGACCCAGTGCAGGGTCACCTGGTGCACCTCCAGCAATTCCAGCAGCCGCCCCCAGAGGTCGGGGTTGAGGGCGGGCTCCTTGTTCCCCTTGCGCCAGCCGTTTTTCCGCCAGCTCACGGCCCAGCCCTTCTGCACCCCGTCCACCAGGTATTTGGAGTCGGAGTAGAGCTCCACCCGGCAGGGGCGCTTGAGGGCGGCCAGGGCCTCGATGGCGGCGGTGAGCTCCATGCGGTTGTTGGTGGTCTGCGCCTCCCCGCCGGAGAGTTCCCGCACCGCGTCGCCGCAGCGGAGGATGGCGCCCCAGCCCCCGGGGCCGGGGTTGCCGCTACAGGCGCCGTCGGTAAAAATTTCCACGTGATTTGCCGGCATCTCTCTGCCTCCCTTTCCCGCCTGGCCCCCGCCCGTCGCGGCGGGGCCCGGCGCTTTTTCCAGTATACCCAAAAAGGGGCGGCGGCACAAGCGCCGCCCCTTGGCGAAAGGGAGATATTTCTCGCCCGATCGGCCCATACTGGGAAAAGACGGAAGGGCGGGGAAGGCATTCCCCCTTCCTTGACATTTGCGGGGAAAACGGATAGTATGATTTTATCTGTATCTGTACGTTTTTCCCTGCGCCCTTTGGCGCAGCGCGTGGCCGCAGACCCTCTGCGCGTCGGCAGAGCCGGGCGGCCGCGCACCCTTTCCGGGCATTCGGAAAATCCTACAATCCAATCAATGAAAATAAAGAGGCGCCCTGCGGGGCGCCTGCGGCGGCTGTGCCCAAAAGGGCCCGCCCCGCAGTTACAGGAGGAACAAATGGCAGAATCAACCACCGACAAGAACAAGACCCAGGGCGCTTCTCAGCCCCAGCAGAAAAAGAGCGGCCGCAGCGGCGGCAACCGCCGTCCCCGCCAGGGGCAGGGCCGCCCCGCCAAAAAGGCGACCCCGGCCCAGGCGGCCAAGGCGCAGGAGCAGGCCCAGGCGGGCGCGGCCAAGCAGCCGGCCCAGCAAAAACAGGCCCCCCAGAAAAAGCAGGCCGCGGCGGCCAAACAGCCCGCCCAGGGCGGCCAGCGGCGGCCCTCGAGCCGCAGCCGCCAGCCCAAAAAGGCCACTCCCGCCCAGGCGGCCAAGACCGCAGCCGCCGCCCAGAGCGCCGCGCTGGCCCCGGCCGCCGCCCCCCAGCCCCAGGCCGAGGGGAAGAAAAAGGCCCCCTTCGGCGGCCGGAAAAAATCGGCTTCCGGCAAAAAGGGCGGCGCCCTGCCGCTGCGCATCGTCCCCCTGGGGGGGCTGCACGAGGTGGGCAAAAACTGCACCGCCGTCGAGTACGGCGAGGACATCGTGGTCATCGACTGCGGCCTCACCTTCCCCGACAGCGACATGCCCGGGGTGGACATCGTCATCCCCGACTTCACCTATTTGATCGAAAACAAAAAGCGCATTCGCGGCGTGGTCCTCACCCACGGGCACGAGGACCACATCGGTGGCCTGCCCTACCTGTTAAAGGAGATTAGCGTCCCCCTCTACGGCACCCGGCTCACCCTGGGCCTGGTGGAGGGCAAGCTGGAGGAGCACCGCCTGCTGGAAAAGAGCAAGCTCAATGTGGTGGCCGCCGGCGACCGGGTGCAGCTGGGCAGGATGCAAGTCGAGTTCATCCGGGTCAACCACTCCATCCCCGGCGCGGTGGCGCTGGCCTTCCACACCCCCGCGGGGACGCTGGTGCACACCGGCGACTTCAAGATCGACTACGACCCCATCGACGGGGAGATGATCGACCTGGCCCGCTTTGCCGAACTGGGCAAAGAGGGGGTCACCGCGCTGCTGATGGACTCCACCAACGCCGAGCGCCCCGGCATGACCGCCTCTGAGCGCAGCGTGGGCCGCTCCTTTGAAAACCTCTTTGCCAAGGCGGGCAACCGGCGCATCATCATCGCCAGCTTCGCCTCCAACATCCACCGCATCCAGCAGATCATCGACACCGCCCACAAGTTCCGGCGCAAGGTCCTCGTCAGCGGCCGCAGCATGGAAAACGTCACCGCCCGCGCCATCGAGCTGGGCTACCTCAAGGTGCCCAAGGGCCAGCTCATCGAACTGGCCGAGGCCGGCGATTACCCGCCGGAGAAGCTGGTGGTCATCACCACCGGCAGCCAGGGCGAGCCCATGGCCGCCCTCTCGCGGATGGCAAACGGCACCCACCGGCAGCTGTCGGTCAACAGCCGCGACTTCATCATCATCTCGGCCCGGCCCATCCCCGGCAACGAAAAGCATGTGGGCAACGTGGTCAACGCCCTCTTCAAGCTGGGGGCCGAGGTCATCTACGAGAGCATGTATGAGGTGCACGTCTCCGGCCACGCCTGCCAGGGCGAGCTCAAGACCATCCTCGCCCTGACCAAGCCCCAGTACTTCATGCCGGTGCACGGCGAGTACCGCCACCTCATCAAAAACGCCGGCCTCGGCCGCTCCCTGGGCATCCCCGAAAAGAACATCGTCATCAGCGAAAACGGCCGGGTGGTCGAGTTCGGGCCCCGGGGCGTCAAGAAAGACGAGCTGGTCACCGCCGGCAAGGTCATGGTCGACGGCCTGGGCGTGGGCGACGTGGGCAGCATCGTCCTGCGCGACCGCAAGCGCCTGAGCGAGGACGGGCTGCTGACCATCGTCATCACCATCGACTCCGAGACCAGCGAAGTGGTGGCCGGCCCCGACATCGTCACCCGCGGCTTTGTCTATGTGCGCGAGAGCGAACAGCTCATCAAAGAGGCCCGGGCAGTGGTGACCAAAACCCTCGACAAGTGCCTGGAGAGGGAGGTCAACGACTGGGCCGACTTAAAGCTGAACATCCGCGAGGCCCTGTCCATGTTCCTCTTTCAAAAGACCAAGCGCAGCCCCATGATCCTCCCCATCATCATGGAGGTCTGAGGCAACGATCTGGCCGCCCCCGGCGGGGCGGCGCCATTGGGAAGGTGAAGGCGTGAAAAAAAGCTACAAGGGGTTTTACCCCCTCCTCTATGTGATCGCCGGCTGCTGTGTGCTGCTGACGGCGCTCTCCTGGTTTGTCCACCCGCTGCTCTGCGCGGCCATGGGTGTGGTCTCTGCCGGGGTGGTGGCCGTCGCCTGGTGGATGATCGCCGGGCTGCGCCGCCGGGCCTTTCAGGTCATCGACGTGGTGGCCTCCGACATCACCTTCGAGCGGGGGGCGGCCATCCAGTCCTTCCCCCTGCCCACGGCGGTCACCGCAGCGGACGGGGAGATCCTCTGGCACAACGGCCTCTTCGCCGCCATCTTTGGCAAGGGGGAGGGGGATTGTTTCAGCGACGGCCTCTCCCGGCTCATCTCCGGCTTCAACCTGGCCAAGGCCAAGCAGCCCACCGGCTGTCCGGTGCGCATCGGCGACCGGTTCTTCTCGGCCTTTGCCGCCGTCTCCCTGCGGGAGGGGCGGGAGACCTCGGTGATCTACCTCTGCGAGACCACCAAGCTCAAGCGCGACTCCATCGAGTACCTGCAATCCCGCCCCTGCATCTTCAGCATCCTGGTGGACAACTACGACGACATCCTCCAGTCCTACAAGGAGAGCGAGAAGGCCCGGGTCACCGGCGAGGTGGAGCGGAGCTTGGAGGAGTTTGTGGGCCGGCAAAACGGCATCCTCATCAAGATGAACAACCGCCGCTTCTTCGCCGTGGTGGAGTACCGCTACATGCACAAGATCATTGAGGAGCGCTTCCCCATCCTCGACGACGTGCGCAAGATCACGGTGGACGGCAAGGTGCCCATCACCGTCTCCATCGGGGTGGGGATGCAGCCGGACAGCCTCACCGGCAACCTGGAGACCTCCCGCCACGCCCTGGACATGGCCCTGGGCCGAGGGGGCGACCAGGTGGCGGTCAAGACCGTCAACGGCTACGACTTCTACGGCGGGGTCTCCAAGGGGGTGGAGAAGCGCACCAAGGTGCGGGCGCGGATCATTGCCTCCGCCCTGCTGGAACTCTGCAAGATCCACCGGCAGGTCATCATCATGGGCCACCGCTTCTCCGACATGGACAGCGTGGGCTCCTCCGCCGGGCTCTGCCGGGGGCTGCGGCTGCTGGGGATCGACGCCTTTGTGGCCGTCGACCGGCAGACCACCCTCTCGGCCCCCCTCATCGAGCAGATCGGCGCCGCCGGGTTTGAGTCCCTCTTTGTCGACGCCGCCGCGGCCCGCGACCTGGTGGACGACGAGACCCTGGTGGTGGTGATGGACACCCACGCCAAGCCGATGGTCGAGGTGCCCGAGCTGCTGGAGCGGTGCAAGTCGGTGGTGGTGATCGACCACCACCGCAAGCGGGTGGACTACATTGAAAACGCCGTCATCTTCTACCACGAGCCCTACTCCTCCTCCGCCTCCGAGATGGTGGCCGAGCTGCTGCAGTACCTGGGCGACGGGGAGAAGGAGGTGGAGGCAGTCTTCGCCGAGGCCCTGCTGGCCGGGCTGGTTTTGGACACCAAGAACTTCGCCGTCAAGACCGGGGTCAAGACCTTTGAGGCGGCGGGCTACCTGCGCTCCCTGGGGGCCGACACGGTGGAGGTCAAGCGGCTCTTCTCCTCCACCATGGAGGACTTTCAAAACCGCACCGCCATCGTCACCGGGGCCCACGTCTACAAGAGCTGCGCCATCGCCAAATCCCCCGACGACATCCCCGACATCCGGGTGGTGTCGGCCCAGGCGGCGGACGAGCTGTTGGAGATCTCCGACGTGCGGGCCTCCTTCGTCCTCTTCTCCCAGGGCAGCCAGGTGAACATCTCGGCGCGCTCCCTGGGGCAGCTCAACGTCCAGTTGATTTTGGAGAGTTTGGGCGGCGGCGGCCACCACACCATGGCCGGCGCCCAGCTGCGGGAGACCAGCCTGGACACCGCAGTGAAGATGTTGGAAAAATCCATCGACCTCTACTACGAGCAAAACCACATTCAATAGATACCACCAGATGAAAAGGCCCCCGCGAGCGGGGGAGAGAAGGGAGAGAACTGCCATGCAGGTCATTTTGAAACAGGACGTGAAGGGAACGGGCAAAAAGGGGGAGTTACATAAGGTTTCCGACGGGTACGCCCGCAACTTTTTGCTCCCCAAAGGGCTGGCCATCGAGGCCGACGCCCAGGCCATCAACGACCTGAAAAACAAGCAGGCCGCCGCCGAGCACCACACCCAGGAGGACATTGCCCGCTGCAAGGAGGAGGCCGCCAAGATAGACGGCAAGACCGTCACCGTCAAGGCCAAGGCCGGCAAAGAGGGCAAGCTCTTCGGCTCGGTCACTGGCAAGGAGATCGCCCAGGCCGTGCAGGACGCCTACGGCGTGGCGGTGGACAAGCGCAAGATCAAGCTGGACACGGCCATCAAGGCCTTTGGCAGCTACAGCGCCCAGGTGAAATTCGCCCACTCCATCGAGGCGGAGATCAAGGTCTCGGTAGTCGAGCTGTAACAGCGCCGCAGGGGGACGACGGCGGGCCGGGAAAACCGGCCCGCCCGCGTCCCCTTTCGCCGTGTAAGTGAGAAGTCGAGGCGGGCCCCGAGGGGCGCCCGCCCAAGAAGGAGGGACTGCGGTGGAACCGCTGCAACCAACCGGGGACGTGTACGGCCTGAATATGCCCTACAACCTGGAGGCCGAACAGTCGGTGCTGGGCGGCATCCTCATCGACCCCAACTGCCTCTCCACCGTGTTGGAAAGGCTGAAGCCCGAACACTTTTACAACCCCCAACACCGGGAGATCTACGCCTGCATCATCCGGATGTTCACCGCCGGCGAGCCCATTGACTTTGTCACCCTGCTCAACGAGGTCTGTGACCGGCAGATCTTCGAGACCAAAGACCAGGCCAAGATCTACCTGACCAACATCGCCCAGATGGTGCCCTCCCTCTCCAACATGGAGACCTACGCCCGCATCATCGAGGAGAAGTACTACCTGCGCACCCTCCTCTACACCGCCCGGGACATCATCGACACCACCTCCGAGGGGGAGCAGGACGCCAAGATGCTGCTGGACATCGCCGAGCAGAAGATCTTCGACATCCGCCAGGGGCGCACCACCCAGGGGCCCCAGCGCATCGACGGCATCATCATCGACACCTTCGACAGCCTGCAGCAGATTTCCGGCGACGACAAGCAGGCATTCACCGGCCTCTCCACCGGCTTTTCGGCGGTGGACAGCCTGATTTTCGGCCTCAACAAGTCCGACCTGATCCTGCTGGCGGCCCGCCCGGCCATGGGCAAGACCAGTTTCGCCCTCAACATCGCCACCAACGTGGCCAACCGCAGCGACAAGGCGGTGGTCATCTTCTCGCTGGAGATGAGCAAGGAGCAGCTGGTCTCCCGGGTCCTCTCCAGCGAGGCGTCCATCTCCAACTCGGCCTTTCGCACCGGCGATTTGACCGGGCAGGAGTGGGCCAACCTGGTGGCGGTGGCCGAGCACCTCTCCCAAAAGGAGATCTATATCGATGACTCCTCGGGCATCACCGTCCCCGAGATGAAGGCCCGGCTGCGGCGGATCAAGAACCTGGGACTGGTGGTCATCGACTACCTGCAGCTGATGACCTCCGGCCGCCGCATCGAGAGCCGGGTGGCGGAGGTGTCCGAAATCACCCGGAGCCTGAAGATCATGGCCAAGGAGCTGGACGTGCCCATCATCACCCTCTCCCAGCTCTCCCGCGGGCCCGAGAGCCGCCCCGACAAGCGGCCGATGCTCTCCGACCTGCGCGAGTCCGGCTCCATCGAACAGGACGCCGACATCGTCATGTTCCTCTACCGGGACGAGTACTACAACCGGGACACCGAGGACGTGAACATCGCCGAGTGCATCGTGGCCAAAAACCGCCACGGCGAGGTGGACACGGTGAAGCTGAGCTGGGACGGCTCCTACACCCGCTTCGCCTCGCTGGAAACCTACCGCGATGCCCCGTAATCCAGAGGGGGAGGGGCTGCGGGCGGCCGTCTGCGCGGCGGTGCGGCGGCACCGGATGTTTTCCCCCGGCGAGCGGGTGATCGTGGCCCTCTCGGGCGGGCCGGACTCGGTGGCCCTCCTCCACGCCCTGTTGGCAAGCGGGGAGGAGCTGGGGGCCCGGCTCTCGGCCTGCCATCTCAACCACCGGCTGCGGGGGGAGGAGGCCGGGCGGGACGAGGCCTTCGTCCGCGCCCTCTGCGCGCAGTGGGGGGTACCCCTGTACGCCTTTTCCGAGGACGTGCGGGCCGCCGCCCGGGCCCGGGGCATTTCAGAGGAGTTGGCCGGGCGGGAGATCCGCTACCGCCTCTTCGGCGAGCTGGCCGAGCGGGAGGGGGCGAAGATCGCCACCGCCCACCAGCTCACCGACCAGGTGGAGACCGTCCTCTTTCGCCTCACCCGCCGCGCCGGGCTCGACGGGCTCTGCGGCATCCCACCGGTGCGGGGCCCCTTCATCCGCCCCCTGCTGGGCTGCACCCGGGCCGAGGTGGAGGACTACTGCCGGGAGGAGGGGCTCCCCTTTGTGGTGGACTCCACCAACGGGGACGAGACCTATGCCCGCAACCGCATCCGGCTGCAGGTGCTGCCCGCCCTGCGGCAGCTCAACCCCAGCCTGGAAAAGACGGTGGCCGCCACCGCCGGCTACCTGGCACAGGACCGGGATTTTCTCAATCTCCGGGCCGCCGAGGCATATGCTGATTGCAAGGGCCCCGGTGGCGGGGCGCTCCCGACCCTGAACGCCGACGCCTTTGCGGCCCTCCACCCCGCCCTGCAGGGCCGGGTGGCCCGGCTCTTTTTGACCGACTGCGCCCTGCCCGCCACCGCCCTGGCCGCCGAGGCGGTGGCGCGGTTGGCCGCCGGGGAGGAGGGGGAGCGGGAGCTGGCCGCTGGGCGCTATCTGCGCCGCCGGGGGGGCCTGCTTGTCTGCCGGGAGCGGACCACTCCCCCGCCGCCGGCAGCGCCCTGCGAGCTGGCGGTGGGCAAAAGCGCCAGTATTTTTGGCAAAACCCTCACCCTCTGTGTCACAACAGCGGAAAATGGTGCAATTCTAGAAAAAGTTCACAAAAACCACTTAATAAATTGTATGGACTATGATAAACTAAAGACTACACTTGTTGCGCGCGGCCGCCAGGAAGGGGACAGCATCGCCCTCTCCCGGCGGGGCGTCACCAAAACGCTGAAAAAGCTGTTTTGCGAGCTGGGCATCCCCCCCCAAGAGCGGGGGCGGGTCCCGGTGATCGCCGACGGCGAAGGGGTGGTCTGTATCCCCGGCGTGGACGTGGCGGCCCGGGTCGCCGTGACCGGAAAAACCGAGAGGATAGCGGTACTGTACTGCGGGGAGGACGTATAAAATGATGAAAGACGACGTGCTGAAGACCCTGATCGGCGAAGAGGAACTCAAGGAGCGGGTGCGGGAGCTGGGCGAGCAGATCACCCGGGACTACCAGGGCAAGAACCTGCTGCTGGTGAGCGTGCTCAAAGGCTCGATTGCCTTTATGGCGGACTTGATGCGGGCCATCGATCTGCCCCTGTCCATCGACTTCATGGCGGTTTCAAGTTACGGCGCGGGGGTCAAGACCTCCGGCGTGGTCAAGATCATCAAGGATCTGGACATCGACCTCAAGGGCTATGACCTGCTGATCGTCGAGGACATCCTCGACTCGGGCATGACCCTCAGCTACATCATGGAGATGTTGGAGGCCAGGGAGCCCAGTTCGGTAAAGATCTGCACTCTGCTCGACAAGCCCGAGCGCCGCCAGGTGTCGGTGGCCCCCGCCTATGTGGGCTTTACCGTCCCCGACGAGTTCGTCATCGGCTACGGGCTGGACTACGACGAGAAGTACCGCAACCTCCCCTATATCGGCGTTCTCAAACCGGAAGTTTACACGAAATAGCAAAAGCAGTCAGTTAGGAGGCTAAGCCGTTGACAAAAAAGAGAGGGAAAGGCTCCGGCACAGGGATCTATGTACTCATCCTGTTGGGGCTGGTGGTCTGCGCCTTCGTCCTGCTCAACCTCAAGACGGGCGAGACCAGGACCTACCAAGAAGTCATCGGGTATTTTGACGACCAGAAGGTGGAGAAGTTCACCCTGGATTTCGGCAGCGGGAAACTCAAGGCCAAGCTGCGGGGCCAGGAGGAGACCATCACCTACAACGTGCCCAATGTAAAGATGTTTGTGGACCATGTGGAGCCCGGCGTGCTCGCGTACAACGAGAAGCACCCCGACGCCCCCATTGAGTACGACTACACCCCGCCGGTGGAGGCCCCCTGGTGGGCGGCCATGATCCCCTATGTGCTGCTCATCGGCGGGATGGCGCTGCTGTGGTTTTTCATGTTCCGCCAGTCCGCGGGCAGCGGCGGCAAGATGAATTCCTTCGGCAAGGCCAAGGTCAAACCCCAGCAGGGGGAGGGCCCCAACCGGGTCACCTTCCAGGATGTGGCCGGCGCCGACGAGGAGAAGGAAGAGCTGCGCGAGGTGGTGGAGTTCCTCAAAAACCCCGGCCAGTTCTCTGCCCTGGGCGCCCGCATCCCCAAAGGGGTGCTGCTCATCGGCCCTCCGGGCACCGGCAAGACCCTGCTGGCCAAGGCGGTGGCGGGGGAGGCCAAAGTCCCCTTCTACTCCATCTCCGGCTCCGACTTTGTGGAGATGTTTGTCGGCGTGGGCGCCTCCCGCGTGCGCGACCTCTTTGACCAGGCCAAGAAGAGCGCCCCCAGCATCATCTTCATCGACGAGATCGACGCGGTCGGCCGCCAGCGCGGCGCCGGCCTGGGCGGCGGCAACGACGAGCGGGAGCAGACCCTCAACCAGCTGTTGGTGGAACTGGACGGCTTTGGCGCCAACGAGGGGGTCATTGTCATCGCCGCCACCAATCGCCGCGACGTCCTCGACCCCGCCCTGCTGCGGCCCGGCCGCTTTGACCGCGAAGTCTATGTGGGCTACCCAGACATCAAGGGCCGGGAGGAGATCTTGCAGGTGCACGCCCGCAACAAACCCCTGGGCCCCGACGTGGACCTGGGCGTCATCGCCAAGACAACAAACGGCTTCACCGGCGCGGACCTGGCCAACCTCCTCAACGAGGCGGCCCTGTTGGCGGCCCGCAAAAACCGCAAGGCCATCACCGAGGCCGACATTCAGGAAGCCACCATCAAGGTGGTGGCCGGCCCCGAGAAGAAGAGCCGGGTGGTCTCCGACAAGGAGCGCCGCCTGACGGCCTACCACGAGGCGGGCCACGCCATCGTCACCTACTACTGCAAGTCCCAGGACCCGGTCCACCAGATCTCCATCGTCCCCCGGGGCCAGGCGGGCGGCTACACCATGAGCCTGCCGAAGGAGGACCGCAACTACCGCACCCGCTCCCAGATGTTTGAGGACATCGTCACCCTGCTGGGCGGACGGGTGGCCGAGTCGCTGATGCTCGACGACATCTCCACCGGCGCCTCCAACGACATCGAGCGGGCCACCAACATCGCCCGGGCGATGGTCACCCGCTACGGCTTCTCCAAGGAGCTGGGCCCCCTGGTCTACGGCACCGACCAGCAGGAGGTGTTTTTGGGGCGCGACCTCAACCAGGCGCGCAACTACTCCGAAGAGGTGGCCTCCAAGATCGACAAGGAGATGCGGGCCATCATCGACAGGGCGTACAGCCAGGCCAAGACCATTTTGGAGGAGCACACCGACGCCCTGAACACCGTGGCCAAGGTTTTGCTGGAGTACGAAAAGGTCGACGGCGAGACCTTCATCAAATTGATGGAGACCCCGCTGCTGGAGGGGGAAGAGGCGGCTCCGGCCCTCTCGGCCCCGGCGGGCGAACCCCCGGTCCTGCCCGAGGGGAACGGCGGCCTGCCGACACCCCCCGCTCCTCCGGCCCAGCCCGATGCGGGCGAGGGCGGAGAAGAGGACAAGAGCGGGCCCCAAGCATAGCGCTTTTTATCGACTAGAGTTAGGGGGGGGGGGGGGGGGGGGGGGGGGGGGG
>NZ_JBQHTP010000027.1:0-36395 GCF_052065655.1 Bittarella sp. HCP28S3_D9 | reverse complement strand
CGCGGGGGCCCGAGCGCCCCCCGGCTCTCTTCCTTTTATTTGACCGCTACTCCTCTTCCCCCTCGGGGAGGGGGTTGACGTGAACGGTGATCTTGTTGATGCGCTGTTCGTCCACCTGGGTGACGGTGACGTCGAGATTTTCAAAGGAAAACTGCTCCCCCTGCGCGGGGATGTGCTCCAACCGCTCCAGCACCCAACCGCTGACGCTGCCCGACTCAAAGTCGAAGCGGCTGCTGTCAAAGCCCAGTTTGTCCAGCATGTCGTAGACGTTCAGGTCGCCGTCCACCTCGTAGGTGTGCTCCCCCAGGGGGATGACGGCGTAGGTGATCTCCTCGTGCTCGTCCCAGATGTCGCCCACCAGCTCTTCCAGCAGGTCCTCGATGGTGACGATGCCCAGGGTGCCGCCGTACTGGTCGGTGACCACCGCCATGTGCAGCTTCTCCCGCTGCAGTTCGCCCAGCAGCACCGAAATCTTTTTGGTGGGGGGAACGTAGAGGGCCCGCTGCAGGATGTCGGCCACCTGAAAGCGCTGGCCCTTGACCAGGCGCATGATGAACTCCTGCTGGTTGAGGATGCCCACGATATTGTCGATGTTCTTCTCGTAGACCGGCAGGCGGGAGTACCGCTCGGCAAAGAAAAGGTCGCGGATGGACTCGATGCTGTCGCCCAGCTCCACCCCCACCACGTCCACCCGGGGGGTGAGCACCTCGTTGACGCAGATCTCGTCAAATTCCAGGGCGCTCTGCACCAAATCGCTCTCCTGCTCCTCCAAAACCCCCTCGTCCTGGATCTCGTCGATGATGACCTTCAGCTCCTCCTCGGTCACCGAGGGCTGGTTGGCCGCCTCCCCCATGGGGCCGGCCAGCTTTTTGGACAGGGCCTTTTTCAGCTTGGCAAAGCACCAGACAAAGGGGGAAAAGACCTTCATCAGCGCCGAGAGGACGCCGGAGGCAAACATGGCGAAGCTCTCGGAGTACTCGTTGGCCACCGATTTGGGCATCACCTCGCCGAAGATGAGGACCACCACCGTCATCACCAGGGTGGAGACGCCGGCGCCGCTGGGGCCCATCAGCCCGGTGAAGAGCAGGGTGCCGATGGAGGCCGCGGCGATGTTGACGATGTTGTTGCCGATGAGGATGGTGGAGATGGCGCTGTCAAACCGGTCGGCGATCTTCAGCGCCCGCGAGGCCTTTTTGTTCCCCTCTTTGGCGAGTTTTTTCAGGCGGATGCGGTTGACGGTGGAAAACGCGGTCTCCGAGGCGGAGAAGTAGGCCGACAGCGCCACCAGCGCTGCCAGCGAGACGATGTAGAGCCATATACTGCCCTCTTCCAAAATTGCACGCTCCTTTTCGCTTGCTGTCTGTGTGTCGGTTTTGAGTTAGAGGTATCATATCAAAAATGAAGCCGGATGGCAAGGGCGCAGAGCGCACCCAAATGGGGGGCGGCGGCAATTCTTCATAAAAATGCGGTGGTTTTTTGCCGCCCCATCCTTTATACTAAAAGAGACTTCCTTCCCCGGGCCCGCTGCCCGGGGAAATTCACGAGAAAGGCGGCCGACACATGAACAAAAAGCGGGCCTATCACATCCTCTACCGGGCGCTGCCCAACATGTTGGTGGTGCTCTCCGGCGTGCTGCTCTTCGCCTTCTTTGCCAACTTCAAGGAGATCGCCTCCCTCTTTCGGGCGCTGGTCTCCCTGCTCTCCCCCTTTATTGCGGCCTTCGGCATCGCCTACATCGCCTCCTCCCCCCTCAACTTGATCGAGCGCCGCTGGCTGCAGAAGATCGAAAAGAAAAACGTCCGCCGGGCGGTGGCGGTGGCCATCGTCTACCTGCTGGGGCTGGCCCTGGTGACCCTCTTCATCTCCTTCATCATCCCCCAGATCGTGGAGAGCGTGCGCACCCTCATCAACCAGAGCGGCGACGGCATCGCCGCCATCGAGACCTTTGTCCGCGACACCCTGGTGCACTACGACATCGACCCCTCCAAAATCACCGACCTCTTTCAGTCCTGGGAGGGGCTCTGGTCCCAGGCGCTGGACTTCTTGAAGTCCACCCTCCCCCAGCTGTTGAGCGTCTCCATCTCCATCGGCAGCTTTGTCATCAACACCCTGGTGGCGGTGGTGGCCTCGGTCTACCTGCTCTTTTCAAAGGAGAAGTTCTGCTCCCAGACCAAGCGGGTGGTCTACTCCCTCTTCTCCCGCAAGCGCGCCGACCAGCTGGTCTACGTCGCCGCCTTGAGCCACCGCACCTTCGGCGGCTTCCTCATCGGCAAGATCAACGACTCCCTCATCATCGGCCTCATCTGCTTTATTGGGACCACCCTCCTCAAGATCCCCTTTGCCCCCCTGGTGAGCGTCATCGTCGGGGTCACCAACATCATCCCCTTCTTCGGGCCCTTTATCGGGGCAGTGCCCTCGGCCTTCATCATCCTCATCGCCGACCCCATCAAGTGCATCTGGTTCGTGATTTTCGTCATCGCCCTGCAGCAGTTTGACGGCAACTTCCTGGGTCCGAAGATCCTCGGCCAGTCCACCGGCCTCTCGGCCTTTTGGGTGATGGTGGCCATCGTCATCGGCGGCGGCCTGATGGGCCCCCTGGGGATGATCGTCGGGGTGCCCGCCTTCTCGGTCATCTACACCCTCTTCAAGGTCTTTATCCGCGGGCGGCTGCAGGAGAAGGGGATGCCCCTGGACCCCAACGACTACAAGGTGCCCGGCCCCATCGCCCCCCTCCCCCCGCAGGAGGACGAGGGCCCCGCCTAAAAACCCGCTAAAAAAGAGCGCCCGGCCCGTCGGCCGCGGCGCTCTTTTTTGATGGGAGAAGGGGGTCAATCCAAGTCGAACCGGGTCAGGTTGAGGCCGGTCTCCGGGTCGGCAAAGCGGCCGATGACCCCGGGCAGCTTGCGGACAAACAGCTCGCTGGTGGCGCTGATGACCGCCCGGTTCAGGTGGCCGCCCACCGCCTGCCCGCCCGCCTTGGCCAGGGTGATGTGGAGGTGGAGATAGGGCGCATCCGCCCCCTCCTGGCGGGAGATGTTGCCGATGAGGGCGGTGATCTCCATGTCCCCCTTCAACTCGGTGGGGTAGTACTTCTTCTCGGCAATGCTGTACAGGCCGACGGTGGCGTCATCGGCAGCCCCCAGCCCCTGGACGGTGCCGGCCCGGATCCCCTCTTTTTCGCAGAGTTCGGCGATGGACGCCACCACCTCTTCGCCCCGCTCCAGGCGGACGGCATAGGTGTCTCCATACAGTTTGTAAATCACAGAAATTCCTCCTTTTTCAGCGCAGGGCGCGCATCTCTTCTCACAGTTCGAGCACCGACCCCGAGGCCAGGGCCCGGCTCTGGGGGCAGCCCGCGGCAAACCGGGCCAGCCCCTCCTCCCCGGTGCAGTGGCAGACCCCCACAAAGGGGATGCCGCTGGCGGCGAACCACTCGACCGTCTGCCGGGCCCGCTCCTCGTCGCAGGCCACCAGGTGGGTGCCCCCCACAAAGACCCTGACCGGCTTGCCCAACCGGCGGCGGGCGCTCTCGCAAATGTTCACCGGACCGCAGTGGCTGCAGCCAGAGAGGACCACCAGCCCCTCCCCGTCGTCTATGGCCAGGGCCATCTCCTCCCGGAAGTCGTCGGTGCGGTACTCCCCGCCGAGCATCATCAGGGCGGTGGGGTCGGGCTGCTCAAAGGGGCAGACCCGCTCGAACCCCGAGAGCAGGTAGATGGGCGCGTCTTCAAAGAGGGGGTGGATCTCCCGGCTGACCATGGCGCAGGGGACCTTTTTCTCGTTGATCCACTCCTGCCCGAAGGCATTGCCTACATAGTAGTAGGACACCTCCTGGTCCCAGTACTTGGGGGTGAAGAAGTAGCGGTGGATGTAGAGGGGCGCCTCGGGCGCCGGACAGTCTTCCCGCCAGGCCAAAAACCCCCGGGAGTGGTCAAAGTGGGCGTGGCTGAGCACCACCGCCTCGGTCTGGGAGAGGTCCACCCCCATGGCGCGGGCGTTTTGCAGAAAGGCGCCGCTGTCCCCGGTGTCAAAGAGGATGCGGTGCCCCCCTGCCTCCACAAAGGCAGAAAAGCCGTTTTCGCACTGCAGCTGGGGGGACAGGGTTCGGTTTTCGATCAGGACGGACAGTTTGACAGACACAGGCGTCTCCTCCTCTTGGGCGCGGGGCGGCCGTTCGGCCTCCCCCTCACCCCTCTTTGCGGGCCACCAGGGCATCCCGGCGGATGGCCTGGTCCACCCGGTGGCAGAAGCTGTCGTAGGGCGGCTCCCGCAGCACGGTGAACCCGGCGGCCTCCACCAACCCCTCCAGCTGCGGGCGGGGGAGGACAAAGGTGTTCCAGGACAGGGCCATCGCCCCGCCGGGCTTGAGCACCCGGCGCCAGCCGGGCAGGCAGGCCCGCAGCAGTTCGCTGGGGTTGCGGGTGGGATTTCCCCGCCCCTGCGGGCGGCCGCCGGCCTGGTTGCCGTGGGCCACCCCGTAGGGCAGGTCGCCCACCAACAGGTGGAAGTGATTTTTGGGGAAATAGCGGTCGGTATAGGCCGAGTCCCCGGCAATCAGGGTCACCGAGCGGCGGGCGGCGGGGTCGCCGTACTCCTCCTTGCTGCGCGCCAGCTCAAAGCGCTGGCGCTGGGCGGTAAAGGAGCGGTTCGGCCCGGAGAGGCGGTCCTTTTGCAGGGTGTGCTTGCAGCGGGCCTGTTCCAGGTACTTCTTCAGGTAGCCGCCACACTCCTGCACCGACTTGGGCGAGATCTCCACCCCGGCGGCGCTGTACCCCAGCCGCAGCGCCTCAAAGAGGGTGGTGCCCCGGCCCGCCACCGGGTCCAACAGGGTCAGTCCCCCCTGCCCGGCAAAGGCGCTGGAACTGGCGGCCAGGTTGATGAGAAAGCGGGTAAAGAGCTCGTTTGTCTTGCCGGGATACTTGAGGATGGTGCTGATCTCCTCCCCAAAATAGGGGGCGCCCGGCCGGTCGAGGGCCCGCAGGGACCCGTTCTCGCCGGCAAAGACGGCATAGCAAAAGGAGAGGTCAAAGAGCCGCTCCAACTCCCTCTCCCCGAGGGGGCGCTCGCTCTCCAACACCAGGGCGGGGGCGCCCCCCAGCTCCTCCGGCTCGGGGGGGCTACAGGGGCTTTCAAATGAGCGGACGGCGAGGGCCAGCTCCCCCAGGCAGAGGGCGGTGGACTCCTTCAAATAGACCCGGTTGTGGCCGGGGTTTCGCAGCAGGTGGTAGCGCATGGCGGTCTCCTTTTTTGGGGGCCGGGACGGCCCACTTGTTTCGCCTTTCAGTATAGCACGTTTTCCCCGCCCTGTCATGGCCGACAAGCGGGCGCAAAAAGAGCCCCCGAGGGGCGGAAAACCGCAGCCTCGGGGGCTCTGGCCGCTGCCAAAGGCGAGCTGGCCGGCGACTTACAGGGTGTTGTAGATCTCGACGAGTTTGTTCCAGGTATTCCGGCCGACTGCGCCGTCGACAGTGAGGCCGAACTCCTGCTGGAAGATGCGCACCGAGTAATCGGTGGTGGCGCCGAAGACCCCGTCCACCTGCTCGCGCTGGACGTTGGGGAACTTCTCGGCGATGTTGCTCAAATAGAGCTGGATGTCCCGCACCGGGCTGCCGGAACTGCCCTGGCGGTAGACGCTGCCGGGCCAGGGTTTGGCCACCGGGTGGACCGACTCCACGCAGAGTTTGCGGCAGAGGGCGAACCAGGTGGTGGAACCCACCTTGCCGTCGGCGGCCAGGCCGACGGCCCGCTGGAAGGCGGCCACCGAGCGCACGGTGGCGGAGCCGAAGACCCCGTCCACCGTCACCGCGGGGATGGTGGGAAGACTGGTTTTGATGGCATTGAGGTAGTACTGGATATTGCTGACCACACTGCCGGAGGAGCCCATGCCGATCACATAGCCGGGATAGGGTTTGCAGACACAACTAGACATAGTCAATTCACCTCTGTTATATATTGAGAGCGCCCGCCGGCCCGAGGGCCGGGCAGGGTGCTGCTACACGGTGGCGTAAACCTGGCACATGCGCGTCCAGGTCGCCTGGCCCACCGCCCCGTCGACGGTGAGGCCAAAGAGCTGCTGGAAGGTGCGCACCGACGCCTCGGTGGCCGCGCCGAAGATGCCGTCCACCGTCACGCGGCCCACCTGCGGGTAGTTGAGGGCGATGACGTTGAGCATAAACTGAATGTTGCGCACCGCATTGCCGGTGCTGCCCCTGCGGTAGACCCCGCCGGGATAGGGCGGGCAGGGAGGTTTGGCCGGCAGGTTGCAAAACTGGTTGCAGACCTCCGCCCAGGTGGCGGGGCCGACGATGCCGTCCACATCCAGGCCAAAGAGCTGCTGAAAGACCCGCACGGCCTGGGTGGTGGCGGGGCCGAAGATGCCGTCCACCGCCAGCTGGGGGATCAGGGTGTTGACCACCCCGATGGCGTTGAGATAGAACTGCAGGTCGCTGACGCTGGTGCCGGTGGAGCCCTGCCGCAGCGGGGTGCCGGGGTAGGGCTTGCAGCCGCAGCCGCCGTCGGGCACGTCGGGCTCCACCTGCTTGTAGATGTCGATCATCTGCTGCCAGGTGGCGTGGCCCACGATGCCGTCGGGGATGAGGCCGAAGTAGCTCTGGAAGGACTTCACCGCGTTTTTGGTGATGGGGCCGAAGATGCCGTCGATATTCACGTCGGGAATTTCGGCAAAGAACTGGGAGGCCACCCGCAGCATATACTGAATGGCCTGCACGCCGACGCCGGTATCCCCCTCTTTGAGGACCGAGGAGGGCGGGGTGTCGGGCACATCCACATCTTCGCCCTCGCTGCCCAGTTCGGCCAGCTTTTTCACCGCCACGTAGATATAGGATATCTGGTACCAGGTCCCCTTGCCCACGATCCCGTCCTGGGTGAGCTTAAAGCTCCTCTGGAAGGCCTTGACCGCCGCCTCAGTGGAGGGGCCGAAGACCCCGTCCACCGGGTTGATCAGGGGGATGGAGGGGTAGTTGCGGCGGATGCGGTTGAGCTGGTTTTGGATGATGGCCACGTTGGTGCCGGTGGAGCCCACCCGCAGCGGGGTGCCGGGATAGGACTGGGGGATGTCACGGATGTTGTTGGACTCGTAAAGGGCCACCCCGCTGCCGTAGTAGTAGCGCAAAATCTGGATGGGGCTGTACCCCTGGTTGGCCAGGTTCACGGTGCCCCACTGCTTGAGGCCGGGGCAGTTGGTGACCTGCCGGCCGTCGCAGTACTCGGCGTAAAAGGGCTCCTCGCGGTTGTTTTTGCGGATGTAGACGTTGAAGATCTCATCCACGATTCTGCTGATGTTGTCGAAGATATTGCGGTTTTTCACGAAGTACTGGTCGTACTGGGTGGAGTTGGTGATTTGAAAGTTGTAGCCCTTGCTGCGGTACCACTCGGTGTAGACCCGGTTGAGAGCCAGGGAGATCTGGCAGTAGATGTTGGCCCGCAGGGCGTTTTCCGGCCAGGTGGGGTAGATCTCGCTGGAGGCCACGTTTTTGATGTAGTACTTGAAGGGCACCGTCAGGTTTTCGGCCGAGGAGTTGTTGGGCCGGCCCAGGTGGACGGTGATGTTGGTGGGGATGACCGGCACCTGCAGGATGCGGTTTTCCACATTTTTCTCCGCCGGTGCGGTGGAGAAGCAGGGGCACTCGCAGGTCAGGTGGTGCTGGGGGACGGTGCTCACCTGCCGGGGGCCGGTGTAGTTGTCGGTGGCGTTGGGGATCATCTCGATCACCTGCACAGCCAGGGTGTCGGCGAAGATCTGGATGTCGCGCACTTCGGCGGGGACATAGCCCTCCTTGCGAAACTGCACGTCGTAGACCTCGTAGGGATAGCCCTCGTAGCCGGGGTCGAGGGAGAGGGCCTTGTCGGGCGCCTCCAGGTCGATGGCGGGGGTGTTTCCGTCCTCGTCGGTAATCAGTGTCTGGTCGTAGACCACCTGTCCCTCGGACACCTTGGTGATCACCACCTGGACGGCCTCCACCGGCAGCGCCTGCTGCGCCGTTGAGACGGAAAAGCTCAGTTGTCCAGTAGCCAAATGGGGTTCCTCCTTTTGCGGTGGAAGTTTGGGGAGCGGGCGCGCGGCCTGCGCCGGTTTCACACGCACACCAGCTTATTCCCCCGCCCCGCGAAAGGTGTCTGCCGTCCCCCCTCTCAAAAACGCCTTTGCGCTGGGGCGGAAAACACAGTATAATAGGGAGAAACAAGCGCGCGGCCAGACAGGGCGGCGGAGAAACGGAGAGGATACGGCCATGATTTTATTGGAACGCACTACGGTGATGAACTGGGAAAACGCCATGCGGGGCGCCCGCAACCCCATGAACAGCTGGGCGCGGGGCGACAGCTGCTACGGCGAGGACGGGAGCTACCAACTGGGGGAAAACGACCTCTCCCTGGCGCTGCGGCTCTGCCGCTCGGGCAGCGACCACCGCAAGTTCATCCGCCAAATTTTTGTCTCGGTGGACATCACCGCCCCCCTCTACTGGTGGAAGGAGTTCGACACCTACAAGGTGGGCACAGTGGCCAACTCCACCTCCACCATGCACAAGATCCACGCCAAGCCCTTCTCGCGGGAGGATTTCAGCTGCGACCGGATGGACGAGCGCGCCCTGTCCTGCCTGGACGGGGTCATCGCCCTGCTGGAGCAGCTGCGGCAGGACTATCTGGCGGACAAGGACAAGACCTGCTGGTATTCGATGATCCAGCTGCTGCCCGAGAGCTACAACCAGCTGCGCACCGTGACCCTCAACTACGAAAACCTGGTGGGGATGTACTTTGCCCGCCGGACCCACAAGCTGGACGAGTGGCACGTCCTCTGCGACTGGGTCAAGACCCTGCCCTACATGGCCGACATCCTGCGGGTGATCGAAGAGGGGTAAGACGCCGCCTGACGCGAAATCAGAAAAAGGACTGCTCATCAATGATGAGCAGTCCTTTCAATTTTTTATCGAGTAGCGCCGGTCCTGAAACCAGCCTGCCATCCACAGCAAAATAGCTGCCCCTAAAACCACCATTCCCTTTTGCGATAGAAGGGGAAACCCTATTTCTCCAGGAAATGTGCTCGGCAGCACCGAAATGACCGCAGAGAAGCAATGATAGAGTGCAGCGACAATCATTGCCGTCATGGACGAGTGAAGCGTATAGGAGAGAAAATAGACTGCTCCGCTCATAAACAGAAGCGACAGCAGCTGCCAGACCCATTCAACCAGTAGAACAAAGGCTGCTCCTCTTCCCGTAAAATGTCTACACACCCATAAAAACAGAGCCGTTTCTGCCGTAAGATAGAACAGTCCACACCACGCCACCAATCGCCATTGACGGGAGCGCCGCGCCGTATATGCGCGAAACAGCTCACAGCTGTCCCCCTGTACATAGTTTTGCAGGGCAAACGCAGGGCACCACACTGAAAAGAGCGGCAGAATCTGTCGAAGCAACTGAGCTGTTTGATGAAGGGTGGCCGCCTCTGTCCCCTGCATCATAAAAACGCCTTGTACCGCCAACGGTACGCCCAATCCGAGTGCCAAAATAGGCACCAGTAGACGATAATGCATAAAGAGAAGCTCAACAGACAGGCGACGCAGCTCCCTTCCCACTCCAATCACAGCCCTTGAATGGCAGCCGCATAGCCATCCTCCATTCTCGGCTCAGTGGGGATTGCTTCTGCAGGTGGGTTGCTGCTCACAATTATGCTGTGCAGCACATCCCCTTCCCGCCAGCTTTCCACCACCTCTTGAGGATTGGGCTCCCCCGTCACTTCAAAGGTCTTTCCGCGGGCCAGCTCCGCCAAATCCTTTGAGGGAAGGTTACAGATAACCGAGCCTTTGTTGATGATGACAATCCTGTCAGCTACCGCATTCACATCGCTGAGAATATGTGTTGAAAGAAGAATCGCCTTTCCTGGGGCAGACAGCTCTAAAATAGTTTTGAATCGCAACCGCTCCTCTGGGTCAAGTCCTGCCGTCGGCTCGTCGAAGATAAGTATTTCCGGGTCTCCGAGCAATGCCGCTGCAATCCCCAGTCTTCTCACCATCCCGCCGGACAGAGTACGCACCTTGCTTTCTACCCGGTCTTGCAGGTGAACCAGTGCAAGGCAGCGGTCAATTTCCCCGTTGAGACCCCGCATTGACATACCGCGCAGGCCCGCCAGATGCTCCAGCACCTCACAAAGCTTTAGCTCGCCATAGGCGCCAAACCTTTGCGGCAGGTACCCCATATGACAAGTTGGATCATTTCTGGAGGAAACCGGCTTGTCGTCCCAGTAAAATGTGCCCTCTGTCGGCGTGTACACCCCCATCATGCAGCGGAGGAAGGTGGTTTTCCCCGCGCCGTTGGGTCCCAAAAACCCATAAATGCCCTCGTTCAACTCCAAATCCACATTTCGCAGGGCCCACTTTCGACCAAATCGCTTGCCAACCCCTTTTGCACTGATCATTGCAGGATCCCCCTTATCACTGGATTTGTCCTGTACTCGCTGACGTAAAGATAGTCGCATCGCAACTCTATTTCCCGGGTTCTAGAACGGGCAATTAGCCGGCTGAAATCGTCCTCTGTTTTAAAAAAGGAGTAGTACACCCGCACCTGCAACTCGCCACCGGCAGCCTGCACCTCAATCAACCGGTATCGCGGGTGAAACACTTCTTCACCTACAACCAGCTCTATGTTATCGCTATTTAGTTCCCACGGAAAATCAGGGTCGTCAGGTGTGCGATAGCGAAATTTCTGAGGGAGATAGAGACTGCCTTCGCCCATCTTCACCTGCGTGTTCTCATAAAAGGGCGAGCCCTTCTGCGGGAACGCAAATGGCGCCAAAACTTCGGCCCTGCCGTCTTGCATCTTTCCCACAAAATCGAGTACACAGACAAACTGCAGGTGCTCGTTACCTGTTTTGGTATCTAGCATTGATAGATCAAACTGATCCACTCTGGTGCTGACGACCCGCACTGCCATTCCCTCGCCGTCTTCACCGAGAACCGCACCTTTGCTCAGCCCTCTTTCTGGGTCGAGGGAAACAGTAAACCCCAGATCTTCCCGAACAGTTGCGGTGGGATTCCCCGTTTTGAGCAGATGGAGAAAAGCGTCCTGTTTGCGCCCCAGGAAAAAGCGCAAATCGGTTCCCACAAACAGAAAAACCGCCAAAAGAACGACTGCCAAGCTGCCCAGCAGCGGTTTCCACTTATGGAGCTTGTAACGCCTCTTCATCTTCTTTCACCGCCTCGCCAAACCCGCACAGCTCCTCCAAAAATGTCTGGACATCCCTGCGGTCACCTTCATCCACCAAAAACCGGTACACCTGCTTTTGGGCCTCTTGGGGCCCCACCCTCTGCTGTGCTTTGGCGTATAAAAATGGGTAAACAACCTCTTTGGGCGCCATGCTGTACCGGACCAGTCGGGTGCGATAGCGAAAGACCGCTTTGTCCACACCTTCTATGTCGCCAAGTAAGTTCAGCAGAGGACGCTTTTCCTCTTGCATATTGTACTGTTTGCAGAGGTAGGCCACCGCCAATGCATCCATGTCGCAATGTCCGGTCACCACCAAACTGTCAGAAAACACTTCTGCTGAGTTACCCAATGTCGGGGTCATGGGCAGGATAAACGCCACAAACTGTTCCGGCAGCTCCCTCGCTTCCACTCCCATCTGTCCGGCACAGCGAGTCACCGCCTCTTCAAACAATTTCCAGTCAAACTTGCCGCCTTGTTGCAAACTGCTGAAAAAGTGACCGCGCCCGCCTTTTTCTTCCATGCAACCGAAGGGACTGCCCGCCAGTGTAAGGGCCTCTGCCTCCCCTATAAAAACGCCGTTCTCTTCTGCTAAATTGCTAAAAACAGGATATGGTGCACTCACCTGCAACTCAAAATGGGTTTTCTCATCAGGGTGAATTTTGGCCAGCTGCTGCGCTCCACTGTCATAGGTCGGCCAAAGTCCGGCCATCGGATAGTAGGAGAAGTAACCCGGCAAAAAGCAACCCTGCCCGTTGGCATAGTAGGTGGTATTACTTCCCTTGTAAAAAAGGGTGATTTCCTGTGCCCCCTCCGCCTGGACCCAAAGGTAATCTCCATCCCGCCGGAAGGAAAGGTCTTTCCCGCCACTTTGAACGCGCTCGACACAGTAGTTGTGGTTGAGCGTAAAGTCCAGTGTACTCCGCCTTTGATCGACGGTCATCGTGACCTGCATTTCCAATTGAAGCCCTATTTTGGCCCGCATTCGATAGCTGGAGACGGAGAAATCTGCCGCTCTATCCTCCTGCCGCACATTTTTCTCCGCATAGTATGTATAACTGCTACGGGTGTACTCCGTCTCCCGTACGATGGCGTCGTTGGCCTTATTCAAAGAGCCGATTTGATAAAAAGCTGCCGGAAACGCCCCTATGGCAAGGGCAAGCAAAATCGTACTCCCTACCAATTTCCACCCGGTCTTGGGCCGCAACGCCCATAAAATCGGAAGCAACAACAGTGAAATCCAAAATATGTTTTGGAAGAAACGAAAGCCCTCTCCAGGGTAACCGTACAGCGCGTCGGGATAGTAGTCATCGCCTACCGGGAACAACACCAATAGATCTTTTAAATGTCCCACCGGCAGAAATTCGGCAAAGCGAACAAACAGAAAGTTGGAGGCTGGCGAGACCAAAAAGGCAGTCAACAGAACCACTCCGTATCCCGCCAACTGCCCACAACAGAGCGAAAGCACCATACCCAGCAATATCGCGACAATACCCGGAAGAAAATAGTGCAGCAAAACCGCTTGGAACTCACTGTATAAAAATGCATTGGGCAGGTGAAAACGGCCCATCCAAACCAAATCGTAAATCAAGATGCTGACACATACCAATGCACAAAAGACGAGCAAAACAACGCCTTTCGACACCAGCAACCGCAGCAGGCCGTGCTTACTCGATCGAACGGCCTCTTCTAGGCCTGAATCCCGCAACCTGGCGCAAAAAAAGCAGGAGAGCACCAGTGTTCCCAAAAATGCAACCAACCCCAAGCTCTGGCTGCGCTGGGCAACCAAAACGGGTTCTACCCATACAGGCGGAGAGACGCAGTAACTCCCCATATAAAGATGAACGGCCAGCAGTAACAAGGATGCAAAGATGGGGAGATAAATCGTCCGCCTAAATAGGCGAATCTCATTTTTTATGGCTTTACCCATCCTGGTCACCCCCTATCATCTTGCCCGGGCTAAATCTCCCAGCCTATTTGTTGTAGCACTCCGCAAGCTCCTCTAACTTATCCCAAAGCAGCGTTGTGGACTCCAAAACCACCGGATAGCCTTCGTCCGCACGCAGAGCGGTGTCAAATTGCATCTGTCCGCCCTTTTCCCCCTCCTCCAAACTGACGGTGACCACCATTTGTTCGGGTGGTTGGGCAGCTTGTTCATTATTGACCCAATCGACTACCAAATACCCGTACATTCGGTTTCCCTTCTCAGTTTTTCCAATCTCCATATAGAGCTGAGAGAGTCTGCTCTTAGGGCGGTTTTCCGCACAGAGGATATAGCGAGAGGTACCCTGACGAGAAATCAAGTCATCGCGCAGCGGCGTAAACTCAACAAAGCTGCGGTCGCAGATATTATTGACTAGAAAGGTCAGTGAAACGCCGCTATCCATCACCATCTGCAGCGCCTCCGGGTCGTTTTGGGCATTGAACTCGGGCAAACCGTCCAGCGTACCGCAGCCAGCCACCACCCGCTCTATCTTTCCTATCAGTTCCGGATGGCTTTTCAAAACCTGACCCAAATTAGTAAGCGGCCCCAAAGTGATGATTTGCAGTCTCCCGTTGCACTCGTCAGCCACCTGGCAATAAAGCTCTTCGGCCGTGAGCTCGCTCAAGGCCCGCTCTGTCGGCGGCAACTGCATACCGGCCAAACCGTCCGCCCCGTGGTGCTGTGGATCGGTCACTGCCTCCCGCTCCATCGGCTTTTCTGCTCCCAGCGCAACCGGTACATCCAGATTGGCAAATGCACAGGCCATTAGCACATTGCGCCCAGCCGTCTGTAAATCCACACAGCCCTGGGTCACTGCAATCCCCCGAACGTCCAATCCCTCGCATTTGGCGGCCAGAATCACCGCCAACACATCATCTGCTCCGCCATCAACATCTAAGATAACCGGGATCGGCGATTGTTTGGCAGCACCCGCCGCCTCAACCAGGCCGCCATTGGGATATAACGTCCCCCCGGTGGTGAGGACGCGGCCATTTTTATCGTACTTTGCACAGCCGCAAAGCAAAAGCATCACCGCTACCAAAAGAGCTGTAACTTTTTTCATTGCCTATCCTTTCAGCAACAAACGCTGTTTGTCATTCAGTAAGAAAGACCTGTGCCCAAACCTCACATTACCTTATCTCATGATCATTTAAAGTGTGAAAAGATGTCGGAACTACTCTTTTTGTGCTAGTTATAGCTCAGGCGGATGGTTCCCTGGCCGAAGTCCATCGATCCAGATTTTTGTCCAGAGCCGTAATAGGTGGCCGTTCCATACGCAACAGAAGTCCAGCCATAAGTACCTGCATCGATAAACTTTGTTGTCACTCTGCTGGAATTTTTAAAAAGACTGATGTTCATACCAGCATACCCACCATCAACCTTGCCATATGTCTGCGCATTAGCCGCATAGCCTACAGAGGACGTGTAGTGGACTTGACTGTCAGTAAACTTGACATCCGCTGTATTGTAGCCAAAAGCCACACAAGTCGAGACCATCGCGAGCATCAATGCCGCAGCAAATACACGCAGTAACTTGGTTTTCATCTTTCCTTCTCCTTTCATTTTGGGCACAGCCTCTCTTATATAAACCACACTATTTTTTTCTTATTTGTACATACTTATTAGAAATATATTATAGCACCTTTTCCTTATATTTCGACATTTTTTGAAACAAAAATATGTCCTTATACTATTTTATACATAAAAACAAATGTTTTTTGTTTTTATTTTTTATTATACTGCGCATGTTTTTAAAATATAGCCAAAAAACGCGAAACAAACAAAGCATGTTGTCAACAACTTTCTTTTTGTCACCACAAAAAACAGGCCTTCGGAAGAAGGCCTGTTTCTACTATTGACCATTAATTACGATAAACTCTTCACCAGCAGGCGGCAGACCTCCTCCACCGCCTCGTCCAGCGGCTGGCGGCCCTGCATACAGGGGGCGCAGTCGAGCTGCTGAAAGCCCATGGTGGCGCTGGTGAACACCCGCCAGACATAGGTCCGGTCGGTGGGCTGGGGGAAGAGGCCCTCCTGCGCCCCCAGGCAGGCCAGCTGCCAGGCCAGTTCCTCCACCTGGGCGCGGCGGGTCTGCATCTCGCTGGAGAAGGCCTGGGCCATCCCCTTCCAGTCAGGGACGCCGCCGTAGAGGAGGAGCAGTTGAAAGGGCCCCATGGACTGGCGGCTGACCTCTCCCAGCCGGGTGAGGGCGGCCCGGCACTTATTCAAAAAGCCCTGGGTCCCCTCCACCGCCGCCAGCACCTCGTCCATCTGGCGGAAGAGGTCGTAGAGGACGGTGTGGGAGATGATCTCCTCCTTGGAGGAGAAGTAGTTGTAGAGGGTGCCCTTGCCCAGACCGGCCGCCCGGGCGATGTCATCGGCCTTGAGGGCCCGCAGGTCGGCCCCCTGTAAAGCCAGTTTGCGCACCCCCTCGAAGATGGCGATCTCCTTTTCGCTGTAGGTCACAGCTCTACCTCCTCCCCGCCGGCGGGCATCCGCTCGCCGCCCTTTTTGCGGCGGTGGAACAGGTCATAGAGGATGGGCACCACAAAGAGGGTCAGCAGGGTGGCGTAGGCCAGACCGCCGATGGTGACCACCGCCATGGGTTGGAGCATGTCGGCCCCGGAGCCGATCCCCATCGCCAGGGTGCCCAGCCCCAAGATGGTGGTGAGAGCGGTCATGAGGATGGGGCGGACGCGGGTGACGCCGGTCTCCACCAGGGCCTGGCGCAGGGGGGCGCCCTCCAGCCGAAGTTGGTTGACGTAGTCGACAAAGACGATGCCGTTGTTGACCACCACCCCGCAGAGGACCAAAAAGCCCAGCATGGAGATGACGCTGATCTCCATCCCGCAGAGCCAGAGGGCCAGCAGGCCGCCGGTAAAGGCCAGGGGGATGGTGAACATGACGATGAAGGGGGAGAGCAGCGACTGGAACTGGGCCACCATGATGCCGTAAATCAGCACGATGGCGAGCCCCACCATCTTCAGCAGCTCGATGAGGGTGGAGTTGATGGTCTCGGTCTGCCCCACCAATTCCACCGTGTAGCCGGCCGGGGGCTGGTAGCCGTCCAACTTGGACTGCAGCTCCCGGCTCACCAAGCCGATGTTGTGCTCGGCGTCGATCTGGGCGCTGACCGAGAGGGTGCGCACCTGCCCGTCGTGGCGGATGGAGGAGAGCCCCTCCTCCTGGCTGATTTGGGCGATGTCCGAGAGGGGGATGGCGGTCTCCTCCCCGTCCTTGGTGACGGTGAGCTGGTGGTCGCCCAGGGTGGCCCGGCTGAGGGCCGCCTCTGGGTCCTTGACCACCACGACGGGGTAGTCGCCGTCCTCCAGGGAGAGGGTGGTGGCGGTGGTCTCGGACTGGATGGCCGCGGCCACCTCCTGGTAGACCTGGGCCACCGTGAGGCCGTAGCCCATGGCCTTGTTCTTGTCCACGCTCACCCGCAGTTCATAGGCCGGGTCCTCTGATCCGTCCTCCACGTCCTGGGTGCCCTCGGTCTCCTCCATCAGGGCGGCCACTTCCTGGCCCACCCGGCGCAGGGTGTCCAGGTCGTCGCCCTGGATCTGCACCGTGAGGCCCGAGCCGCCCATGGAGGACATGTCCCCCATGGAGCTCTGGGCGGTGACCTCGCAGGCGAGGCCCACGGTGGCGTCTTTGATCTGCTGGGCGATGTGGCTGCTGTCCGGCCGCTTCCCCTCGGAGAGGATGACGTACATGCTGACACTGCCGCTGCCGCCGGAACTCATCATCCCGCCGCCCTCCATGGCGCCCACCGTCTCCACCCCGGGCAGGTCGCCGACAATGGCGGCCACCCGGTCACCCATGGCGCGGGTCTCGGCGGTGGTGGTCTCGGGTGGCATCTCCACCGTGACGCTGATTTGGTTGGTGTCGCTCTCGGGGATAAAGGCGGTGCCCATCCGGGTGGCGCCGATGCCGCTGACCACCAGCAGCGCCACCACCCCGCAGAGGACCGCCGCCCGGTGGGAGAGGGCTTTGTCCAGCAGCCGGGCATACCAGTTCACAAACTGGTCAAAGAGCCGGTGCTTGGTCTGGTCGGGTCTGCGCAGCAGCTTGGAGGAGAGGGCCGGCACCAGTGTCAGGGCCACGATCAGGCTGGCCACCAGGGAGTAGGCGATGGTGAGGCCCATGTCGGTAAACAGCTCCCGGGAGATGCCCTGGGTAAAGACGATGGGCAGGAAGACGCAGACGGTGGTCAGGGTGGAGGCGGCAATGGCCCCCGCCACCTGGGCCGCGCCCCGCACAGCTGCCTGGGCCGCGCTCATCCCCTCGCCCCGCAGGCGGTAGATGTTCTCGATGACCACGATGCTGTTGTCCACCAGCATCCCCACTCCCAGGGCCAGACCGGCCAGGGAGATGATGTTGAGGGTGACGCCCGAGAAGTACATCAGCGCCACCGCAAAGAGCAGGCTGATGGGGATGCTGGCGGCAATGGCCAGGGTCGGGCGGTAGTTGCGCAGGAAGAGGAGGATGATGAGGATGGCCAGCGCCCCGCCCATGAGCAGGTTTTGCAGCACCGACTGCACCACAATGTCGATGTAGACCCCCTGGTCGTTGAGGGCGGTCAGGTGCAGGCCGCTGTGCTCCTCCTGCAGTTGGGCCATGGCCGCGCGGATGTCGGCGGACACCTGGGAGGTGGAGGCGGTGCTCTGCTTTTGGAAGGTGAGGAGGATGCCGTCGTTGCCGTTGATTTTGGCGTACATCTCGTCGCGGTTGTCCGCAAAGGCCACCTCGGCCACGTCCGACAACTTGATGGTGCCGATGCCCTCCAGGTCGACGGTGAAGAGTTCCAGCCCCGCCAGCTCCTCCACACTGGAGAAGGCGTCGCCCACCTTGACGGCGTACTTCTCCCCCTTTTCGGTGAGGGAGCCAGCGGGCATGGAGAAGTTCTCCGCCGCCAAGATCCCCTGAATGGTCTGGGGGGTCAGTTTGCCGCTGAGGCCGGCGGTCTGATAGGCGGCCTTTTCCGCCTCCTCAAACTGGGTGCGGCCCTGGCTCAACTGCTGCGCTGTGGCGTCCAGCTTCCCCTGGGCCTGGGCGATCTTTTGGGCAAAGAGCATCTTCCCCGCCTCCAGCTGGGTCTCGGCCGGGGCCAGGGCTTCCAACTTGTCGGCCAGGGGGCCCCGCTGGGCCTCCATCTGCCGCAGGCCGCTGTCGGCGGCGGCGATCCCCTCGTCCAACTTGGTCACCGCCTCGCCCAACAGCTGGGCCAGCTGCCCACTCTGCTGGGTGAGGGCGGTCAGCAGGGCCTGTGCCTCCTGCTGGGAGAGAACGCCGGTGTCCTGCAGCCGCTGCACCAGGGCGGTCAGGGCCGCCTCTGCCTCCGGGCCCGCCTGCTCCCCCCCGTCGAGGAAGGCCTGCAGGCTCTGCCGCAGGGTGAGAAGCTGCTCTCTCTGGGCCTTGGTCTGGGCGATGGTGGTGTCCAGGTAGCTCAAGCCCTGGGACAGCTGGGCCTTGCCGTCGGAGAGCTGGGCGGCGCTGTCGGCCAGCTGTTTGGCCTGGGCGGCACTCTCGCTGTCCAGCTTTTCCTGGGCGGCCTTGATCTGGGCCTCCCCCTGGTCCAGCTGGGCCTTGGTCTGGGCCAACTTGGCGTCGATCTGGGCGAGCATCTTGTCGTTGAGGGCGTCGATCTTCTGCTGGTCGAGGGTGACCTGGATCTCCTTTTCCAGCACGCCGGTGGCGCTGACCGAGGCCACCCCGTCCACCCGCTCCAGCGCCGGGAGGACCGTCTCGTTCACCAGCTGGGAGAGGGCCTCGGCGTCCTGCCCGTCGGCGTCCACCGCGGCAATCATCACCGGCAGCATGTCGGGGTTGATCTTCATCAGGGTGGGGGTGCTCACCCCGTCGGCCAGCTGGCCCTTGACCAGGTCTACCTTGCCGCTGAGGTCGATCATGGCGCTGTCCATGTTGGTGCCGTCGGCAAACTGCAAAATCACCATGCTGGTGTTCTCGCTGGAGATGCTCTGCACCTCTTTGATGCCGCTGGTGGTGGAGAGCCCCTTCTCCAGGGGCTTGGTCACCGCCTGCTCCACCTTCTCCGGGCTGGCCCCGGGGTAGGCGGTGATCACCGCCACATAGGGCAGGTCCAGGCTGGGAAGCAGATCGGTCTGCATGTTGGTGAAGGAGATGACTCCCATCAACATCACCAAAATGACTGCTACAAAGACAGTCAGCGGTTTTTTGACACTGAATTTGGAAAGCATACGCGCGCTCCTTTCGGGCTGTGGCGCTCTGCCGCAGGGGCGGGGGTCCGGCGCAAATTTGCAGGGGGCGCGCCGGGCAAAGGCCCCAGGGGTAGAACAGGTGACTGACTGGTCAGTCACCTGTCTATTGTACGAGCCTCTCCCCCTCCCGTCAATCGATTTTCCAGACAAAAAGGGGCCTTTTTAAAAAAGTTTACAAACGCTCTCCCCCTCGGCGCAAAAAAGCGTCCCCCTGCAAGCGGATGCAGGGGGACGCCTGAAAAGGGCCGAGAGAAAAGGGGTTACTCCTCCACCGCCTCGGTGTGGCTGCCCACCCGGCGGGTGAGGCCCATCAGCAGGAAGGTGCCCACCATCCCCGCCACCGGGATGCACATGGCCGAGAGGAAGCTGACCCGCTGGGCCAACTGGCCGGCCAGGGCGTTAAAGAGCATCCCCCCAACGGAGGAGGCCAGCCCCGCGTAGGAGATGGCAGTGGCCGAAAACTGGGGGAAATAGCTGCAGGCCATGATGATCTGCACCGTGTAGATGGCGCCGACCAGCAGCCCCAGCAGGAAGCTCACCACCGGCCAGAGGAGCTTCTGGTCGATGGCCAGTCCCGCCCCCAGCACCAGCGCCCCCAAAAAGGTCATGGTGATGATGTACTTGCGGGGGGAGAGGGCGCGCAGGATGGCGCCGTTGAGCACCCGGCTGATGATCATCCCCACCGAGTAGCAGGCCATGATGGTGGAGCAAAAGGACACCGGGTAGAGCAGGGCGTCTTTGTTGTTGAGGTAGGTGGGCAGCCAGGTGTTGAAGACCTGGGTGGCCGCCGAGAAGATGGCCATCCCGCAGAGGACCAGCATCTGGGGGGAGGTAACGATCTTTTTGTAGGGGATCTTCACCCGCACCCCCGCCTCGTCCACCCCGGAGACGGCGGGTTCAGGCCGCTTGATGACTGCCATGGTGACAAAGTAGGCCAGGGCCAGAAAGACCACCACCAGGCCGAAGGTGGTGTAGGCGGTGTTCCACTCAAAGCCCATCTTGAAGAGGGTGCCGATGAAGACCGGCCCCAGCACCGAGCCCAGCCCAAAGAAGGCGTGGAGGATGCTGATGTACTTGGCCCGCTCGTCCCCAAACAGGTCGGAGATGTAGGCCGCGCAGGCGTTGTCCAACACGCCGGAGACGGTGCCCAGCAAAAAGAGGGCCACCAGCAGCAGCACAAAGGGGGGCGCCATGCCGATGCAGACCAAAAAGCCGCCCATCAGCAAAAACATCAGCCCCAGGGCCTTGTTCTTGTCCAGTCGGTCCACCACCAACACGGTGAGGGCGGTGGCCAGGATCATGCCTGCGCTCTGGAAGATGGAGAAGAGGGACGCCTGGTCAAAGGTCAGTTTGTACCCCTCGATAATGCGGGGCATGGCGTTGCTGAACAGCCCGCTGGAAAGGGCGAAGGCCGCCATGAAGGTGATGACGTAGATGGCCGCGATGGTGCGGCGCTTTTTGTTGCTCACGGATTCGTTCAACTCCTACTCTCTCCCGCCGGCAGAGGGCGCGGCGGGGTGGCCCGCGGCAGATGCCGCGGAAAAACAGGGCTTACTGGGCAGTCAGGGTCTCTTCCTCTTCGCCGCTGTCGGCCCGCTCCACGATCCGCTTGGTGGTGATGAGCACCAGGAAGGTGATGAGCAGCGCGACCACCGGGATGCACATGGCCGCCAGGAAGTTGACCTTCTGGGCCACCTGCCCGGCCAGGGCGTTGAAGCACATCCCGCCGATGGCGGAGGAAAAGCCGGTGAAGGCGGTGGCCGAAGCGGAAAAGCGGGGGAAGTACTCGCAGGCCATGACAAACTGGGCAGTGTAGATGGCGCCGGTGAGCAGCCCCAGCAAAAAGCCCACCACCGGCCAGAGGTATTTCTGGTCCACCAGCAACCCGGTCACCAGCACGCCGGAGGAGCAGATGCTCACCAGGGTGATGTAGTTGCGGGCAGAGATGAACTTGGAGATGTAGCCGTTGATGAGCCGGCTGACGATCATCCCCACCGAGAAGCAGGCCACCACGGTGGAGCAAAAGGAAATGGGGAACAGGTCAGGGTTTTTGTTGTTCAAATAGGTGGGCAGCCAGGTGTTATACACCTGAAAGCCGGCGTAGAGAAAGCTCACCGCGCAGAGGGAGAGCATCTTGGGGGAGCGCAGCATCTTTTTATAGGGGGTCTTCAGCCGCTTGCCCGAGTCGTCGATGTTCTGCACCTCGGGGATGGGGCGCTTGATGACCAGCATGGTCAGGAAGTAGGCCACCGAGATGAAGATGATCACCAGGCCCAGGGTGGTGTAGGCATTGTTCCAGACAAAGCCCATCCGGGTGAGCTGGCCGATGAAGAGGGGCCCCATCAGGGAGCCCAGGCCGAAAAAGGCGTGGAGGATGCTGATGTAGCGGGCCCGCTGGTCGCCGTAGAGGTCGGACATGTAGGAGGAACAGGCGTTGTTGACCACGTTGGAGACAATGCCCATGAGGACAAAGAGCAGCAGGATCAACACGAAGGGGGGCACCGAGCCGATGCAGAAGAGGAAGCCGCCCATCAGCAGGAACATGACACCCAGCATCTTGTTCTTGTCCAGTTTGTCCACCACCAGGGCGGTGAAGCAGTTGGCCAGCAGCATTCCCCCGCTTTGGAAGATGGAAAAGAGGGAGGCCTGTTCCAGGGACAGGTTGTAGGTTTCAATGATTTTGGGGAGGGCGGTGCTGAACATCCCGCCGGACAGGGCAAATGCCATCATAAAGACGATGACAAAGACCGCCGTCACACTCCTTCTCTTTTGATTGGTCACGTGCAATACAACTCCTCACGGTTGCGCAACCGATTGCACAACTTTCACAATTTTTATTCTTGTCAACTTTATCACTCTCCCCTTCCCTTTGTCAATACATATTTTCACAAAAAACATTGCGCCTTTCCGACCAATATGCCGATTTTGTCGGCTATTTGCAAAAAACGCCCCCTGCCCTCTTGACAGGAAATGCAAAAAAAGAGTATCCTTTGAACAGAATGCAACTGATTGCACAGATATGCAACTGTTTCTAGAGAAAGGAGGAGTGCCCGTGGCAACCTTAAAAGAGGTGGCCAAGCTGGCGGGGGTCAATATCTCCACCGCCTCTCGCGCCCTCAACGACTCCCCCAGCATTTCCACCGCCACCAAGGCCCGGGTGCGCCAGGCGGCCGAGGAGCTGGGGTATCGCCCCAACCTCAGCGCCCGCGCCCTCTCCGGCAAGGGGACCGGCGCCATCGCCCTGGTGGTGTCGGACATCATGTCCCCGGTCTGGAACATCCTGGCCGGCGGGGCCTGCGACGCCGCCAGCGCCGCCTCGGTGCCGGTGCTCCTCTACTGCGCGGAGACAGATGCCGACTACTTGGACCGGGTCCTACCCGAGATGATCTCCACCGGGGCCGCGGGGGCGGTTTTGGGCCTGCACCTGAGCGAGGAGGCCCAGCGCAAGACCGAGGCCAGCGGCCTGCCCGCCGTGCTGGCCGAATGCTTCCCCATGGCCGGGCTCCCCGCGGTCTACTCCAGCCGCTACGACGCGGCGCGGGAGGCGGCGGCCTACCTGCAGCAAAAGGGGGCCAAAACGGTGGTGCTGGTCACTGTCCCCGGCTTTGACATGGCCTACAACAAGGGCTGTGCCGACGCCCTGAAGGACACCGGCGCCCGCCTGCGGGTCCTCACCGGCCCCAACACCTACCAGGCCGGGTTCGCTCTGGGCTACTCCCTGGCCGACGAGTTATACGGCCCCACCGGCATCGTCGCCGTCTGCGACGGGCAGGCGCTGGGGGTGCAGCACGCCCTGCAAAACCGGGGGGTGCGGGTGCCGCAGGACTGCGCCATCCTCTCCCTGGAGGACAGCGTCCTGGCCACCGCCACCTACCCCGGGCTGACCACCATGTCCAAGCCACTGTACCGGATCGGCGCCAAGGCCGCCGAAAAACTGCTGCTAAAAATCAAGGGTCAGCCGGTGGAGAGCGAGTGCCTCCGCCACACCCTGACCGTGCGCAAGAGCACCCTGTAACAGGGGGAACGCCCCGACTGCCGGCAGGCCTGGCCAGACCGGTCGCCGAAAAGCCGCCGAGGAGGAAGTATGGAAGAAGAAATACTCTTTGTGGGAACCATCAATATGGGGGTCTCCCTCTACCTGCCCGCCGCACCCACCCTGTGGGACACCGTCAAGGCCGACGAGACCCGGCTGGAGACCGACGGCACCGCCTCGCGCGAATCGGTTTCCGCGGTGCTGCTGGGGGGACGCGCCGCCGTTTTGGGACGGGTGGGCGACGATGCCTTTGGCCAGACCATGACCGAGACCCTGCGCAGTCGCGGGGTGGACGTGCGGGGGATCACCGTCGCAGAAGGCGTCCCCTCGGGGATGATCTTTGTCCACCGCGTCAGCGGGGAACAGGCCCCCTCCCTCATCTACAGCGCCGGGGCCAACGACAGCTATCGGCCGGGTGATCTGGCAGAATTTGAATCTCTCTTTGAAGGGCGAAAGACGGTGGTGATCTCCAACCGGCTGCCCGCCTGTGCGGTGACCGAGGCCGCGACCATGGCCAAGCGCCACGGGGCCTTTGTCCTCCTCTCCGCCACCCCGGTGGAGCGGCTGCCGCTGGAACTCTACCCCTCTGTCGACATCGTCCTCCCCAACGAGGCGGATGTCTGCACCCTCACCGGCCGGCAGGAGCCCGATCTCAAGACCGCCCGCCTGGCCCTCTCCACCCTCTTGGAGCGGGGGGCCCGCACCGCCATCCTCAAGTACGGGGCCGACGGGGTGCTCATCGCCACCGGGAACGAATTCTTGACCCTGGGGCAGCCCGAAATGGGGATGGAGATCGACAAAAACGGCGACCGCAACATCTTTATCGCCGCCCTCGCCCTGGCCCTCAACCGCGGGGAGGAGCTGTACAGCGCCGCCATCTACGCCCAGGCCGCCGCCTTCCTCTCCCGCGCCAAAGAGGGCATTCGCGCCCAGGTCCCCACCCGGGAAGAGCTGCGGGAACACCTGCGCAAAAACCCCATCTTCTCAGAGCAGAACTGAATCTCGTCTGAAATGCCCTCCGGGCTTTTCAAATACATACAACAAAAGAAAAGGAGTCACTATCATGGACAAACCCATCTACACCTTCCTTGCCGGCCCCGACTGCTTCTACCCCGATTTTGAAGAGGTCAAAGCCCAGAAGCAGGCCCTCTGCAAACAGTACGGCCTGACCCCCCTGCCCAATGAGGAGTTCCCCGATGTCATCGAGCCCCCCGTCACCTCCGACAAAGTCTGCTGGATGAACATCAAGCGGCTGGAGCGCTGCGAGCTGGTCTTCGCCAACTTCAAGCACTTCCGTGGCTCCGAGCCCGACGCCGGCACCGTGTGGGAGGCCGTCTACGCCTACGCCAAGGGCAAAAAGGTCTACGCCTACTACGACGAGGAGGACATGATCACCGCTGTCGACAAGTACTACGGCCCGGTCACCTGGAAAGAGGAGACCACCCCCGACGGCAAGGTCATCAAAAAGGCCTACGACAAAGACGGCGCCTTCATCGAGGACTGGGGCAAGATGGTCAACCTGATGATGACCGGCACCTTCCCCTGCATCTGCGGGACCCTGGAAGACGCTCTGGAGCTGGCTGCCAAAGATCTGGGCCTGAAAAAGATCTCTGAGTAATCCCCCTGCAGCAAGTCTCTGTCACCGCGCGGGAAGGCCTTGTCCTCCCCTCGGCAGCAGCACACAGAAAAGAGGTCTGGGAAAATCCCCAGACCTCTTTTTTTCTTTCGCTTTTTGTTTGCCCTGCTTGAAGGACATTCAGGCGCCCTGGCTCCTCGCTTATTAAAAGGAGATGTCGGCGACCTCCCACCCGGAGAAGCGCCCCTCTTCAAAAGTCATACAGACCGCCCAGGGCAGCTTTTCCACCATCTCGGCAAACTGCTCCAGCCCGAAGGCGGGCACAAAGTGGTGGATCAACACGCAGAGGGCGGTGCCGTGGGTGCCGATCACCAGATCCTCCCCGGGGTGGGCGGCCAGGGCGTCTTGCAGCCCAGCAACCATCCGCTCCTCCACCTGGGCGAGGGACTCTCCCCCCGGCAGGTGGTAGGAAAAGTCAGCCCACTGGCGGGGGGAAAAGTCGGAGAAGTCCTCGATCCACTCCCCTTCGCTCGCCACCCGGCGCTCCCGAAAGCGGTCGTCGCAGAGGACCTGCAGCCTCCGGCTGGCCGCAAAGGGCTGCACCGTGTCATAGGCCCGGCGGTAGGGGCTGGAGAGGACCGCCCCTACTGCGCGGCCGGCCAGGTACCCTTCCACCCTGTGCCGCCCCTCCAGACCCCTGGCAGTCAGGGGCCGCAGGGCGTCGTTGTGGACGCTGTGATCCGATTCGGCGTGGCGGATCCAGTACACTCTCTGCACCCTGTTCCCTCCGTTCAGGTGGCGCTGCCGCTCTGTTTTCCCCCCTATCACCCTGGCAGGACAGGCCGATGGCAACCGATTTTACCGGCTTGCCTCCCCTTTGGGGCTGGTGTAGAAATAGCTGTTTTTGTCCAGGCAGCCGCACCAGTCCACCCGCTCCAACATCCGGGCGAGCTCCTTTTGCCCAAGTCCGCCGGCAATCGGCGTCAGTTCAGAGAGCCGTATCACCCGGTGGGCGTTCTCCTCAAAATGGGCCCGCACCCGGTCTTCCAGCGGCTCCCTTTTCGGGGCGGGAGCCGGCGCTTGGGGGTGGCGGCTCCAGTAGGTGCTCAACAGCAGCCCCACCCGCTTTTGCAGGGCCGGCGTCACCCCCGGCCACCCCGCCGCCTCTGCCGGGGAAAACCCGCGCAGGTCCTCCATCTCCCGCAGGTGGTGGAGCTGGCAATAGCGCACAAAGGGCGCGTACACCTCTTTTGCAAATACCTCTTCGATCAACTGCAAACCAAAAATCAGTCCTTTCGCGTAGTGCCACAAGAAGATAGTATACCGACTTTTCCCTGTGCAGACAAGACTTGACATTTGCAGTGCAGTTGCTCTCCCCGTTTTCCCCTCCTCACTCAAAAAAGTCCTCCTTCTCATAGAGCAAAATCCTCTCCTCTCCAGCCGCTGAAGGCGGTGTCGACAAGGACCTGCCGGTTCTCCTCTGGGCCCGCATCGCAAAATCGAATTGACCCGTCTCTCTTCTGTTTTGAGGGGGAAAAGATACGGCCCCCTAGCATTTTCGGTGCCGTGTGCGCCCCCAAGCCTGCCGTCAAAACAAAAGGCCACGGGTAAATCCCGCAGCCTTTTCCCCTCCTTTTTTATTTTGCGCTAATGCGCAGGACACACCGAGCGTTGCCGTGCGCCCCTTTTGGCAGATGCAAAAAAGCAAGCCGCTCACAAAAAACTTTGTGAGCGGCTTGCTTGGTGCGCCAAGAGGGACTCGAACCCCCGACCTTCTGATTCGTAGTCAGACACTCTATCCAGCTGAGCTATTGGCGCTTGTAACGTGCTTATATATAATACACCGGCTGCTGACCGTTGTCAAGCCAAATTGCGAGATTTTATATATCGCAAGGCCTTGGCAAAGGTGTGCTTGTCGTTGGAGTAGGTCAGGTGTCCCGGCACCTCGTCCGGCCCGAAGAATGCGTAGTCGGAAATCTCCTCCTCCTGGATGGTGACCTCGGGCGCGCCCACGATCTCGCAGAGGAAGTAGACCACCGTCTTGTGGATGATGGTGCCGATGTCGTAGGCCACGCTCTCCCGGAACTTGCCCTGCATCTTCACCTGCACGCCGGTCTCCTCCAAAATCTCCCGGCGGGCCGTCTGCCGCTCGCTCTCCCCGGCCTCCATGTGCCCCTTGGGAAAAGCCCAGTGGCCGCCCTTTTTGTGCCGAATCAATAGAAAGCGAAGCTGGCCGCCCTCTTTGGTATACACCACCCCGCCACACGATTTTTCCCGACGCAAACCGATCTCCCCTTTCCTTTCTCTATCATACAGAAAAGCCCTCTGCTTGGCAAGGCGCCTCCCTCAAAAGGGGCAGGGGCGGCCAAATTTCTCCCTTTTGGGCAAGAAAAAGCTCCGGCGCACAGGATTTTCTGTGCGCCGGAGCAGATAAGCGTTCGCTCTCTTATTTGCGGTGGGTGATCTTGGCCCGCTGCTGGTTGTTCAAAATCTTCTTGCGCAGGCGGATCGACTCGGGGGTGACCTCCACCAACTCGTCGTCGGAGATGAACTCCAGCGACTCCTCCAGGCTCATCACTCGGGGCGGGGTCAGCCGCAGCGAGTCGTCGGAGCCGGAGGCGCGGGTGTTGGTCAGGTGCTTGGTCTTGCAGACGTTGACCACCAGGTCCTCGGCCTTGGGGTTGGAGCCGATGATCATCCCCTCGTACACCTCGGTCTGGGCGGGGATGAAGAGGGTGCCCCGCTCCTGGGCATTGAAGAGGCCGTAGGTGACGGCGGTCCCGGTCTCATAGGCCACCAAGCTGCCCACCTGGCGGGTGGGGATCTCGCCCTTGTACTCCTCATACCCCTCGAAGATGGTGTTGAGGATGCCCTCGCCCTTGGTGTCGGTCAAGAACTCGCTGCGGTAGCCGAAGAGGCCGCGGGAGGGGATCAGGAACTCCAGCCGCATCCGGTTGCCGGTGGGGTGCATCTCCACCAGCTGGCCCTTGCGGGTGCCCATCTTCTCCATCACGCTGCCCACGCACTCCTCCGGCACGTCGATGGTCACCCGCTCCACGGGCTCCATCCGCTTGCCGTTCTCCTCGTGGAAGAGGACGCGGGGGGTGCTGACCTGCAGCTCATACCCCTCCCGGCGCATGGTCTCAATGAGGATGGAGAGGTGCATCTCGCCCCGCCCGGCCACATTGAAGCTCTCGGTGGTGTCGGTCTCGCTCACCCGCAGGGAGACGTCCTTGAGCAGCTCTTTGAAGAGCCGGTCGCGCAGCTGGCGGGAGGTGACGTATTTCCCCTCTCTCCCGGCAAAGGGGCTGTCGTTGACCGAGAAGGTCATCTCGATGGTGGGCTCGGAAATCTTGACAAAGGGCAGCGGCTCCGGCGCGTCGGGGGCGCAGATGGTGTCGCCGATGGTGATGTTCTCCACCCCGGAGACACAGACGATGTCGCCGAACTGGGCGCTGTCCACCGCGTCGCGGGTCAGGCCGTCGATCTGGTAGAGGTTGACCACCTTGCCCCGGCGGGGGGTCTGGTCGCCGTGGTAGTTGGTGACCACCACCTCCTGCCCCTGTTTGATGGTGCCCTGCTTGATGCGGCCGATGGCGATGCGGCCCACGTACTCGTTGTAGTCGATGGAGCTGACCAGCATCTGCAGCGGCAGCTCGGGGTCGCCCTTGGGGGCGGGCACCTTTTCAATGATCTCGTTGAAGAGGGGGATCAGGTTGTCCCCCAGATCGCTGTAATCCAGGGAAGCGGTCCCCTCCCGGCCAGAGCAGTAGACAAAGGTGCTCTGCAGCTGCTCCTCGCTGGCGTCCAGGTCCAAAAGCAGTTCCAGCACCTCGTCCTCGATCTCCTCGGGGCGGGCGTCGGGGCGGTCGACCTTGTTGACCACCACGATGATGGTGTGGCCCAGGGCCAGCGCCCGCTCCAGAACGAACCGGGTCTGGGGCATAGGGCCCTCGAAGGCGTCTACCAGCAGCAGCACGCCGTCCACCATCTGCAAGACCCGCTCTACCTCGCCGCCAAAGTCGGCGTGGCCCGGGGTGTCGATGATGTTGATCTTGACCCCGTTGTAAAAGAGCGAGGTGTTTTTGGAGAGAATGGTGATGCCGCGCTCCCGCTCCAGGGCGCCGGAATCCATCACCCGGTCGCGCACCACCTGGTTTTCGCGGAAGATGCCGCCCTGTTTGAGCATCTCGTCTACCAGGGTGGTCTTGCCGTGGTCGACGTGGGCAATAATGGCAATATTTCTCAAATCGTTTCTAGTCAAACTGTGTTCCTCCCCAAGAATGGCTGGCTGTCAAACGGTTTTGGCTCGCTGCCCGCGGCAGGAAAAGCAGCCGGCGGAAGTGTGATCTCCCCTCGTCCGGCTGTACAAGCCCTTTAACTGTCTTATTATACACCGCCACGCCTAAAAAAGCAAAAATATCTCACAAAAAATAGTCAAAAAATTCATCGCAAGCGCCAAATCTGGCCTCTCTTTTCTCCTTTTACCCACTTATCAGCTGCACGCCTTTTCACAGGCGGACACGGGCCTCAAAAGTGCAGGGAGAAGTGCTGCTTTCCCCTTATTTCAGCCAGGGGCCATACTGCCCCCCCGGCAGCCGGTGAGGGGAGAGGGTCGACACCTTTCCCCCGCGATTGCCCGCTGCCAGAACCCGCTGGGAAAAGGGCTCTTTCCCCACCGCCGGCATGGGGCGGACAGGAGGGGCACGGGGGAAAAGGCCGGCCTCTCCCCGCAGTGAAGCGCGAAGAGGCAGCGCGGACAGCGCGCAGGGACAAAATCTCCAAAAAAGAAAGCACAGCTTCCGAAATGTAGAGGCCAGCGCGGCTTTCTCCCATCTCAGTCCGAGTTTGCCCTCTTTCAACGGCCAGCGAGAGCGATAGGGGGAAAAGCTTCCCTTCTCTCTCGATTGTCTGCAGCCAGGGTCCAACATGGGAAAAGGCCTTTCCTCTCTGCTGGCACAGTACGGCTGTAGGGGAAACGCGATCCTCTCCCCGCAGCGAAGCGCGGGGAGGCGGCATCGACGCCGCGCAGGGGCAAAGGACAAAGCCTGCGGAAAGAGAAGTGCAACATCCCCCCAAGATACCGAGGGCGGCGTGCCTTTCCCCATCTCAGCACGGGCCCGCTCTCTCCCGACAGCTGCCAGAGATGGTGGGACATATATTTCCTTCACCCCGTGCTTGCCTGCGGTCAGCGCTCACCGGGGAAAAAGTCCCTCCCTTTCCCCGTCACCGGTACAGGACAGGGCAACACTGAGGGGGAGAGCAAAGAGCACTCTTTCTCCCCGCAGCAAAGCGCAAGAAGACGGCGCTGTCCGGCGCGCAGGCAAAGCCCGTAACAAAAGGGCAGACAACGCACTAAAAATGCAGAGGCCACCCCAGCAACAAACTGGGGCAGCCTCTCCTCTGTCAACTTTCTTCAGTAATTGCGGATGAGCCGCACCACCCGGCCCAGGATGGCCACAGTGTCGGGGTAGATGGGGGCCAGGCGGTCATTTTCGGGCTGCAGGCGGACGCGGCCGTCCGGCTCCCGATAAAAGCGCTTGACGGTGGCCTCGTCTTCGATCAAGGCCACCACGATCTCCCCGTCGCGGGCTTCAGGGGTCTGCTGCACCAGAATGATGTCCCCCTCGAAGATGCCAGCGCCAATCATGCTGTCTCCCTTGACCCGCAGGGCAAAGAGCCCTTCGCCCCGCAGGTCGCTGACGATATAGTCCTCTATATCCTGCTGAGCCAGGATGGGGGTGCCAGCCGCTACTGTGCCCAGCAGAGGGATGGCGGCGGTGTGCCGCCCAGTGATGCGGATGCCCCGGTTTGAGCCGTGAACCACCTCGATCTCGCCGTCCTCCTCGAGCATCTTCAGGTATTTGTGGGCGGTGCAGGTCGATTTGAAGCCCATGGCCGCACAGATTTCCCGCACCGAGGGGGGGATGCCCTCCCCCACCTGGCGGTACAAAAATTCCAGCAGCTCCCGCTTTTTTCGCTCCACCTTTTCCACGGCTCTCACCTCTCTCTAAAATTCAAATGATCACTCAGGTTTTTTCACCTTTTATTAACATATCATTCACAACAAATTGGGCTTCAGGGCTATAATAAAAACAAGCCTAAAGACAATGCCGCAAATGTTTTTAGGACTGCACTATCCTCCTCAAAAGCACCCCTCAGGCTTTTGAATGCCGCCGCCCGCAAGGTTGGCGGCATTTTTTCGCTTCCCGCCCGGCAGCCGCCGCTATTTGAGGTAGATGGTGTGCCTGCGCTTTCTCTTTTTAAAGAGGACGCGCAGGGCGATCGCCCCGCCGGCCGCCACCGCCAGAATGCCGATGAGAACGGCCGGAGACTGCCAGTTGGCAAACCAGTCGTCCCCCTTAGGCTCGGTGGGCAGGCGGTTGGGGGTGCCCGGTATCTGCGGGTTTTGGATCCCCCCGGCCGCCCGGTCGTAGATGAGGTAGTCCTGCCCCTTGTAGGTCAGGGCGACCCGCCCGTCGTCCCCCTCAAAGGCAAACTCGCAAAAAACCCCGCGGGAGTTGACAAAGAAGGTCACCGCCGCCGTCTCGGCGTTCTCCTCCCCTGCGAGGGTGGAGGCCTGGACCGGCAGGGCGGTGCTGTCCAGCCGGTAGGCGCCGTTGTCCAGGACAAAGCCGCCCCACATCTTCTTTTTTAAAGAGAGGATGGCCGCGTCCCCCGGCTGCAGGTCCCGCAGGGCCTCTCCCCTCTCCACCTTGATTTCGCGGCGGACCTCACTGGAGGGCAGGGGGCTGCTCCCGCCGCCGATGGAGGAGGAGCTCTTGAGGATCTCGCTGATGGAAAAGGTGATGCTCCCCTCCCCCACCGAGGTGACCGTTCCCACTGCCAACAGGTCCTGCCCGTTGTGGGTGAAGCGGTAGAGGGCGTCGGCTGCCTGCGCGGGCAGGGCCAAAGCCAAAGAGCCCAACAGCGCAAGCAGCACTGGAACGAGAGCAAAACGCCGCGAGCGGCTGGTCGATTTGTAATGCGTCATGAAAAGTCCTTTCCCCCGGCCAGAGAGCCGGTGGTCTTGGTGCAATATTTACAAATAGTATACCAAAAACTTTGTTCTCTTGCAATTGCCCTTTGGGTGTGGAAAACTTTCGCAATTCTCGCAGCGACAATTCCCATGGCACTGGTGTTTTCAACATCGAATTCCACAGCCGTGGAAAACTCACCCATCAGAATTCCACAGGATTGGATATTACTCGGGGTTTATCCGCTTTTTTTGCAGATTGGCGCTCATTTCGCAAAGGATTTTCGCACTTTTCACACAGTCTACACATTGGTTGGGTAAGCTAAAGGCGTACCCAACCACAGAGTAAAGGAGAAACCACATGCATCTTTCCCAGCGTTTTCAGCGCGTCGCCGCCGTCGGCGCCGCCTCTCTACTGACCCTCGCCGCCCTGACCGGCTGCGGGGCCAAAAACTCCCCTCTCGTGGTGGACGGCAAGGGCGTCTCCATGCCGGTGGTCATGACCATCGACGGGGACAAGGTCTCGATGGACGAGTACCGCTACTACTTCCTCAACATGAAATACGGCTATGACAACGGCGACGACACCGCCTGGGAAGGGCAGGACGAGGTCAGGGCCCAGCTCTCTGACTACGTGCTCAAGGCGCTGCAGTCCAACCGCGCCATCCGCGCCCTGGCGGACGAGTACGGCCTCTCCCTCAGCGATGAGGAGAAGGCCAGCGCCGACAGCCAGCTGGCCTCTGTCAAAGAGAGCTACGACTCGGAAGAGGCCTTTCAGGAGGCGATGACATCCGCCTACCTCACCGAGGACCTCTACCTGCAGCTGATGCAGACCAGCTACCTGCAACAAAAGGTCGAAAACCACCTCTTTGGCGAGGGCGGCACCATGGAGGTCACCGACGAGGTGCTGGGCGAGTTCTTGCAGAAGCGATACGCCCACGTGAGCCATGTCCTGGTGACCAACGAGACCGAGAACGCCGAGGCCTTAAGCCAGGAGATCCTGGAGCGGGCCCGCAGCGGCGAGGACTTTGCCACCCTGGTGAGCCAGTACAACGAGGACCCCGGCCTGACCGAGGACGGCTACTACTTTGGCCCCGGCGAGATGGTGGAGGAGTTTGAAGACGCCTCGTTTGCCCTGGCCGAGGGAGAGATCAGCGACGTGGTCAAGACCTCGTACGGCTATCACATCATCAAAAAGCTGCCCATCGACCAGAGCTATATCGACGAGAACCACGACTCCCTGGTGACCGCCTGCAAGGACGCCCTCTTCAACGACCTGTTGGAGGAGAAGATCAGCAAGCAGGAGGTCACCTACAACAAAAACTACGACAAAATTTCGGTGGAGACCCTCCACTAAAACCAGCCGACCAGATGGCACTTGGCGCCACTTTTTCATACTTTCCGGGGAAAGCCCCCTGCTCGCAATGAGCAGGGGGCTTTCTCTGTCTTGACAGTTGTTTCTAAAGATTTGGGTATGTCAGAGGGTGGCGTTCTCCTCAGCCACAGGAGACGCGCCACCGGTGACGGCTTTCTCCCGCCATCGGCCGGAGCGGACCCGGATGTAGGCCAGGATGGACTCGGAGGTATAGCTGAAAAAGTAGGCCACTGCCACCGTATAAAACCCGAGGAGGGAGGCAAAGCTGTATGCCGCGATCATGCGAAAGAGCATGCCTCCGGCGGTGATGAAGGAGACGGCCAGCACGTCGCCCGCCCCCCGCAGCAGCCCTTCACTCATAAACATGAAGGACATGGGGAAGTAGGCGATGCAAAGCATCCGCAGGTACTGGGCCCCCACCTGGATGACAGCGCCATCGCTCTCGGCCTTGATGAAGATGCCGATGAGATTCCCCCCAAACAAAAAGAGGATGACCGCCATGGCGGCACAGAAGATCATCGACCAGAGGATGCTCACCCGATACCCCTGCTTGACCCGGTTCAGCCGGCCGGCGCCGATGTTTTGGGCACTGTAGTTGGAGAGGGCGTTGTGCAGGTTGTAGATGGGGAGGGTGAGGAAGAGCTCGATCTTCTGGGCCGAGGTGTAGGCCGCCATATAGAGGCTGCCAAAGCTGTTGATGATGCCCTGGATGAGCAGCCCGCTCACCGAGAGGACGATCCCCTGCAGGGCGGAAGAGGCCCCCAGCTTGACGATCAGCCCCAGCAGGTCGGCCCGAAAGCGACCGAACCCGTGGCGCAGCCCTATCTGGCCATCGCCCAGACGGGCGATGCGTCGCATCAGCAGGGGAAAGCCGATGGCGCAGGTAAACACCTGCCCGATGACGGTGGCCAGCGCCACCCCAAAGACCCCCCAGCCAAAGCCAATGACAAACCAGAGGTTGAGGACAATGTTGAGAAGGCCCCCGGCGGCCATGCAGTAGAGGGGCGTTTTCGAGTCGCCCAGGGCGTTGAAAAGGCTGCCGCCGATGTTGGCCAGGAAGATGAAGAGAAAGCCGACAAAGATGATGGTGAGATAGGTGACGCTGTCGGCAAAGACATCCTCCGGGGTGTTGAGAAAGCGGAGGAGGGCAGGGGCAAAAAGAACCCCCAGAATACTGATGAGGATGGAGGTGGCCACCGTAAAGAGGACCGAAGTGCTGAGGATATCCTTGATTTCCCTGCGGCGGCCCTCGCCGAAAAACTGGCCGGTAACAATCGCTACCCCCACCGAAAAGCCAGAGGAGACAATGGTGCCCATATAGAAGATGGGTCCGGCGCCGCCGACTGCCGCCAGGGCGCCCGCCCCTACAAACTGCCCTACAATGATGGAGTCAGCCAGGTTATAGCACTGCTGAAAGATGTTGCCGATGAGGATGGGGATCATGAAGAAAAAGAGGGTTTTCCCCGGCGGGCCAGTGGTGAGATCGCCGGGAATGTAGGGCGGGTGGGCAGAGGGATCTCCCCCCAGCCGCCGTCTGAATAGCTGCATCTGTATCCTCCTTGCAGGTCGGGCCGGCACACGGACCGAACAGGTATCGCGTTCGGCCTTTTGGAGCGCCGCGCCCCCAAAAGCCCGATAGAAGTTAGTATACAGGAAAGAGAGGGCAAGTGCAATCATTCGCCATTTTTTCTTTTTTTATTGCATTTATTTTTGTGCCTATCGGACATTTCTGCTTCCTTTTTCTTTTTCGCTGTGCTATACTTGGTTTTACTCGGCTAAACACAAAGACAGAGGAGGTCGCTATGGACAAGCTGCAAAACATCTATGACCATCCCGATTTTTACGAGGGATACCGCTCCCTGCGGGAAAACCCGGTCAACTACAATGTCCTCCTGGAACACCCAGCCCTCCTTTCCCTGTTGCCGGACCCTGCGGGGAAGGATGTACTGGACCTGGGCTGCGGCTTTGGGGAGATCTGCGCCCTCTGTGCGCAGCGGGGCGCCCGCTCGGTGATGGGGATCGATCTCTCCCAGCGGATGCTGGCGGCCGCAGAGCGGGAAAACGGGAGCTGCGGGATTCGCTTCGAACAGATGGACATGAGTCAGATCGGGGAGCTGGGACAGCGCTTTGACCTGATCCTCAGCTCCCTGGCCGTCCACTATGTGGAGGACTTCGCCGCCCTGGCAAAAAGTGTGGCCAGCTGCCTGCGGCCCGACGGCGTCTTTCTCTTCTCCCAGGAACACCCCATCGGCACCTGTCACATCGACGAGACCGCCCCTTACTGGGTATATGGGGAGGACGGGAAGCCCCTCTACCACCCCCTCAACGACTATGGCCGCCCGGGGAAGCGAGAAATCACCTGGTTTGTGGACGGAGTGATCAAATACCACCGCACCTTTTCACAGCTCGTCAACGCCCTGACGGACGCCGGACTCGTCATTGAGCGGATGGAAGAGCCCCTTCCCTCCCCCGAGTTGGTGGCGCAGTATCCCTTTTTTGAGAAGGAGTACCACAAGCCCAGCTTCCTGCTGGTTCTAGCCCGCAAAAAGTAAAGAGTACCTATAAAAAGAGGGGGCGAAGGGTCGGGTTGAACCGGGTTTTCGGCACTATACATAACTGCGGTGGGGCGGCACCCTCTCCCCCCAAAAAACTGTCCAGCGGCGCTCCTCACGCCCCCTGTCAAAAGACAGAGAAGCCGACAGTGAGCAGATAGAAGATTGAACTGGCGCGCTGCGGATTGGCACAGCAGCAAAAAAGCCCCTGCACTGTTAGAACAGTGCAGGGGCTTTTCCCTTTTTGATCAGAAGGAGACTGGTCCGGAGCCAAAAAAAGAGCACCTGTTTGGGTGCTCTACTTCTGGCTCCCCCTGTTGGGCTCGAACCAACGACCCTGCGGTTAACAGCCGCATGCTCTACCAACTGAGCTAAGGAGGAATATTTGTGTCGGCATCGCCCTATTTTCCCAGGCAGCTTCCCGCCAAGTATCTTCAGCGCTG
>NZ_JBQHTP010000026.1:0-40033 GCF_052065655.1 Bittarella sp. HCP28S3_D9 | reverse complement strand
CCCCCGTTTGGGGGGGCGGGGCGCTCGTCTTTTGACTTGACTCTGTTGACCGGGTGGCTACCGGGGTGTTTCCTCCCCGCCAAAGAGGGGGGTGGAGAGGTAGCGGTCGCCGGTGTCGGGCAGCAGGGCGACGACGGTCTTGCCCCGGTTCTCCGCCCGCTTGGCCAGGAGGATGGCCGCCCAGACGGCGGCGCCGGAGGAGATGCCCACCAGCAGGCCCTCCCGCCGGCCCACCGCCCGGGCGGCGGCAAAGGCGTCGGCGTCCTGCACCGGGACGATCTCGTCGTAGACAGCCGTGTTCAGCACCGGGGGGACAAAGCCCGCGCCGATGCCCTGGATCCTGTGGGGGGCGGCGCTCCCCCCCGCCAGCACAGGGGAGGAGGCGGGCTCCACCGCCACCACCTGCAGGGCGGGATTTTTCTCCTTCAGGTAGCCGCCCACCCCGGTGATGGTGCCGCCGGTGCCCACCCCGGCGACAAAGATGTCCACCTGGCCGTCGGTGTCCTCCCAGATCTCGGGGCCGGTGGTGGCCCGGTGGGCGGCCGGGTTGGCGGGGTTTTCAAACTGGCCGGGGAGGAAGCTGCCCTCGATCTGGGCCGCCAGCTCTCTGGCCTTGGCGATGGCCGCCTTCATCCCCCCCGCGCCCTCGGTGAGCACCAGCTCGGCCCCGTAGGCGGCCATGAGCTGGCGGCGCTCCACCGACATGGTCTCGGGCATGACGATGATGACCCGGTAGCCCTTGGCGGCGGCCACCGAGGCGAGGCCGATGCCGGTGTTGCCCGAGGTGGGCTCAATGATGACCGAGTCAGGGCCCAGCAGGCCGCGGGCCTCGGCGTCCTCGATCATGGCCTTGGCAATGCGGTCCTTGACCGATCCCGCGGGGTTGAACCCCTCGAGTTTGGCGACCAGCTTGGCCTCCAACTTGTACTCCCGCTCGATCTGGGTGAGTTCCAGCAGAGGGGTGCGCCCCACCAGCTGGTCGAGGGACTGGTATATTTTTTTCATCTTGTAGACCTCCTGTGTCCGTTCGTCGTTTGCGGCGTGCGTTCGCTCTGCCCCGTCGGGGCTATCGACAGCAGCGACAACAGCGCCCTGCGCAGGGGGCAGAGGGGGCTGTGACAAACCGGGCGAATCGAACCATGAGATCAACCTACTTTCTTGGTATGTTTATTGAGTGGTGTCAGTATACCCGCTGAAACCGCCCTTTGTCAATGGGTATTTCAGGGAGCGGCCGGCCGGCTTGCCGCCGCCAGGTCGGCCACCGAGACCCCGTCGAGGTAACCGGCAATCAGCTCGTCGAGGGCCTGCCAGAGGGGGAGGGTGCGGCAGCCGGCGGCGCGGGGACAGGGCTGTTGGCCGGGGGCCAGGCAGGCCACCGGGGCCAAGCTCTCCTCGGTAAGGCGGAGGATGCTGCCCACCGAGATCTCCTCCGGCGGGTGGGCCAGCCGATAGCCGCCCCCCTTCCCCCGCCGGCCGCGCAACAGACCGTCCGCGGCAAGGGCCTTGACAATGCTCTCCAAGTACTTTTCCGAAATTTCCTGCCGGGCGGCAATCTCTTTAAGGGGGGTGAACTCCTCCCCGCCCTGCTCGGCCAGGTCGATCATCACCCGCAGGGCGTACCGCCCTCTAGTCGACACCAACATATGGTCTCTCCCCCTCTCTCCCATCCGCCGGGCCGCCCAACAGCCGGGCCAGATCGGCGCGAAAAAAATCGCGGGGCCGCCCCTTTTCGGGAAAGCCCGCCGCCCGGCAACACCCGCTGTTGAGGGCCTCTTCCAGCAGGGGTTGGGGCAGGTCGGCGGGGTCGGGCTGGACCCCCGTGGCAAAGAGCGCGTCCACCGCCCGGTTCAAAAAGGCCACCGGCCGGCGCCCGTGGGTGCGGGTGCAGACCGGCGGGCCCGCCAGGGCCAAGTAGCGCTCCACCGCCGCGGGCGGGACGCCGACAGACCGCAAAAGGCGGCCCACCTGCCCCAGGGCAAAGGCGGGAAGATTGCCCCACTGCCCGGGGCCCAGGCCCCAGCAAAAAAAGGCCAGCCGGCTGGAGGCGTTGACCCCCAGCAGCCCCTCCCGCCCGGCCAGGGGGACCCGGTGCAGGTCCCAGCAAAAAGCCAGGTCCTGCGCCGCCGGGGGCGGAAGGCCCCGCACCCCCAACCGGCGTTGAAGCGGAATGGTGTGGCCAAACTGCATCTGCCCTTCTCTCCCCTCTCGCCCCCCCGCCGCCGCGGGCGAAGGGCTGGTTTTGCCCCAGTATAGCACCGGCGGGGGGGGGCTGCAACCGCCTCTTTGCCGGGCGGGAAATCGCGGCGGTCAATTGACAGTGTATGCGGCGGGGAAGTACAATGGGAACAGAACACTGTGAGGCCCTTTTCAGGGCGTCTGCCGCAGCCGGGCAGCCGCTTTTTCAACAGACTTGCCGCTCATCCGCCAACCAGCCGGCGCGCGCGCCGGAGAGTCCGCCGCCCACAGGGGCGGAGCAAAGGGGTGTTTTCTTTGGATGGACTGTCTGCAGCTGCGCTGCTCGACCAACTGGCAGGCCTATTTGCCTGTGTTGCCGCCCGGGAGGACGGGCGCATCCTCTACCTCAACGACCGATTTCAAAAGGCCCTTCCCGCCGCCAAGGAGGGCGGGGCATTGGCCGCTCTCTGGCCCGCACTGGCCGACCGCCGCCCCGCCGGGTGGCAGGCGGCAGAGCCCTGTTCCCTTGTCGCCGACACCCCCTTTGGGCCGGAGATGGAGGTGAGTTTCTCCCCCCTGTTCTGGGGGGAGGAGCCCGCCTGCCTGATTTGCGCCTCGCCCCGGGTCCCCACCCCGGCCCAGCGGGAGGCGGCAGCCGAGCGAGAGCGGCTGACGGCGGTCATGGCCAAGGTCTACCCCATGGTGATTTCGGTGAATCTGACCCAAAACCGCTACGCCATGGTGGCCTACGAGCACTTTGACACCCGCCAGGCCGCCGAGGAGGGCTGCTTCGACCAGCTCATCGAGGTGGGCGCTTCCACCATGCACCCCCTCTACCGGGAGGAGTTCCGCCGCACCTTTTCCCGGGAAAATCTGCTCGAGGCCTTTGCCGAGGGAGCGCAGGAGCGCTATATGCAGCACCTGCAGCTGGGGGACGACGGGGTCTACCACTGGACCGAGACCCGGGTCCTCCCCCTCCCCTGCGCCCAGGGGGAGGACCAGTGGCAGATCACCCTCTGCCGCAACATCGATTTGGAAAAGCAGGCGCAGGAGGAGCTGGAGAGCTCCTTCGCGGTGGCGACCGAGAACGCCGGCGGCCTCACCGCCAAGTTTCTGGTGGAGGGCGGGCAGGCGCTCCTGTTGGAGGCCAGCCGCCGCTACCGCGAGCTCTTCGGCGTCGGGGAGCGGGAGTCCCGCGAGGGGATGTTCGCCCAGCTGCCCGCGCCCCTGCGGGGGGAACTCACCGCACAGGTGTGCCGGGCGGCCACCCGGCGGGCCACGGTGGAGCTGGAGGTCCCGGTGAGCCGGGAGGGACAGACCCGGTGGTACCGCGGCCAGGCCTCCTGCGTGGGGGACAAAGGGGGCTGCCCCATCTACTTCGGCACCGCGGTGGACGTGACCGAGCGGCGCCAGCTGGAGCGGGACCGGGAGGCCACCTACGACAGCCTGCCCGGCGGGATCGCCAAGTTCGCGCTGGCGGGGGAACTGCCCCTGCTGGAGACAAACCGCGCCTTTCACACCCTGTTGGGCCTGCCGGCGGACGCGGCGGGCCGGGGGCTGCTGGCGCTGGTCCTGCCCGAAGAGCGGGAGGCCCTGCGCCAGACCCTGGAGGCACAGCATCGCCAGGGGCTTCCCCTGCGCGCCGAGTGCCGGATGGCGAGGGAGGACGGACAGCCCTTCTGGATGCACCTGGAGGGGCGCCGGGTGGGCGGAGAGGGCGATTTCCCCATCTACCTGGCGGTTTTGCTGGACGTGACCCTGCGCCGAGAGGCCCAGCAGGAGAGGGAGCGGGAACAGGCCCAATACCAGTTGGCGGTGGAGCGTTCGGCGGACGTCCTCTTTGTCTACGACCTGGACAGCGACACCTTCACCGCCCGCAAGGGGGGCGCAGATGGGGCCCAACAGGTGCTCCCCCACTACCTAAAAGGCCTGGAAGAGGCGGGTGTCGTTCACCCCGATGACCTGGAAAAGGTGCGGGCGATGATGGCCGGAGAAATCCACCGAGCCGAGGTGCGGGTGATCCGGCCCGGCGAGAGCGCCTTCTCCTGGTTTTTATACCAGGGGGACGCCGTGTACCAGGGCGGCCGGGCGGTGCAGGTGGTGGGCACCCTGCAGGACATCGGCCGCCTGAAAGAGGAGGAGGGTCGCCGCGCCCTCTTGCAGCAAGTCTGCAACTTTGTGGGCAGCCGGGACTACCAGCTGTTGGCGGTCATCGACCTGCCCGGCTGGCAGTGCCACTGCGTCTACCGGGACGACAGCGGCCTCTTTGCCCTGGACGGGGGGAACTTTGCGCCAGCCGCCCGCGCCTTTGTCGCCCGCTCGGTCTGCCCCCGGGACCGGGAGCGGATGGCGGCGGCGCTGCGGCCGGAGTCGATTTTGGCGGGGCTTGAGGGGCAGGAGGCGCGCGCCCTCTACCTGCAGGCCCTGGAGAGAGACGGCTCCCTTCGCTGGAAGGAGCTCTCCTTCTCCCACTTCCGGGGGCAAAAAGACACCCTGTTGATGGCCCTGCAGGACGTGGAGGAGGTGCGGGCGGCCGAGACCCGGGGGCAGATTGCCGACGGCAGCCTGGAAGTGGCCCTCAACCAGATCTACGACGAGGTGATCTGCACCAACATCTCCCGCCGCCAGATGGTCTACGCCAAGAGCCGCGGCACCTACCCACCAATTGCCCGCGGGGAGGAGACGGCCTATCGGCAGGTGCTCGCCAACATCCACCCGTCGGACCGGGCTGCCTTTGCCCACACCCTGGGGCCGGAGGGTCTGCTGGCGGCCTTTGCCGCCGGGCAGACCTCTGTCGGGGGCGAATTTCGCCGCAGGGGGACCGACGGGCGCTACCACTGGGTGGCCATGACGGGGGTGCAGCTGTCGCGCCAGGCCGGGGGCGAGGTGGTGGCCCTGCTGCTCACCGCCACCATCGACGCGCGCAAGCAGATGGAGCAGGCCAGAGAGGAGTTCACCACCGGAGTGACCGCCCTCTTTGAGGAGTGCGTCACCCTCAACGTCACCCAGGACCGCTATCTGCTGCGCAAATCCGACGCCACCTGGGGGCCCATCCCCCCCGAAGGGGCCTTTGAGGCGGCCAATGCGCTCTACTGCCGGCAGGTGATCCACCCCGACGACCAGCCCCTCTTCCTGGCCGCCTTCTCGCTGGCAAACATCCGCCGCCAGCTGGCGGAGGGGGCCCAGCGGGTGATGCGCACCCTGCGGCGCAAGGGGCGCGACGGCCGGTACCGCTGGGTGGAGATGACCATGGTCCGCCTGGAAAACCGCGTCGACGAGGACCAAAAGGTGCTGCTGGTCTACCGGGACGTGCACCAGCTCAAGACCGCGCAGGAGCAGCAGCGGGAGGCCGACCTGCGCTTCTCCTCGGCGGTGAGCGCCTTTTACGACGCGGTCTTTGAGGGGGACTTGGAGACCGACCAGGTCTTTTTGTGGAGCCGGCAAAACGGCGTTCTGACCCCCTCACCCCTGCCGCGCCCCCTGGCGGAAAACTTTCACTGGACGGTGGAACACCTGGTGCACCCCAACGACCGGGAGGCCTACCTGCAGTCCTTTGCCCCCGATGCCCTCAAGCGGGCCTTCGCCCGCGGCCGGAAGGAGGTCTACCTGGAGGCCCTGCGCCGCCCCTCGCCGGGCGGCGACTACCGCTGGTACTCGATGCAGGCACAGGAGCTCAGCCGGGAGCCCGGGAGCTGCCGGGTGATGTTCTACCTCAAGGACATGGACGAGGCCAAGCGGCAGGAGGAGCGCCGCCGCACCGCCCTGATGGACGCGCTGGAACTGGCCGAGCGGGCCAACCGGGCAAAGACCGAGTTCCTCTCGCGGATGAGCCACGACATCCGCACCCCCATGAACGCCATCATCGGCATGACCCGCATTGCCAAGGACAGCCTGGGAGAGGGGGAGAAGGTGGCCGACTGCCTCGAAAAAATCGACGTCTCGGCCAAATTCCTCCTCACCCTCATCAGCGACGTGCTGGACATGTCCCAAATCGAGAGCGGAAAGATGCACATCGCGCGCGAACCCTTCGACACCGCCCCCTTCCTGCAGGGGATCGAGGCCGTCTGCGCCCCCCAGGCGCGGGAGCGGGGACAGCGCTTCTCCATCTCGGCCGCGGGGCTGGCCCCAGCCTACCTGGGGGATGCCCTGCGCCTCAACCAGATCCTGATAAACCTGCTCTCCAACGCCCTCAAGTACACCCCCGAGGGGGGCGTCGTCTCCCTGGAGGCCGCCCCGGTCGAGGGGCCCGGCGGCAAGCCGGCGGTCCGCTTTCGGGTGGCCGACAGCGGGCGGGGGATGTCCAAGGACTTTCTCAAGCGGATGTACGAGCCCTTTGAGCAGGAGGCGCCCGACGGCGGGCGCAACTTAGAGAGCAGCGGCCTGGGACTGACCATCGCCCGCAACCTGACCCACCTGATGGACGGCCAAATCTCGGTGGAGAGCGAGCTGGGCCGGGGTACCGCCTTCACCGTCACCCTGCCCCTGGCGCCGGCAGAGCCCCGCCGCGAGGAGGCCCGCCCCCACCGCGAGGAAGAGCCCACCTTTGCCGGGGAGCGCCTTCTCCTGGTGGAGGACAACGAAATCAACCGGGAGATCGCCCTGGCCCTGCTGCACAGCCGGGGTCTAAAGGTGGACACCGCCGCCGACGGGGCCGAGGCGGTAGAGCGCTTTTCCCAGAGCGCGCCCGGCTTTTACCGGGCGGTGCTGATGGACATCCGCATGCCGGTGATGGACGGGCTGGAGGCCACCGAGCGCATTCGCGCCCTGTCCCGGTCGGACGCGGCCGCCGTCCCCATCATCGCCATGACCGCCAACGCCTTTCGGGAAGAGGTGGAGCGGGCCAAACTGGCGGGGATGAGCGACTACCTGACCAAGCCGGTGGACCCGCCCGTCCTCTTTCGCGCCCTCTTTCACGCCCTGCACCCCCATTCTGGGCAAGGGGACCAAAAGAAATAGATGAAACCTGTCACAATCTGATGTATAATGATGACAAACTGCTGCCAGCTGGACGCCGGTGGCAAAAGGAAGTGGCTCAAATGGAGTTGATGGAGGCCCTGCGCCCGGTGGTGGCGGACGAAGAACAGACCCTGCGCCGGTTTATGGGCAATCGCGCCCTCTACCAGAAATTCGTCCTCAAATTCCCCCAGGACGAAAACATGTCCCTTCTCGAGAAGGCGGCGGCCGGGGAGGACTGGCCGGCGGTCGAGCGGGCCGCCCACACCCTAAAGGGGGTTGCCGCCAACCTGGGCTTTGCCGAACTGGCGCAGGCCGCCGCGGACCTGGTCGCCGCTTTGCGCCAGGGGGCGGCGGGGAGCGACCTCTCCCCCCTGCTGGACGGGGTGTGCGCCCGCCACCGCGACGTCCTGGCGGCCATCGCCCGCTGCGACTGCTAAAACTGCCTCCAAAATTGCCTGGAGAGGAGGGACTGCCCGTGCAGACACCCTGCCGCGACACCCTTTTGATTGTCGATGATTCCGAGCTCAACCGCGCCATCCTGCGAGAGATCTTCTACCGGGAATACCGGATCGAGGAGGCGGAGAACGGCCGCCAGGCCCTGGAGGCCGTCGCCCGGCAAAAAGACCGGCTGGCCGCCCTGCTGCTGGATTTGGTGATGCCCGAGCTCGACGGCTTTGGGGTGTTGGAAGAGCTGGCCCGCCAGGGGCTGCTGGAGAGCATCCCCGTCTTCCTCATCACCGCCGAAACCTCGGCCGACATCGCCCTGCAGGGGTATGAGAGCGGGGTGATGGACGTCATCAGCAAGCCCATCACCGACCCCTCCATCGTGCGCAAGCGGGTGGACAACGCGGTGGAGCTCTTTCGCGGGCGCAACCAGCTGGCCCAGCTGGTGGAGGAGCAGGTGCAGACCATCAAGGCCCAGTCGGAAAAACTGCGCACCACCAACGCCTCCATCATCGACATGCTCAGCTCGGTCATCGAGTTTCGCAGCGGCGAGTCGGGCCAACACGTGCGCCGGATCCGCCAGGCCACCCGGATGCTCTTGCAGCTGCTGGCCGCCGAGTCCCCTGGCTACCGCCTCACTGCAGAGGAGATCGAGATGGTGTCCAGCGCGGCCGCCATGCACGACATCGGCAAGATCCTCATCCCCGACTACATCCTCAACAAGCCCGGCCGCCTCACCGCCGACGAGTTCGAGGAGATGAAAAACCACACCGTCTACGGCTGCGAGATCCTCGAGAGGATCCCCTTCTTTCAGGAACAGGCGTTCTTTCGCTACTGCTACGACATCTGCCGCTACCACCACGAGCGGTGGGACGGACTGGGCTACCCCGACGGGTTGGCCGGCGGCGACATCCCCCTCTGGGCGCAGGTGGTCTCCCTGGTCGACGTCTACGACGCTTTGGTGAGCGAGCGGGTCTACAAAAAGCCCTATCCCCACCCGGTGGCAGTGTCCATGATCCGCAGCGGGGAGTGCGGCGCCTTCAACCCCTTGCTCCTGGGCCTCTTTCTGCGCTGTGCGGACGAATTGCACCAGGCCCTCTACCTGCAGGACGGGTCGGACGCCACCCCCTCCGCCCCGCCCATTGACCTGCGGCGGCCCGGCGGCTACCACCCGCCCGAGGCACAGCAGCTCAGCGACCGCACCCTGGCCCTGCTGGAGAGGGAGCGACAGAAGTACCACTGGCTTTCGGAGATGTCGGGGGAGATCCTCTTTGACTACGACCGGCAGAGCGATTCGGTGGAGTTCACTGAAAAGTACCAGGAGGTGTTTTCCGACAGCCTGCGCACCCTCCACGCCAGGGATCACCTGCGCCGGGCCGGGCAGATCTCTCCCGCGGACCTGCGGCGCATCGAGGGGGAACTGGCGGCCCTCACCCCGGAAAACGCCCTCTACCGCACCGAGGTGCAGCTGACCGTGCGGGGCGGGCGGCGGGTCTGGTTTGAACTCTACATGCGCTCCCTCTGGGAGGGGGAGAGCGGCCAGGTCTGCACCGGCTACATGGGCAAGCTCTCCAGCATCGACGAGCTCAAGCGGGAGTCGGCGCGCTGGCGGCAGCAGGCCATGCACGACTACCTGACCGGCCTCTACAACCGCCAGGCCCTGGAGGCCCGGGTGGCCGAGGCCATCTGCAGCCCGGCGGGGCAGCCCTTCTCCCTCCTCTATGTGGATTTGGACAACTTCAAGGCGGTCAACGACACCAAGGGCCACCTGGCGGGGGATCGGCTGCTGCAGGAAATCGCCGACAAGCTGCCCCAAAAGCTGCGGGCCACCGACATGGTGGCCCGCATCGGCGGCGACGAATTCGCCGTCTTTCTGGAGGGGATGAACGGGGAGGACCTGCTGGCCAAAAAGGCGGGGGAAGTCTGCCGCTTCTTCTGCGAGGAGCTGGACGAGCGGGAGCCCGGCATCTCTGCCAGCGTGGGCTGTGTGCGCTACCCCGCCGACGGGCAGAGCTATAAATCCCTGTTGCAGCGGGCCGACCGGGCCCTCTACACCGCCAAGAGCCGGGGCAAAAACCAGTTTGCCCTCTACACCGGCGAGATGTCGGGGGAGCCGTACCGCCCCTCCCTCCTCCCCCGCGAGGACTGAACCCCTTTTAAACAAAAAGAGAGCGCCCCGGCGACCAAATGCGGCCGTCGGGGCGCTCTTTGCCCAACCCCCCTGTCAGGGCTTGATGTAGGAGAAGCCCTCCTCCTGCCTTTGGGCGATCTCCACCACCCCGGCGGGGACCACCCGCACAAAGTCGGGCAGCTGCTGGGGGTCGATCTGGTTGGCCCGCAGGGCGTTTTGACAGGCGGCCACCACCGTTCCCCCCTGGGCCAACTCCGCCAGGGTGGAGAGGTAGGGCGCGGCTGCCTCCACCAGCCCCTTCACCGCCGGGCCGTTGGCCACCAGCTCCATCTGGCAGGCGATCCCCTCCCGCCGGCAGTAGTCCTCCATATTCAGGGCGTTCCCCGCCGCCAGCTGCCAGGCTTCCACCTGGTCCACGTGATACAAGACCTTCATCTCGCACTCCACCCTTCTCGCCGCCCGCCCCGCTCTGGCCGGGACAGGCGGTCTCTTTTTTCCATTATACCCCCGCCGCCAAGACACGGCCACAGCCCGCGCTGGTTTTTCGGCGCTTTTGGGGGCGGCAAAGAGGGGGGCGGTCACTCCGCCCGCTCCACCGGGAAGAGGACGGCGCTCACCAGCTCTGCCGGGTCGGAGACCATCCCCTCGTCGCGGATGTAGCGCTCGACCGAGGGGCCGCAGACCCGCCACTCGGGGTGGGCGGCCAGGTAGCTGCAGACCGCGTCATAGGCGGTGTGGATCCCCTCGTAGGGGCCGGTGTAGGTCGCCGCCACACAGCGCATGGCCGGCCGCAGCGACACCCCCTCGGCCTCGCCGGAGACCTCCACCTGGGCCTCGGCGTCCATCTCGTCGGAGCGAAACTCCTCGCCGTGGAAGAGCAGCTGGGTGACGCCGCAGCGGCGCAGCCCCTTTTCTGCCGCCTGGCGGCGGAGGTCGGCAAAGAGCTGGTGCACCTCGCCGATGGCGATTTTGCGGCGCAGGCTCAGCACCCGCTGGGACGGCGTCTCCATGACAATGACCTTGCTAACCGATTGGCTCATATTGGTTCCCTCCGCGTCGCGGATGCACGCCTCCATCAGGCGAAGGGAGTGCTGTAGCTCCCGCAGCTCGGCAAGGGCCTGGGCATACCGCGCCCGCACCCGGCCGGCCAGCTCCTGCGGGGACAGCCGCAGCAGGTCGGGGATCTGCGCCAGGGAAAAGCCGAAACTCTGCAGCTTCCTGATGGCCAGCAGGTCCCGCAGCTGGGCCGCCTCGTAGTAGCGGTAGCCGTTGTCCGCCCCCACCTGGGCGGGGCGGAGCAGCCCCAACTGATCGTAGTGGCGCAGCATGCGGGCCGAGACCCGGGTCAGCCTGGAAAACTCGCCGATGGTGTACATGGCATCCTCCTGTCGATCGTCGTACTGGTTCGAACCGCGAAACCAGCATACACCTTGCCACAGTGGCAAGGTCAACCCTTTTTTACAGGAGGGCCTCCCCCAGGCAGAGACCGGTGGCGGTCTTCTCTTCTGCCAACTGGGCGGGGGTGCCGGCAAAGACCAATTCGCCCCCCCGCCTGCCGCTGCCGGGGCCCAGTTCCAGCACCCAGTCGGCCTGGGCGACCACCTGCAGGTCGTGCTCGATGACCAGCACCGTGCTCCCCTGCCCGGTCAGCCGGCGGAAGATGGCCAGCAGCCGCTCCACCTCGGAGATGTGCAGCCCGGCAGTGGGCTCGTCGAAGAGGTAGAGGGGGCTTTTCTTGCGCAGCTGGGCGGCCAGCTTGAGGCGCTGGCACTCACCGCCCGAGAGGGTGCTCACCGGCTGACCCAGGGAGAGGTAGCCCAGCCCCACCTCCTGCAGCAGCCGCAGGGAGCGGACCACCTTGGGCTCGGTGAAGAAGTCCAGCGCCTCCTCCACCGAGAGTTCCAGCACCTGGGCGATGTTCTTGCCCCGCAGGGTGTAGGCGAGCACCTCCTCCCCAAAGCGGCGGCCCTGGCAGGTCTTGCAGGTGGTGCGCACCGGCTCCAAAAAGGCCAGGTCGGTGTAGACGTAACCCGCGCCCTTGCAGTCGGGGCAGGCCCCTTTGGAGTTGAAGGAAAAGCGGGCGGCGGGCACCCCATTTGCGGCGGCGAAGAGGGCGCGGATCTCGTCAAAGAGCTTGGTGTAGGTGGCGGGGGTGGAGCGGGGGGAGGCGCCGATCCCCCCCTGGTCGATGAGCACCGCCTCGGGGTACTGGCGGCAGAAGGCCCGCGCCAGGGTGCTCTTCCCCGAACCCGCCGGGCCGCAGAGGGCGGTGACCGCCCCCTTGGGGAAGGCGGTGGAAAAGCCGGTCAGGTTGTTTTCCCGCCCCGCTTCCAGGGGCAGCCACTCCCCCAGCGGGCGGGGCCGTGCCAGCCGCAGGGGTCGGCGCAGGGCGCGGCCGGTGGCGCTCTCGCAGCCCGCCAGGCCGGCCGGGGGGCCCTGGTAGACCACCTCGCCCCCCTGTTCCCCCGCCCCGGGGCCGATGTCCACCGCCCAGTCGGCCATGGCCATCACCTCGCGGCTGTGCTCCACCACCAGCACCGTGTTCCCCCGGTCGCGCAGCCCGGCAAAGAGGCGGCCGAGAAAGGGCAGGTCCCGGGGGTGGAGGCCGATGCTGGGCTCGTCGAAGATGTAGAGCAGATCGGAGAGGGTGCTGCCCAGGTGGCGCACCATCTTCACCCGCTGGCTCTCCCCGCCCGAGAGGGTCGCGGTCTCCCGCCCTAAGTTGAGGTAGCCCAGACCCACGTCCTGCAGCTGCTGCAGCTTTTCGGCAATGGCGGCGGCGATGGGGGCCTCCACCTCGCCTTTGAGGGAGCGCACCAGGGGGAGGAGCTCGTCCACCTCCATCCGGCACCAGTCGGCCAGGTTGCGCCCGTCGATCTTGCAGGCGAGCACCCGCTGGCAGTAGCGGTCGCCGTGGCAGGTGGGACAGGGGCCGCTGTGAAGGAAGGGGGCGATCTGTTCCTTCACCCGCTGGGAGAGGTTTTCCTGCTTGCGGAGGATGAAGAGGCGGGTGATCTTCTCCACCAGTCCCTCGTAGTCAAAGACAAAGGGGCCCGACTTGGAGGGCAGTTCCACCTTGGCCCCCGGCTTGCCGTGGAGGAGGGTCTGCAGTTCCTCGGGGGTGTAGTCGCGCAGGGGCTTGTCGCAGTCGAAGAGGCCCGAGAGGACGTAGGTCTTCCAGTACCAGGAGCCGGCCGGGAAGACGGGAAAGAGGATGGCCCCCTCGTTGAGGGAGCGGTCGAAGTCCAGCAGCAATTCCTCCCGCAGGGCGGTCTTGACCCCCAGGCCGTTGCAGTCGGGGCAGGCCCCCTCAGGGTCGTTGAAGGAGAAGGAGCCCGCGCTCCCGGCGCGGGGGCGCCCCACCCGGGAGAAGAGGAGGCGCAGCAGGGGCTGTAAGTCGGTGGCGGTGCCCACGGTGGAGCGGGAACTGCCCCCCAACCGGCTCTGTCCCACCACGATCGCCGGGGAGAGGTGGGAGATGACCCCGGCCTTGGGCCGGGGGAACTTGGGCAGCCGGTTTTGCACGTAGGCCGAATAGGTCTCCCCCAACTGGCGCTGGGCCTCGGCCCCCAGGGTGTCAAACACCAGAGAGGACTTGCCCGACCCCGACACCCCGGTAAAAACGGTGATTGCCCGTTTGGGGATGTCCAGGCAGACCCCCTTCAGGTTGTGCTCCCGCAGATTTTCCAGGTGAATGTACTCCCGCTCCATTGTCCCCTTCCGCCTTTCTCCGCCCGGGCCGCCCCGATGGGCCCGCCCTGTTTTGCCTCTCAGGATACCAACTTTTCGCCCCCGGGGCAAGGGCAACCGTCCCCCTTTTCCCGCACCGCCCGGGACGGGCCGAGGGGCCGACTTTCACCGGGACGGCGCGCCGGGGAGGCCCTTCTCCCCCGCCCCAAGGGGAAGGGGGACCAATTCCACAGAAAAATAAAAAAATTTTAAGAATTGACTCGATTTTTCCCAAAATCCTGCTATGATATAGAATAACTATATCTGTGGGGCGCCCTCTCGCCCGGCCGATGGGAACCGGGAGAGGGAGAGCGGTCCCCGTCGGCCGCCCGGGCTGGACGACCCTTTTTCCGCGCCCCCCTCAAAACGATTTTACACCGCGCTCCAGGGCGCGGCGAAAGAAGGATGTGTCCCCTTTGAACCCCCAAAAAATTGCCATACTCACCGACACCTGCGCCGACATCCCCGCCGAACTGGCGGCCCAGCACCAAATCTTTACCCTCCCCCTGACCATCTCCTTTGGGGAGGAGCACTTTCGCGACGGGGTGGACATCACCCCCGCCCAGGTCTACCGGCGGATGGCGGAGGAGCTGCCCAAGACCTCTCTCCCCTCGGGCGAGACCATCCTCGGCCTCTTCGCCCAGATGCGGGAGCAGGGGTATGAAAAGGTGCTGGCCATCCTCTTCTCCAGCGGCCTCAGCGGCACCTACCAGGCCGTCAAGCTAATGGGCGAGGGCTTCCCCGGACTAGAAGTGGCGGCCTTTGACACCCGCAGCGGCAGTTTGGGCACCGGTCTCACTGTGTTAGAGGCGGCCCGCTTTGTGGAGGAGGGGCGCACCTGGAACGAGATCTGCGCCCTGATCCCCCGCCTCATCGCCAACACCACCGTCTTTTTCTGCGTGGACACCCTGGAGTACCTGCAAAAGGGCGGGCGCATCGGCAAGATCACCGCCATCGCCGGCACCATGCTGCAGATCAAGCCCATCATCTCCTTCACCCCGGCGGGGGAGCTCATCAGCGTGGCCAAGGTGCGGGGGCGGGCCCAGTCCATCGAGCGGGTGACCCAGTTGGCGGCCGACTGCTACCAGCCCGGGCGGCGCTGCAACATCGCCACCGCCCACGGGGACGCGCCCGAGGACGGGGCAAAGGCGGCCAAGCTGCTGCGGCAGAAGGTGCCCGCCTACCAGCGCCACTTCGAGGGGATCGTGGACTGCACCCTGGGTTCCCACACCGGGCCCCACCTCATCGGCGCCGGCCTGCAACTGTTGGACGACGACATGTAACTGCCGAAAAACGGCAGAAAAGCGGCCCGGCCGTACAGGGCAAACACCGCGCCCGCTCGTGGGGCAGGGAGCGCCGGAAAACGGCGGCCGGATTTGGTCGATCCACCGCGCCGGAGAGGGGCAAACGGCGCTTGCAGGCAGCTGCGACAAAAGCCCCCCAGGCCCACCCCTTTCCCCCTGCAACGGCGGGAATGAGACGACATTTTCCCGAGGCCGGGGGAGGAGTGGGGCTTTGGCCGCTGGCAAACAAGCGGCGTGACAGCCCCTCGGAACCGAAAAAAGAGAGAGCGCCGGACAGACAGTCTGTCCGGCGCTCTCTCTTTAAATCTTTTGCACCCAAAATCCCCCGTTTCACCGGGGGCAGTGGGACGCCATGCGGCCACAAAATCCCGATGTCTCTTGAGAGGTTATGTCTGTATGATGTCCTGGGCCAGTACGGCCACCCATTTCCGTGGCAGTTTTGCTTTCAGCTCTTTTTGACGAAGTCCCTGCCGCAGCGAGAGCAGTGGATCCGGATCTTTCCCCGCCCGCGGGGGACCCGCAATTTCTGCCCGCAGCCAGGGCATTTGAAGATGCGGTAGGCCCGGCGGGCCTCCTTCTCGGCGCGGCGCTGGGGCGCCTCGGCGGCATGGAGGGCCGCCTTCCTGGCCGCCGGGGAAAACCAGCCGAGAAACCACTGGTTTTCCCGCTCTCTGGCCCCGGTGTTTTTGGAGAGCATCCGCCAGAAGGCAAGCAGCCAGAGCGCCCAGCAGATCCAGAGGACCCAGCGCTGCCCCAACAGCTGCCCCACAAAGGAGAGCAGGGCCCCCACCGCCACCAGAAAGAGAGAGAGCCCATCCGCCCCCCGCCGCCCAGCCATAAACTGGCGGATCCGCCCCCAAAGGCCGCCCATCGGCATTTCCGTCTCCCCCTTCTCACGCCGGTCCAGCGGACCGGCCGACTGATTTTTTAGTATAGGGGATAATTTTGACCTGCCTGCGAAAAATTTGTGACCAAATTGTGTTCCCTTCTCTCCGGGCCGACCGCCGGGGCCGCACCGTTCTCCCCCGTCTCACATACTGTGAACCATCGGGCCGCCCGGCCTGCGGGCAGGAGCGGCGGAAAGGCGTGATGAAACGATGAAAATAAGACTGCGCGCCCTGGCTGTCTTGGCGGCGGCAGGTCTCTGTCTCGGCGCAGGGGGAACCGCCCTGGCTGCAGAGGGACCCCTGCCGGCGGCAGCGCGAGCGGTGGGCACTTTTGAGGAGCTGAAGGCCGCCCTGGCGGCCCCCGGCAGCGACGACATCGTGCTGACGGGGACCATTCAGGTGACCGAGCTGTTGCCGGTAAATGGGGAGAAGACCCTTTCGGCCCAGGGGGGCGGGCTGACCCGGGCTGCCGGGGCCACCAGTGGACTGCTGGCGGTGCAGCCGGGGGCCTCCCTCACCCTGGAAAACTTGCAAATTGACGGCAATCGGGCCGCCGGGGCGGCAAGCGCTGCCCTGGTACAGGTCGGCGCCCCTGCCACCTTGACCTTGGCCAGCGGCTGCACCCTGCAAAACAGCTTGGTGCAGGGCGCCGGAACCACCGGCGGCGGGGTATTTGCCACCGGGACCGGCGCCACCGTCGCGGTGCAGGAGGGGGCGTTGGTGCAAAACTGCAGCTGCACCGGCCGGGGCGGGGGCGGCCTTGCCCTGACCCAGGGCGCCCAGCTGAACATGAGCGGGGGCAGCGTCTCCCAGAACAGCGCCGCCAACTACGGGGGCGGGGTCTACCTGCTGGACGCGGGCTTCTCCATGAGCGGGGGCGAATTGACCGGCAACAGCGCTGCCAGCGGGGGCGGCGTTGCCCTCTTTGGCAGCGCCGTCGACCCCGTCGCCGGCAGGGCCCAGCTCTCCCTGCTCGGCAGCGCCCGCATTGCGGGCAACAGCGCCGCCACCACCGGCGGAACTGAGGTGGGCTACGGCGGAGGCGTCTACCAGGCCGGGGGAAACCTGGTCATCGACTCCCCCGAGGCGGTGGTGGAGGAGAATGCCGCCGCCAAAGAGGGGGGCGGCCTCTACCTGACTTACTATTCCACCTCCCCCTATCCCGAGGGGATCCTCTCCCTCAAACAGGGGACGGTGCAGAGAAACACCGCGCTCTACTGGGGCGGCGGCATCTCCAGCCGGGAGGGGCTGCTGCGGATGAGCGGCGGCCTGGTCGCTGAAAACCGGGTGCTGACCACCGAGGAGACCACCGCTTCCGGCACCTTCTACGGGGGCGGCGGCATCTCGGCCGAGACCGCCACCGGCTTTGGCGGGGTGGGCCAGGTGGAGCTCACCGGCGGCACCATCCGCCAAAACAGCGCCGGCGGGCTGGGGGGCGGGGTTTACAACGCCCGGGGGCGCACCCCTGCCAACCCCAATGACCGCCAGACCTCGGTGGGGCGGATGGCCTTCATCATGTCCGACGCGGCCCTGCTCTACGACAACACGGCGGGCACCGGCGGGGATGACGCCTGGAACGACAACGGGGTGATGGTGCTGCGCAGGAGCTACGGCCCCAACAGCCAGGGACAGCCCTTTGCCGGTTGGTTTACCGACGACCCCGACCACCGCTACACTGTGGGGGACACCGCCCTGGCCCCCGACAGCTCTCTCCTCAACCGCACCGGGGAGGAGCTCTCCTCCCTCACCGGCGGATTTGCCGAGGACAGCGCGGTGGAGCCCTACGGCCTCAAGGCGGTCTGGGATGCCACCGTTCCCCCGGGGCCGGGCATCGACAGCATCTGGCTGATCCTCGGCGGGCTGATCCTCCTCTTCACCCTGCTCGCCGCCCTGCTGTGCTGCCGCCGGCCGCAGCGCGATTGCGGCTGCCGAAAATAGAGCGCACTTCTCCCCTCTCCCTTGACTTGGAGCGCACTCCAGGTGCTGTGGTGAAAGCGGCGGCAACACAGCTGCCGAAAGGGGGGAGACGCCATGTCTCACAGGGAATGTCTCGACCCCTTTTCGCTGGGGGGAGCGCGACCCGGAATTCACCGCCCTCTTTGCGGACTTTGCCTTTTGCGAGGTGGCTCACCCGGCGGCCAGCACCGCCACCCGGATGCCGGCGGTGCTGGCCGCCCTTTTGGGCTGCGGGGGTACGACTGCCTTGCCGCCCCCGTCCCCGACGCCCTGGCCGCCGGGCTCACCCCGGTACCGCTGAAGGAGGTCGCCTGCCAGGCCACGGCCTATCTGGGGTTGGACGGACCCTCCCCTCTCTGCGCGCCCACAATGGGGCGCTCTTCAAAGAGGGGGTCCCCCTCCCCCTGCCCGGCCAGCCCACCACCGCGGCCGAAACCCGGCGGGAGGCCAGGGCCCAGGTCCAGGTGGACATCTTCGGCGAGGGGATGGCCGACTTCTGGCGCTCGGGGCCGGAGGAGAGCCGCCACATCGACCGCTGGCTGGCGGCCAACTGCTTTGGCGACTACTGCACCCGAACGGGGCCCGATCTGCGCCAGCGGGAGCTGATCGCCTTCCGCTTCCTGGCGGCCCAGGGTGGCTGCGAGCCCCAGCCGAAAAGCCACATCGCCGCCACCTTGCGACTGGGGACCGGCCAGCGCGCCCTGACCGCCGCCCCGTCGACAACCCTGCCCTATATCGGCTACCCCGCAGCCTGAACGCCCTGCGCTGCATACAGGAGGCGGACCCCAAAAATAGCTGCCCGACAAAAAGAGAAGGCGCGACGACCCGCGGGACGACCGGCCTTCCTCTTGCCTTTGGGCCATTCTGTCACATCAGCGGGGCAAAGGCCCGCAGACAGGCCCGCCCCAGCTTTTTGGGCCAGGGCACGTTGCGGCAGTCGTCCAGGGTGATCTCCTGGCACTCCAGCAGGGTGCGGAGGAACTCCTCCTTGATTTGAAGGACGCTGCGGGTGCGGTAGAGCCAGGCCGCGCACTCGAAGTGGAGGTAGAGGCTGCGGTAGTCCATGTTGATGGTCCCCACCACCCCGTACTCGTCGTCCACTGAAAAGGTCTTGGAGTGGATGAAGCCCGGGGTGTACTCGTAGATGCGGACCCCGCACTCCACCAGCGACTCGTAGTAGGCCCTGGTGACGGCGTGGACATACCACTTGTCGGCGATGTGGGGGGTGATGATCCGCACGTCCACCCCGTTCTTGGCGGCAATGCAGAGGGCGGTGACCATCTCGTTGTCGATGATGAGGTAGGGGGTGGTGATGTAGACGTAGCGCCTTGCCTTGTTGATGAGGTTTAGATAGACCGTCTCCCCCACCGCCTCGTCGTCCAGGGGGCTGTCGCAGAAGGTCTGCACATAGCCGTCCCCGGCGGACACCGGGCCGCTCTGCCCGGCTTCGTAGAGGTAGGGGGCAAAGTCCTCAGTCTCGCCCCGGGTGAAGTCCCAGACGGTGAGGAACATCACCGTCAGGTTGTCCACCGCCGGGCCCCGCAGGAGGATGGCCGAGTCCTTCCAGCGGCCGTGCTTCTCGTAGGCGTTGATGTACTCGTCGGCCAAGTTGATGCCGCCGGTGAAGCCGGTGTGGCCGTCGACGACGCAGATCTTGCGGTGGTCGCGGTTGTTGAAGCGGCTGCTGAGCACCGGCACGAAGGGGTTGAAGACACAGCTCTTGATGCCCAGCTGTTCCAGCTGGCGGTCGTAGCGGTAGGGCAGGGTCATGATGCTGCCCAAGTCGTCGTACATCACCCGCACATCCACCCCCTGGGCGGCCTTGCGGACCAAAATCTCGAGGATGCTGTCCCACATCACCCCTGGCTCGATGATGAAGTACTCCAAAAAGATGAAGCGCTCGGCCCGCTCCAACTCGGCCTTCATCCGCTCGAACTTGCTCTCGCCCGAGGGGAGGAACTCGCTGAAACTGTCCTTGGTGAGGGGGGCATAGGCCCACTTTTCAATGTATCTGGCCTGATTGGCCGCCTCGGGGCTCTCCTCCTCCAGCTGGCGCAGCACCGGGTTTTCGGCGGGGAGGAGCTGGTGCACCTCTTCCCGCAGGGGGGCCATCTTCTTTCTCTCCCGGCGGGAGAGGTGGTTTTGCCCGAACATCAGGTAGAAGAGCCCGCCGAAGATGGGGAAGAGGAGGATGGGGATGAGCCAGGCGATCTTGTAGCCGGGGTTGCTGCGGCCGTTGATGATGCCCAGCACCACCACCAAGCTCAGCAGGAAACAGACGGCGTAAAAATAGACAAAGTACCGCTCAAACCGGACCAACATCACCACCAGCAGCGCCAGCTGCAGGAGGATGGCCGCCCCCACCAGCACCACCCGGTGAAAGAGCATCCGCACCATTTTCTTCATCTCTCAAAACCCCTTTTCACGGCATATGAAATCAGCATACCACCCGCTGGCGACCCCTGTCAAACCGAGTCGAGCCCAGCGGCGGCCAGGGCTTCTGCCAGGTGGCGGCAGTAGAGGGCGCGCAGGGCGGGCAGCTCGGCCAGCCCCTGGTGCAGGGGGCGGACGGCCAGCCCCATCCCCCGCAGGCGGGAGAGCCAGCTGTCGGGGCCCGGGCCGGCCATCTCCCGCCGGGCGTGGCCGCCGGCACAGACCAGCAGGGGGGCCAGGGCGCAGCGGCGATACCCCGCCCGCAGCAGCTGTCGCCCCGCCGCCTCGGGGCCGCCGTTCACCATGGCGCCCAGCGCCACCCGCTGGGGCAGGGCCGCCGCCAGGGGCCGGTAGGGGCCCATCCCCGCCGCGCGGCTGCCGTGGGCCATCAGCACCAGGCCCTCGCCCTCCTCCAACAAAATCCCCTCGAGCAGGGCCCGGGCCACCTGGATACAGTCCTCCCCGCTGGAGAGGAGGGGGCGGGCCACCGCCAGGGCCGACAGCCGGGGGCCCAGGGCGGACAACTGGGCGGTAAGGCCGTCGTACTCCCCCCCGGCGGCCAGGTGGGTGGGGAGGACGGCCAGCGCCCCCCCTGCCGCCGCCAACTCCGTGAGGGCGGCGGGGAGGTGGGGGGTGGGGTGCCCCTGCTCGGTGAGGGCTGCCGCCAAGCGGCTGCTGGCAAAGGCCCGCCGCACCGACCAGCCGGGGAAGGCGTCGGCCAGCTCCCCTTCCAGCGCGCCGGCGGCGGGGGCGTAATCCGCCCAGTGGGCAGTGCCGAACCCGGCCAGCAAAATGGTCTTTTTCACCTGTGCCCCTCCCCTCTCTCAACCGATCGCTGCCTCTAGTGTACGGGCGGGCGGCCCGGTTGTCAACGGGCGGGCGGTTGCCTTTTGCGGGGAATGGGGGTATGATATCTTCATTGTTTCCCGGGGCGCGCGCCCCGGCAAGAGAGGAAGGTTGCCCTGTGAAAAACCCCACTGCCATGCAGTATTTTGAGTGGTATCTCCCCGCCGACGGCCGCCTTTGGCGGCAGGCCGAGGCCGAGGCCGCCCGGCTGGCGGCCGACGGGATCACCGCCCTCTGGCTCCCCCCTGCCTACAAGGGGGCCGCCGGCAGGGAGGACGTGGGCTACGGCGTCTACGACCTCTACGACCTGGGGGAGTTTGCACAGCGGGGGACGGTGGCCACCAAGTACGGCACCAAGGCCGAGTACCTGGCGGCGATCCAGGCCCTGCAGCGGGAGGGGATCGCCGTCTGGGCCGACGCGGTGCTGGACCACCGCATGGGCGCCGACGGCACCGAACAGGTGTCCGCCACCCCCTACGACTGGGTGGACCGCTACCGCCAGACCGGCCCGGCCCGCACCATCTCGGCCTGGACCTCCTTCACCTTCCCCGGCCGGGGCGGGCGCTATTCCGACTTCTGCTGGAACTGGGAGCACTTTGACGGCATCGACTGGGACGACGCCACCGGCGAAAAGGCCATCTTCAAGTTTCAGGGCAAGGAGTGGGACAGCGAGGTCGATTTGGAAAACGGCAACTACGACTACCTGATGGGGGCCGACGTCGACCTGGGCAACCCCCAGGTGGTGGAGGAGCTGACCCGCTGGGGGCTGTGGTACCTAAATGAGACCGGGGTGGACGGCTTTCGCATCGACGCGGCCAAGCACATCCGCTTCACCTTTTTCCGCGACTGGCTGCACGCCCTGCGCCGCCTCACCGGCAAGCCGGTCTTTGCCGTGGGGGAGTACTGGAACCAGAGCGCCGACGCCCTCTGCCACTACATCGGGGTCACCGGCGGCTCCCTCTCCCTCTTTGACGTGCCGCTGCACCAGCAGTTCTGCCAGGCCTCCCGCAGCGGGGGGAATTTCGACATGGGCTCCCTGGGGCAAAACGCCCTGGTGCAGCGGGCGCCCCAGCTGGCGGTCACCTTTGTGGACAACCACGACACCCAGCCCGGCCAGGCGCTGGAATCCTGGGTGGAGGGGTGGTTCAAACCCCTGGCCTACGCCTACATCCTCCTGCGCAGCGAGGGGCTGCCCTGCGTCTTTTACGGCGACTACTACGGCATCCCCCACGACGGGATCGCCCCCATGGGCCACCCCCTCTCCGCCCTCCTCTGGGCCCGGCAGACCTGCGCCTGGGGCCCCCAGATCGACGCCTTTGACGACCGGGACGTGGTGGGGTGGAGCCGCCAGGGCGACCCCTCTCACCCCGGCTCCGGCCTCTGCGCGGTCCTGACCGACGGCCCCGGCGGGCAAAAGCGGCTCTTTGCCGGGCCACACTTGGCGGGCAAGACCCTGGTGGACTGCCTGGGCGGCCGGGGGGAGGAGATCGCCGTGGGGGCTGACGGCTGGGTCACCCTGCCGGTCGGCGGTGGCTCCTGCTCGGTCTGGGTGCAAAAGGAGACCTGGCTGGCCCGACCCCAGATCCCCGGCGCCCAGCGCTGAGCAACCAAAGGAGGTTTTTTCTGTGCCCCAGTACATCATCGACGCCCACACCCACATCTTCCCCCGAAAGATCGCCGCCAAGGCGGCCTCTTCCATCGGGGAGTTTTACAGTCTGGACATGCAGTTTGACGGGATGACCCACGAGCTGTTGGAGGAGGGAGACCGCTGCGGCGTGGCCCTCTTTCTGGTCTGCTCGGTGGCCACCAAGGCCGAGCAGGTGTCCTCCATCAACGACTTTGTCGCCTCCAAGGTAAACTTGCACCCCGACCGACTCATCGGCCTGGGGGCCCTGCACCCGGAGATGAAGGACCCCTATGCCGAAATCGAGCGGATCATCGCCCTGGGTCTGCGAGGGATCAAGCTCCACTCGGACTTTCAGTGCTTTGACATCGACGATGAGCGGATGATGCCGGTCTACCGGCGGCTGGCCGAACGGGGACTGCCCGTCCTCTTTCACACCGGGGACGCCCGCTACGACTACTCCCGCCCGGAGAAGTTGGCCCAGGTGGCGCGGGCGGTGCCCGAGCTCACCTGCATCGGCGCCCACTTCGGCGGCTACCAGCGCTGGGAGGAGGCGGCCCAGACCCTCTGCCTGCCCAACGTCTACGTGGACTGTTCCAGCAGCCTCTTCGCCCTCGGGCGGGAGGAGGCCCGGGCCCTCATCGACCGCTTTGGCCCCGACAAGGTCTTTTTCGGCACCGATTTTCCCATGTGGGACTGCGCCGCCGAGCTCGAGCGCCTCTACGCCCTGCGGCTGCCCCAGGAGACGCTGGACAAGATTTTCTGGCAGAACTTCTGCCGCCTCTTCTCGGTGCCGGTCTCCCAGCTGGAAGACTACTACCGCGCCCATCCCCAGCCCCGCTAGGGCCTGTCCCCCCGGCGGGCAAAAGGACGGCGGCCCCACCGTGCCGCCCAGTCTGCCGCTCTACCGGGGCCGCTTGCCCCGGCCGCGCTCCTTGCTGCCGCAAAAGAGCGCACAGCAGACAAACCCCACCAAAAAACCGCCCCAGGCGCAGAGCACCCCGATCCAAATCGCCATTTTTCCCTTCCCCCCTTCGGCGGGCCGCGGACGGCCCCTCTGACTCAGTATATGTGGAGAGAGGAGAAGTGTCCCCGCATTTTGCGCATCTTGGGCAAAAGAAGCCGCCCCCCAGGGGAGAAATTGCCCCTTTTCGGGAAAAAAGCCCGCTTTCCTTCCCCTGGGGGCTGTGCTATAATTGGGATACTTGCAGACAAGGCAGGGACTGCGCAATATGAGAAAGAGGGTCTTTGAGCGATGAATATCGTAGTGGTCGGCTGTGGCAAGGTCGGTTCGAGCCTGGCCAGAAAGCTGCAGCGCGACGGGCACGACGTGGCCGTTGTGGACGAGGTGGAGGAGCGCTTCGAGCGCCTGGGAGACAGCTTTGACGGCATCACCGTGGCCGGGGTGCCCTTTGATGAGGAGGTCCTCAAGGCCGCCGGCATCGAGGGGTGCGATGCCCTGGCCGCCGTCACCCAGGACGACAACATCAACATCATGGTGGGCCAGGTGGCGAGGGAGCTCTTTTCGGTGCCCACCGTCATCACCCGCATCTACGACCCCGCCCGCAAGGACGTGTTCGTCCACTTTGGGCTGCACACCGTCTGCCCCACCAACCTGACGGTGGACGCCATCACCCAGTCGCTGACCACCGGCTCGGCGCGGCAGTACGCCACCTTTGGCTCCACCACCCTCTCCTATGTCTACCTGCCGGTGGAACCCGGCCAGGTGGGCCGGCAGACCGACTGCCTGTCGCTGGAGGCGGGGCTGCAGCTGCTGGGGGTTTTGCACAGCGACACCACCATGGAGCTGTGCTGCCGCAACCCCATCGCCCTGCGCCCGGGGGACACCCTGATCGCCGTAAAAATCGTCGACTGAATGTGAGAGAAGAGGGAACAAGATGAACGTCGTTATCGTTGGCGGGGGGAAAATCGGCCTCTATCTCGCCGAAACACTGCTCAATCACGGTCACCGGCCCCATGTGGTGGAAATCGACAAGCGCACCTGCGCCCACCTGGCCGACGCCCTGGACATCCCCGTCATCTGCGGGGACGGCACCACCATCGAGGCGCTGGAGAGCGCCGACGTGGGGACGGCCGACGCCCTCATCAGCGTCTCCGGGCGGGACGAGGACAACCTCATCTCCTGCCAGCTGGCGAAGATGAAGTTCGGGGTCAAGAAGACGGTCGCCCGGGTCAACAACCCCCGCAACCTGCGGGTGATGAAAAAATTGGGGGTGGACGTGCCGGTCTGCACCACCAACAACATCGTGCGGGTCATCGAGCACGAGGCGGACAACGCCCAGATCAAGCTGCTCATGAGCCTCAACGCCGGGGCGGCCTCCCTCAACGAGATCGTCATCCCCGACCACTTCCCCAAGGCCGGGCAGACCCTGGCCGAGATCGGCCTGAGCAAGGACGTGGTGGTGGTCACCATCACCCGGGGGGAGGAGATGCTCATCCCCCGCGGCGAGACCACCCTGGAGAGCGGCGACAAGGTGATGGTCATCGCCAAAAACCACTCCCTCCACGACATCAACGAGCTCTTCGGCAGATGAGCTAAAAATGAAAAAGAGAGGGCGGAGCGGCCGCAAAAGCCGCTCCCCCCTCTCTCTTTTTACCGGTAGCCGTAGAGGCCCCGCACCGAGGCCTCGCCGCTGCAGACCGACACGACCTGCCCGTCGATCTCCACCAGGAGCGAGCCGTCCTCCCCCACGTCCACCGCCCGGCCCACCGCCTCGCGCCCCTCCCAGAGGACCCGCACGGTGCGCTCCAGGGTGGCGCTGCGGGCCCGGTAGGCGGGGAGGAGGGAGGGGAGCCCCTGGGCGAGAAACTGCTCGACGCGCCGGTCGCAGTGGGCCAGCACCTGCACGGCCAGCTCCCGGGGGGCGAGGCGGACGCCGCACTCGCTCAAGAGGGAGCCCCCGTGGGGCAGCTGCCGGCGGGCAAAGTCCTCCGCCGTCTGGGTCAGGTTGACCCCGATGCCGCAGACGGCGGCCGTCTCCTCCCCCACGACCCCCTCGCAGAGGATGCCGCAGACCTTCTTTCCCCCCACCACCAGGTCGTTGGGCCACTTGATCTCCGCCCGGCAGCCAGCGGCCTCCTCCAGCGCCTCGGACACCGCCAGGCCGACGCAGAGGGGCAGGGCCGCCACCTGCCGCAGCTCGATGCCCTTGAGGACAAAGGAGAGGGCCATCCCGCTGTCGGCGGTGTCGGCCCAGCTCTTGCCGCGGCGGCCCCGGCCCGCCGTCTGCCGCAGCGCCAGCACCGCCGCCCCGTCGGGCAGGTCGGCCAGGTGGGCCTTGCAGTGGGTGTTGGTGGAGCCCAGTTCGGCAAAGACCCGGGGGGCCCGCTCCAGCCGGCTCACCCGCGCACCTCCGCCACGCTGAAGAGGACCCCGCTCGCCCGCACATCCAGCACCCCGTAGGTGGGCGGCCCTTCCTTCGGGTGGGCGATGCTGCCGGGGTTGAGGAGATAGATCCCCTCCCTGTACTCCTGGCAGGGGGTGTGGCTGTGGCCGAAGAGGACCACGTCCGCCCCCAGCTGCCGGGCCTTGTCCCAGAGGTGGTCGGTGCTGAACTTGGCCCCGTAGTGGTGCCCGTGGGTAAAAAAGAGGGTGTGTCCCTCCACCTGTCGGGTCTGTTCCGCCGGCTCCTCGCTGCCGAAATCGCAGTTGCCCCGCACCGCCCAGAACTGCAGCTGTGGGTGGTTTTGCCGCAGGGTCTGCAAGGTGCCCTCGCTGTCCCCCAGGTGGATGTAGACGGCGCACTCGGGGTGGCTGCGGATGACCCGCTCCATCCCGCCGAGCTTGCCGTGGTTGTCCGAAAAGACGATGAACTTCAAACCCCTGCCCCCCATCTGCCGGGCGGCGCCCGGCACACTCTTTCTGACCCCTACTCTAACACAAAAACGCCCCGGTGAAAAGGGAGGCTTCCTTTCACCAGGGCGCGTTCGCTCCGCCCTGCCGTCAGCTCTTCTTGACCCCCATGCGGGCCAGGGTCTCGGTGGCCTGGGCGGTCGCAGCGGCCAACAGGGCCTCCCGCGGGCCCTCGGCCAGGGCGTAGAGGGCCTCTAGGTCCCGCTCCATCTTCGGCAGGTGGGCGAGGATGTCGCCGCCCCGGCCATTTTGGCGGGCGCACTCCAGCGCCTGCACGGCGGCCCCCTGCCAGTCCAGCAGGGGTTGGGCCAACGGGGGCAGCCGCCCCCCCAGTGCCCGGGCCAGGGCCGCGCACTGGCGCAGCTGGCTGTAGAGGGCGCAGAGGTCCTCCCTGTCCACCGGCAGGATGAACGCCCGCTGGATCATCAGGTAGCCCTGTCCGTCCTCCCGGGGGGCGGGTTTGCCCCGGCAGAGGGCCGCCAGCTCCTCCAACACCTGCTCCACGCAGGAAAAGAGCCTGTTCTCACTTTTCAGATGCATTGTTTTTTCCTCTCCCAAAACGATCTGGGCGGGCAGAGAAGCGCCTTCCCGCCCGCATACCCTCTATCTCTATGCCCTCATCAGGCGGGATATGACGGGAGATGCTCACAGCCGGATGAGAAATTTGGTGAGGAAGAAGCCCAGCACCCCGCAGACGGGAAAGGTGTAGAGCCAGCCCTTGAAGATGTCCACAACCACCGAGACGTTGACCTTTTTCACCGACTGGCGGGCGCAGGCGCCGACAATGGCAGTGGTCTTGATGTGGCTGGTGCTCACCGGCACCCCGGTGAGGCTGGCGGTGAGCAGCCCCACCGAGGAGGCCACATCGGAGGCGAGGCCCTGGTATTTCTCCATCCGCACCATGTCCATCCCCACCTTTTTGATGATTTTGAACCCCCCCATCAGGGTGCCCACCGTCATCACCGCCGAGACGGTGACCAGGGCCAGGGCGCCGATCTCCCCCACCGCATAGCGGTAGGCGCCCAGGAATTTGAGGCCGTCCTGGGCGCCGTGGAGAAAGGCGGTGCAGCACAGAAAGGCCACCTGCCCCCGGTCGATGGCCCGCTCGGTGCGAAAGCGCCCCCGGCCGTCGGCCAGCAGGGCGAGGATGGCGGCCACCAGATACCCGGCGATGAAGCCAAAGGCCACCGAGATGACAAAGCCCTTGAGCACCTTGGCCCACTGGGCAAGATCCACCGACTGCAGCGACCAGTTGACCGCCAGGGCCCCGCCGGTGAGACCGGCGATGAGGCCGTGGCTCTCGGAGGTGGGGACCCCCAGCGTCCAGCCGAAAAAGCCCCAGAGGGCGATGGTGAGAAGGGCGGCCAGCACCACCGCCTGCCCTGCCCCAGGGGGGATGCGCACCAGGGAGGAGATGGTGTCGGCCACGCTGGAATTGAGCCGGTACATCACCAGCACCCCTAGAAAGTTGCAGACCCCGCCCAGGGCCGCCGCGGTGACGGGGCGGAGGGCCCGGGTGCAGACCGCGGTGGCCATGGCGTTGGGCGCGTCGGTAAAGCCGTTGATAAAGACGGCGGCGGCAATGCCTAAAAAACAGAGCAGCTCCATCCCATCCCCCCTCTCGCCAAAAGGCGGCGGCGCACCGGCGCGGCGCCGCTCACCCTACTATATGTCGCCCCCGGCGGGGCCAGAACCGGGGACGATGGGAAGCAGAGGGCGCAAAGAGAGCGGGCAGACGGTTTTGTCTGCCCGCTCCTCCCCCCTTTGCCGGGGGCGCTACCGCCCCTCCTGCAGGGCGGTGTAGATCTGCGATTTGCGGTGGCCGGTCTGGCGGGCGGCCTCCTTGCAGGCGGCAGTGGGGGCCTGCCCCTCCTCCACCAGGCGGCGGGCCAGGGCGACGGCCTCTTCCAGGGCGACCTGGACGGGCTGGGGCGGGGTGTACCCCTCCACCACCAGCACGTATTCCCCCTTGGGGGAGTGGTCGGCATAGTGCTCCAGCGCGCCGCTGAAGGTGGTCCTCACCACCTCTTCGTGGAGTTTGGTCAGCTCCCGGCAGAGGGCGACCCGGCGGTCCCCCAGCCCCTCCTTCAGGTCCTGCAGGGTGGTGAGGAGCTTGTGGGGCGCCTCGTAAAAGACGAGGGTGTGGCGCATCTGGCGGATCTCCTCCAGGTGGGCCAGCCGGTTTTTGCGGGTGGTGGAGAGAAACCCCTCAAAGGAGAAGCGGCTGGTGGGCAGCCCGCTGACGGCCAGGGCGGCGATGACCGCGCTGGGGCCGGGCACCACCTCGATCTCCACCTCCCGCTCCCGGCAGAGGCGCACCAGGTCCTCCCCCGGGTCGGAGATGCAGGGCATCCCCGCGTCGGTGACCACGGCACAGCTCTCCCCGGCGAGGATCCGGTCCACGATCTCCTCCCCCCGGGCGCGGATGTTGTGCTCGTAGTAGCTGACCATCGGCTTTTTCACCCCGAAGCGGTTGAGGAGTTTGAGGGTGACCCGGGTGTCCTCAGCGGCGATGAAATCGCAGGTTTGCAGCACCTCCAGCGCCCGGGGCGAGAAATCTCCCAGGTTGCCGATGGGGGTGCCCACCACATATAATTTTGACACGTTGTTTTCCTCCTCACAGGGGTTTGTAAAGGCCGTTTAGGGCGGGGTTGGGGGCGCCGTCCGCTCCCTGGGTGTACAGGCAGCCCTCCACCTGCAGGGAGGGGCGGCCCCCCTTGCGCCCCTCTGCCAAAACGAGCCAGGGGGCGCTGCCGGGGCGCCCGCCCACCAGCCGCAGCCGCTTGGGCTCCAGCCCCGCGCCGCGCAGGGCGGCAAAGACCTCTGCCAGCCGCTGGGGCCGCTGGCAGAGGCAGAACCGGCCACCGCTGCGCAGCAGCCGGGCCGCGCTCTGGCAGACCTCCTCCAGGGTACAACTCCCCTCCTGCCGGGCCAGGCGGGCGCTGGCAGAGGCCCCGGCCGGACCAGAGTCCGCCCGGAAATAGGGCGGGTTGCAGGTGACCAGGTCAAAGGCCCCGGCGGGGAGAAGGCCCTCCAGCTGGCGCAGGTCGGCCTCCAGCGGGTAGAGGGGCGGGTTCCCCGAGCGGGCCACCGAGCGGGCGAAGAGCCGGACGGCCGCCGGCTGCAGCTCGACCCCGTCCACCCGGGCGGGGCGGAAGTCCCGCCAGAGGAGAAAGGGGACGATGCCGCAGCCACAGCCCAGGTCGGCCACCCGGTCGCCCCGGCGGGGGGCGGCAAAGCGGGCCAGCAAAAAGGCGTCGAGGCCAAAGCGGTGCTCGCCGTCCACCGACAGGAAGAGGCCCCCGCCCAGCGCCTCTTCCCCCTGTGTTTTCGCCATCTTCCCGCCCCCCCTCTTTTCGGGCATAGAGAAGCGGGCGGCAGACATCACTGCCCGCCGCCCGCTGATATGCATGATGTGCTGTTTCCTACTCCGCCTGGGGAGCGCCCACCGGGCAGACGCCGGCGCAGGAGCCGCAGTCGATGCAGGTGTCTGCGTCGATCACGTACTTGCCGTCGCCCTCGGAAATCGCGTTTACGGGGCAGGCCGCCTCGCAAGCGCCACAGCTGATGCAATCGTCATTGATCTTGTAAGCCATTGGAATTCCACCTCCCTCATGTTACCCCTATTCTAACATACTTTCGCGAAATTACAAGAATTATTCGGCAACTTTTTTGTCGCCTTTATGGCCGCCCTGGCGGCCCCCGTCCCGGGCCTTTCCGGCGCGGATGACGGTGACGTCCTCCCTCTGGAAAACCTTGGGAGGCGCGGCCTCGTCCTTTTGCAGGCTGACCTTCAGCCGCCCGGTGATGACGTTTGCCTCGGTGACCACGCCGGGGCCCTCGGCGGTCTTGACCAGGGAGCCGGGGCGGGGGGTGAGGCGGCCAAACTCCTCATACCCCTTCTGCTCGTACTTGAGGCAGCACATCAGCCGCCCGCAGGTGCCGGAAATCTTGGTGGGGTTGAGGGAGAGGCCCTGTTCCTTCGCCATCTTGATGGAGACCGGCTGGAACTCGCCCAGGAAGGTGGAGCAGCAAAACGGCCGCCCGCAGACCCCCAGGCCCCCCAGCATCTTGCTCTCGTCGCGCACCCCGATCTGCCGCAGCTCGATGCGGGTGCGAAAGACCGAGGCCAGGTCCTTGACCAGTTCGCGGAAGTCGACCCGGCCGTCAGCGGTGAAGTAAAAGAGGATCTTGCTGCCGTCAAAGGTGTACTCCACGTCGATGAGCTTCATGTCCAGGTGGAACTTCTCGATTTTTTTCAGACAGACCGCATAGGCCTCTTTTTCCTTTTTCCGGTTGCGCTCGAGCTTGTCCAGGTCCTCCTGGGTGGCGGCGCGCACCACCTTTTTCAGGGGCTTGACGATGGTGCCGTCGGCCACCTGGCGGTTGGCCATGGCCACCTGTCCGCACTCGATGCCGCGGGCGGTCTCCACGATCACCCGGGAGCCCTTGGGCATCTGCACCCCGTCGGGGTCGAAATAGTATACCTTGCCCACGTTTTTAAAACGCACGCCAATTACTTCTGCCATCTTGCAATCACTGCCCTCCTTCGTGTGCCGCCCGGGCCAGCCGGTCGCTGAGACTGGCCTGCAGGAGCGACAAGTTGCAGTTTCGCTGTAAGGAAACCCTGCCCCGGGCAATTTCCCGGTAGAGGGCCTCGGTGTTCAGGTTGACAATTTCCCCGTCCGCCTTCATCCGCAGGGGGAAGGGGGGGACCTTGCCCAAAGCCAAGCGCTGGCAGTAGGGCAGCAGCTGGGTCAGCTCTTCGAGCAGGGCGCCCATCTCGTCCCGGTTTTTGGGGCGGTAAAGGGCGGCCGCCACCGCCGACAGGCGGCGCTGGGCCAGTGCCCCCAGCAAATCGAGGGCCGCCTGTACCTTTGCCTGCAGGGCCGGCCCCTCCTCCTCGCTCAAGTAGCGGGCGACCGAGCCGATGGCCCCACCGAAGAGGTGGGCGGCAAAGGCGGTCTCCCCGCCGCCCTGGCCCAGGCCCGCAAAGTGCTCGATGCACTCCTCGGGCGAGGGGGGGAGGACGGAGAAGCAGACCACCCGGGAGAGGACGGTGGGCAACAGGGCCTGCCGGCTCTCGGCGGTGAGGAGGAAAAGGGCGTGTTCCGGCGGCTCCTCCAGCACCTTGAGCAGGGCGTTCTGAGCCTGGGGGGTCATCTCCCCCGCGCCCCCGATGAGGATGATCTTCTTCTCCCCCTCGTTGGGGCGAAGGTAGATGTCCTCAATGATGGCGCGCACCTCGTCCACCGAGATGCTGCTGCGCTCCCCCGAGGTGACCACCCGCAAGTCGGGGTGGCTCCCCTCCTCCACCTGGCGGCGGATCCGCTCCGCCTGCTCGGCCGGCTGGCCCTGGCAGAGGACCTGGGCGGCAAACAAAACAGCAAGGGTGTATGTACCGCACCCTTGCTGGCCCTCAAAAAGCATGGCATGGGGCAAACGCCGCGCGTCGATCACGGCGCGCAGCGTTTGCAAAACCAGGGGATTGCCCTTAAATTCGGATGTAAAATCAGTACTTTTCAAATCTGGAGACATCGGTCACAAAGATGGTGGCGCCGCCGACGGTCACCTCGATGGGGTAGGCAGAGGACAGTCCCGCGCCATAGGCGATGGAAGAGGGGACGATCTGGGTGCGGCGCTTGCTGTTCTCCTCGATGATGCCCAGCACCTGCTCGACCTTTTCGTCGTCTGTACCGATGATGAAGGTGGTGTTGCCCGCCAGCAGGAAGCCGCCGGTGGTGGCGAGTTTGGTGACCGAGAACTTCTCCTTGGTCAATGCGCTTTGGACCGCGCTGGAATCGTCTTTGTTTACGATAGCAAATATCAGTTTCACGATATGGCCCTCCTTTAACTGGTGATAAAAGGTGCTTCCTTTGGTATCTCCATTCTACCATCATCCGCTGCAAAAGGCCATAGGTTTTTGTCAGAAATGCAAAAATTCTTCGCCCACACAGCCCCTCTTTTTGCCGGGTCGGTGCGCGCCTCCCTCCGCCTTGACAGGGGCGAGAAATGGGGGTATCCTTATATTTAACAATTTAGTTAAATAAAGACTCAAAGAAGGGGTGTGTTTTCATGGGACTGCAGGAGACGATGCGGGCGCTGGCCGACCCCACCCGCCGGGAAATTTTGGAGCTGGTGCGGGACCACCCCCTTCCCGCCGGAGAGATCGCCGCCCACTTCGCCTGTTCGGGGGCGGCCGTCTCCCGCCACCTGTCGGTGCTGCGGGAGGCTGGTCTCTGCCGCGCCCAGAGGGAGGGGACGTACATCTACTACCAGGCCGACCTCTCGGTGGTGGAGGAGCTGCTCCACTGGGCAGCCGGTCTCACCGGGCGAGAGGTCGCCGCCCCTCGAGGCGAGGAGGTCGAGGGGTGAAGGGGCGCGACGGGCGGTTCTGGCTGCTCATCGCCCTCATGCTGGCGGCCGCCCTCTGCTGCCTGCCCCTACTGCCCGCCGTCATCCCTGTCCAGTGGAATGACAGCGGGGTGAGCGGGTGGGCCAGCCGGCTGCTCCTGCTGGCCTTCCCCGCCCTGGCCGCTGGCTTTCACCTGCTCCGCCGCGCCCGGCTCTCCCCCGGCAGCCAGAGGGGGATGGGCCCCTCCTGGGGGGCGGCCCTCCTCCTCTTTGGGGGACAGCTCCTCCTCACCGGAAATGGGCTGGAACTCTGGGAGATCACGCGGGCCGACAGCCGGTTGCTGCTGCCCCTGGCGGACTTGGCGGTGGGCTCCCTGCTGCTCTGGTTGGGCAACGGCCTCCCCAAGGCGAGGCGGGAGAGCGGCCGCGGCGTCAAGGCCCCCGCCGCCCTCATCGACCGGGAAAACTGGCGCCACACCCAGCGCTTTGGGGGGCGTGTCTGGTTTGCCTGCGGCCTGGCCTCCCTCCTCGCCGCTCTGCTGCCCGCCCCCTGGAACGGGGCGGTCCCTCTGGCGGCCGTTTTGGCGGCTGCCCTCCTCCCCCGGCTGTACAGCGCCCTTTTTAAAAACAAACAGTATAAATAAATCAAAATATACAAACTGGGGGTAGTTTTCCCATTGCGGCAGGAGGTATCCCCGGAAAGGCATTTTCCATCCCCCTCCGCGGCTAAGTGTAACCCTTTGTCCCTCTATGGCGCCCGGCTGCAAAAGCTGGGCCCCCTTTCGCAATCTGTACCTGGCTGATTTTGGCCGCACCCATCTGGCGGGGACCGACAAGCTGTCGGGGCCGCCCCTCCCGGTCTTTTACAGGGACAACCCCGCCACCTACGACCCGCTGATCTGCCGGTTTCTCGCCGGTGCCTTCTACCTATACGCGGTAGACATCGTGGGCCACCCGGAAAAGGGTGCCGAGGCCAACTTTCCCGCCTGCGACCGGTGGGCCAGCCAGGCCGTTTTGGGCTGGGGTCTGCACAGATGCGCCGTCTGGGCGGCTCCTTCGGCGCTGTGACGCCGGCCAAACTGATTGCGCAGCCCCCCCAGCAGGTGGGAGCGGGCGTTCCCCTGGGGGTCACGGGCATTCAAACCGCTCTGCCCTGGGGGCGGCCGCTATGCCGGCGCCCCTGATTCCGTGCCGGTTGGCCTGCAATCCCCTCCATGTCGGGCAAGCGTCCCTCTGCCCATCACCGAGGCGGCGCTGGACGCCGACACCCTAAAGACGGCAAAGATGAGCTTTGACTGCGTCAAAACCAAGATGGGGCTGCCCGGCAGCGTCGGCCCCAGCGGGCGGAGTGCTGTACCGCTCCCCGGCGCTGGCCGAGAAGCGCGACCCGCTTACCCCACCCGCAAGGTGCCACCCCAGGCCGAGGCGATTTTGCCCACCGCACCGCCCGGCTGTTGGCAGACCAGGGGCCGTATCAACGCCCTGACCGAGGGGGAAAAGGGAAACCATCTCCCCCTTATAAAGGGGTGGAAACTCCGCTCAAGCGCAAAAAAGGCCGGCAGAGAAGATTCTCTCTGCCGGCCTTTTGGCCATTTTCATCAGACGTAGGAGCGGCGGACCGACCCGTCCACCGAGGAGGGGACGGTGTCGAAGGAGACGATGTCCCCGGGCGCACACTCCACCTTGGTGACATCCACCATGGTGGACTCGTAATCCACATAGCCCAGGATGCGGGCGGGGCGGCCCTTGACGTCGCAGGTGAGCCGCTTCTGGCGGGAGACCCGGCGGATGGCCGCCCGCAGCGCCGAGAAGAAGCCCCGCCCGGTGAGGAGGGTGCGGGCATTTTCGGCGGTGAGGCCGTCGGCCAGACCGGCGGGCACCAGGGCGATCTTGGTGGGCCGCTTGGTGCGGTAGGTGCGGCCATAGCCCACGTGGTAGCCGGCGGGCACCCAGCGCACGTCGCAGACCTCGCTGCACAGCCGCCCCACCTTTTTAAAGCCCCAGCGGTCCTTCACCCCGCTCAGCCGCCCCATGAGGGCGCTGCCGCAGCGCACCGCGTCCAGCCGCAGCCAGGGGTAGAGCAGGGCGGGCAGGGTGCCGGCGGCGTGCACCACCCCATAGGAGATCCCCTCCCGCCGCAGGGCGGTGAGCATCTCCTTGAGGGTCTCGTACTGCCGCCGCACCTGCTTTTCCTTTTTGCACTCGCTGCCGGAGATGTGGGCGTAGACCCCGGTGAGCACCAGGTTGTCCAGGTACTTGGCGGCCTGCACCGCCTTGCTCACCTCTTCGGGCAAAAAGCCGAAGCGGCCGTTGCCGGTGTCGAACTTGAAGTGGATGCGCACCTTTTTGCCCGCCTTGCCGGCGATCCCCGAGAGGACCACGGCGCTGTCGTAGGAGCCGACGGTGGCCACGATGTCGTGGCGGACGATCTCCTCGGCCGCGGCCTCGGTGGAATAGGGGGTGAGCAACAGCACATCCAGCCCGGCGATGGCATTTTTCACCCGCACCGCCTCCTCCAGCCGAGAGACGGCCACCAGCCGGATCCCCTCGGCAAAGAGGAGCTTGGCCATCTGGGTGTCCCCCGCGCCGTAGGCGTTGCCCGAGAGCACCGGGATCACCGCCGCGCGCCCCACCGCTTTTTGAAAGGTGTGCAGGTTGTGCAGCACCCGGTCGGTCTGCACCATCAGCGTTGTCATGGCCCGTTTCCCCCTTCTGTCGGCCCACCGCGGGCCGCATTCCGTTCAAGGCGATTATACCACCCACCCCAAACCCCGTCAATTCGACGGTCCCCCCTCCCCTTTTTCGTGCTGCAGGTCCCAGTTTCGCTCCAGCGGGCGGGGGCCGCGAAAGCCAAAGGCCCGCCCCTTGCAGAGGGGGCGGATCTCCTCCCGGCCGACGCGGGGGAGGCAGTCCTCCAAAAAGGGGGCGAGAAAGGTCTCCTCCGCCCCGGCGTTGAGGGGGCAGGACAGCTGGCACTGGTCACACCCCCAGAGGAGGGGGCTCCCCTTCACCAGCGCCGCCTCCGCCGGGGTCAACTCCCCCTTTTTCTGGCTGATTTCCGACAGGCAGTTTGTCGCCTCCACCCGGCCCCCCGCCAGGCAGCTGCCGGGGCAGGCGCGGCTGCAGCGCCCGCAGTGGAGGCAGGCGCCCCCGTCGGGGCCGCTGTGGGGCGGCAGGGGAAGGGTGGTGACGATCTCCCCCAAAAAGACATAGCTGCCCCAGCGGGGGGTGATGAGCAGGCCGTTGTCCCCCCGCACCCCCAGGCCGCACCCGGCGGCCAGCCCCACCTCGTCAAAGGGGGAGGCGTCCACAAAGGGGAGGGAAACGCCCCCCCAGCGCGCGGTGAGGCGGTCGCAGAGCGCCTGGAGAAGGGAGAAGCAGACCCTGTGGTAGTCGGCCACCGCCGCGTAACAGGAGAGGTTGCCCCCAAAGGCGGCCTCCACCTTGTAGGGGAAGGCGAAGATCGCCAGGGCGGCGGCCTCATCTGGGATGAGGGCCGCCCGGCGGCAGGGCAGTTCCGGGCGCACCAGTTCGGGGCGATAGGGCAGCACCCCCCAGGGCAGCCGCTCCAGCCCGGCTTCCTGTAAAAGCCAAGAAATTGCCGTTTCCAACACCGTTCCCCCCTTTCTCCACAATTATACATCGGGTAATTCCACCGTTTCAACCGCTTTCTCCACATTGGCGGTCACAAATCCCATCCCCGCCCCACCAGTTTTCCACATTTTCCACACAGTTCTCCACAGAAGTTGGGGAAAGGGGCGTTTCTGAACATTTGATGAAGAAGTTATTACTTTGCGTTGATTCCCCTTCTCCCCCGGCGGGGGATTGGGTATACTGGTCACAGCGCGGGAGCGGTACATCCATTTTGCCGCCCCACACGGCGCGCTGCCGTGCGGGGCCGGAACGGGAGAGTGAACAAGTGGAACCCATTTTACAGGTGCAAAACCTCCACAAGAAAATCGGCAAGAAAGCCATCATCCGGGACGCCAGCTTTGCGGTGATGCCCGGGGAGATCATGGGCTTTTTGGGGCCCAACGGGGCCGGCAAGACCACCACCATCAAGATGATCCTCGGACTGCTCAAGGTGGACAGCGGCTCCATCCAGATCGGCCCCTACGACGGGGTCAAAGACCCCGAACGCGCCCGCTCGCTGGTGGGCGGCATCATCGAAAACCCCGAGATGTACGGCCACCTGACCGGAAGGCAGAACCTGCAAGTCTACGCCAACATGTGTCAGGGGGTGAGCCGGGAGCGCATCGACGAGGTGGTGCGGCAGGTCAAACTGGAAAACCGCATCGGCGACAAGGTGCGCCGCTACTCCCTGGGGATGCGGCAGCGGCTGGGGGTGGCCCAGGCCATCCTCCACCGGCCCAAGCTGCTGATTTTAGACGAGCCCACCAACGGCCTGGACCCCGTGGGCATCAAGGAACTGCGGGACACCCTGCGCCAGCTGGCCGACGAGGAGGAGGTGGGGGTGCTCATCTCCAGCCACCAGCTCGCCGAGATGGAGCTGATGTGCGACCGGGTCTGCATCGTGGACGCCGGACAGATCGTCGCGGTGCGGGACCTGCGGGCCGAGCGCAACGCGGCGGGGCAGAGCGACCAGTCGGTGCCCACCCTCTGGGAGGTGAGCGACCCCCAACGGGCCGCCGAATTGCTGGCCGCCCTCTTCCCCCAGGGGGAGATCACCCCCACCGCCGGTGGGGTACAGCTCAGCTGCAGCCGCAAACAGCGGGCCGCGGCTGTCCGCCAGCTCTGCGAGAGCGGGGTCGAGGTCTACTCGGTCATCCCCCACCGCACCTCCCTTGAGGAGCTGTTTTTGGAAACCACCACCGGCTCCAAGGGCCAGATCCAATAAGGGGGACGCGAGAGATGAAAAAGATAACGGCACTCGTCCACAACGAGTTTATCAAGGAGTTTTCCAAAAAGAGCCTGCTGGTGATCCTGGCCCTAGTGCTGGCGCTGGCGGCGGCCTTCCCCTTCCTCTCCAGCCGCAGCTGGGGCGGCGGGGACGACTCGGAATACCTGGAGCGGCAGCTGAGCTGGAACGAGGAGAGCATCGACACGGCCAAGAAAACCGGCGACAAGTCCATGCTCGCCTACTTTGAGGCCGAGCGGGACGCCCTGCTGATCCAAAAGGAGCTGGGGGTCACCCGCTACTCCGACTACCGGATGGACCTCATCAACCAGTACAGCGCCCTCCTGCAGAGCCAGAAGGCGGTGGAGATGGCCAGCCAGGGCTCCCTGGGGGGCGACAGCTACCTGCAGCTGCCCCCCGAGGCAGCCGGGCTGGACAGGGAGGGACTCAAGGGCCTGGCCGGGCAGATGGACGCCAAGGTGCAGCGGCTGCTCACCGTGCTGCGCAGCGGCGACCCTATGCAGGTGGCCAGCTACAACCTGGAAGCCCAGCAGGTCGCCCTCCAGAGCAATCTCAACCAGCAAAAAGCGGCCGAGGCGGCCGCCAAGGCAGACCCCAAGGACGAATTTCTGGCCCGCGAGGCGGAGGCGGCCAAAAAGACTGCTGAGATGCAGCGGGCCCGGGTCGCCCTCTACCAGTACCGGGTGGACCACAAGATCGGCTACGGCGAGGACGACTACCGCTCCGCCAGCTTGCAGCAGATGGAGCAAAACCTCTCCCTGCAGTACGAGATCCCCCTGGATGAACAGCAGTTCCTCTCCTCCCAAAAAGGCGGGCAGTTTGCCGCCAACATGAGCTACCAGCAGTACCTGGAGAACCTGGAGAAGGCCGCCCAGGAGTCCGCCGAGGAAAACCAGGTGCTCCAGTACGGGCTGGACAACGGGGTCCCGCCCCTCTACCAGTCGCAAAAGGACCCCCGCACCGCGGCCATGAACATCCTCAACCTGGGGATGCTGGTGTCCATCGTGGCGGTCATCCTGGGGGGCAGCTCCATCGCCCGGGAGTTCTCCTCCGGCTCCATCCGCCTGCTGCTGACCCGGCCGGTGCGCCGCTGGAAGGTCTATCTGGGCAAGTACCTGACCATGGTGCTGGTGAGCGCCGGTCTCTACCTGGCCATGTTCCTGGCCATGGTGCTCTCCTCCGGTCTCCAGCTGGGCTTTGGGGGCTTTGCCTCTCCGGTGTTGGCCTTTGCCGGCGGCCGGGTGGTGAGCTACAACTTCTGGGCCTACTGCCTGCCGCGAATGGCCTACGCCTTCATCGGCATCCTCTTCACCGGGAGCCTGGCCTTCTGCCTGTCGGCCCTCACCCGCAACACCGCCGTGTCGGTGGCCCTGCCCATTGCCGCCAACATGGGCTACTCCCTGGTCTTTCAGCTCTGCCTGGCCCTGCGGCTCTACTTTGTGCGCTTCACCCCGGTGCCCTACATGGACATGGGCGGTCTGATGGGGCCAAACGCCGCCTATCAGAACAAGATGTTGCTGCAAAACTACGGGTTCCAGCTGGACCCCCTCTACGGCGGGATCATGATGATGGCCTTTGTCGCCCTCTTCTACCTGCTGGGGCTGTGGGCCTTTGCCAAGCGGGACGTGACCAACTGACCGACATTCAAAAAAGGGGACCTGCCAAGCGCGGGTCCCCTTTTCCCGCCCCCCAAAGAGACCCCTTCCCGCCGGGCGGGGGAAATGCTATACTGGTATTCTCCCGGCTGCGGCTGGGACCCGATTTTACCCCGCAAAAAGGAGCGAATGGCTTTGAAGAGATCACTGAACAGCCGGTTTTTGCCGCTGGCACTGGCGGCGGCGCTGGTTCTGGGGGCCTTTACCGGCTGCGGCAAGGGCGGAGAGCCCCCCGCCCTGGAGGGCACCCCGCCTCAAATCGAGCTGGACGGCTACACCCTGACGCTCGGGCAGACCACCCTGCAAGAGGTGTTGGACGCCGGCTTTGAGAAGGTGGAGCGGCTGGGCTTTGCAGGCGAGACCATCGCCCCCTACACCTTCAGCAGCGACCTGTACTACCTGGCCCGCGCCGGGGAGGACGGCCAGCTGGTGGAGTACGCCGGGTGGGGCCTCTGCAACACCACCGGCAGCACCCAGGCCACCGAGGCCTGCACCCTCTGCTCGGTCTACTGGCAGCTGGCGGTGGGCGGCGAGCCGCTGCCCGGCAAACTGCTCGTCAACGGGCTGGACTTTCAGGGCCTGGCCGCTGAGGACGTACGCCAGACCCTCGCGGAGATGGAGGTGGTGCGGGACCAGGGCGGCTCCCTGGCCCTGCAGGACGGCAGCTTCACCTACCAGTTCTCCTTCGGGATGGACGGCAGCATCGAGAGCCTGGAGATCTACACCACCTACCCGACCCGCTGACAGGGGACAAAAAGAGAGAGAGCCGGGGGGGGCGAGTCCGCC